>JBFEWU010000056.1:0-17777 GCA_041546215.1 Draconibacterium sp. | reverse complement strand
TTTCCTTGTCATTGTTGTCAAGTTATCTGAAAATCTGAAAATCTGAAAATCCTGATTACAATTAATCAATAATCACTAATCATTAATCAATTCCTGTTGTCTTCGTTCTTCCTTTGAGCTTCGAGCTTTCAGCTTTGAGCTTCTTCGGTCTTCGGTCTTTTTCCTTGTCATTGTTGTCAAGTTATCTGAAAATCTGAAAATCTGAAAATCCTGATTACATTAATCAATAATCACTAATCATTAATCAATTCCTGTTGTCTTCGGACTTCTGTCTTTCTTCCTATGTATTTCCAACGCATAGTGTTTTAGTTTGACATGAGTTTTAAATTGCACCATATATGTAGGGGCAAGCCAGTTAAAATTACAACTTTATGAAATTCACGCTCACCTTCATTGAAATTTTCAGAGACCGATTTTAAAAAAAAATGGGAGACCAGGGGTATGTGTTTTTGGGGGGATTCGATTTTAAAATGTATATTTTTACGAATGGGCTATAATTTAGAACTGGTATGTCTGAGATAATTGTTTGTAGTTTTGCAAGTCCGATTGCAAAATAAAGGGGGGTGTGACAAAAAGTATATATTTAATGTAAATTTTTTATTAATTTATTACAATTTGACACAATAATGCTTTTTTAGATTTCATTTAAACATATTTTTGTGGTCGACAGTTGTAAAAAATCTAAAATACATTAAAAAATAATTACAAATGAAAAGCAAACTGGAATACATTTGGCTGGATGGTTCGGAACCAACTCAGCAATTGAGAGCGAAAACTCGTATCGCAGAAAACTTTAGTGGAAAATTAGAAGATTGCCCAATCTGGTCTTTCGACGGATCTTCAACTAACCAGGCGGGTGGTGAGTCATCAGACCTTCTTCTTAAACCAGTTTTTATTTGTCCTGATCCGGATCGTAAGGATGCGTATTTAGTTATGACTGAAGTTTTATTACCTGATGGAACTCCTCATAAAACCAACGGACGTGCTCACATTGAAGAAGAAGATGAGGACTTTTGGTTTGGATTTGAGCAGGAGTATTTCTTGTACGATCCTAAAACACGCTTGCCATTGGGCTTCCCGGCCGGTGGTTTTCCTGAGCCTCAGGGGCCATATTATTGTGGAGTTGGTGGTTCAAGAGTATTTGGACGTGAACTTGTTGAGGAGCATTTCGATCTTTGCCTGGAAGCTGGTCTTAACGTTGAAGGTATTAATGCAGAGGTTGCAGCCGGACAATGGGAATATCAGATTTTTGCTAAAGGTGCTCATAATGCAGGCGACCAAATTTGGGTTTCCCGCTTCTTACTGGAGCGTACTGCAGAAAAATACGGTATTGATGTGGAATGGCATCCAAAACCGCTGGGAAAAGATCTTGACTGGAATGGTTCCGGAATGCACGCAAATTTCTCAAACGGTGTAATGAGAACTTGTGGTGACGAGAAGGTATTTACTGCCATTTGTGAAGCATTCCGCGAAGTAATTCCTGAGCATATTGAGGTATATGGTGCATATAACGATCAGCGTTTAACAGGCTTACACGAAACTCAATCAATCCACGATTACAGTTATGGTGTTTCTGACCGTGGTGCTTCTATTCGTATTCCTGTTGGTACTGTAGAGGATGGCTGGAAGGGTCGCCTTGAAGACCGTCGTCCTGCGTCAAATGCCGATCCATACAAAGTTGGAGCGCGTATTATTAAAACTGTTCACGCAGCAAAATATTAATATTATTATCGAATTAAAAAGCTGCTTGTCTTTTGACGGGCAGCTTTTTTTTGCTCAAATTTGGCGAAAATAGAAAGCAATGTTCAGGAAGAAAATAGAAATCAATCATCACCTTTTTTACGAGACATCGCACTCTCCTTCGTTGGTTGACGTTGTTGGAGAGAAGGCCTTAAGGTACGTTATCGATTTTTGTTTTATTGCAAATCCTTATTATCCGGGGAAGCACTTGTTGAAAAAACTCAAGAAAAAACTTCCGGTGGTGATAAAGTCATACCCCTCGAGCAATCCTGATTTAGCACAAAAGGATCTGGCAGCGGTTATTCATGTTAATCCCGATCATTTAATTATCGGAAACGGAGCCACTGAACTAATTACGATTATACAAAATCAACTGATTGAAAATATCGGGATTCCGGTTCCAACTTTTAGCGAATACATTGATAAGCTTCGAAGCTCGAATCGGGTTAAACTTTTTCAGTTACCGGCTGATCGTATGTATCAGCTTGATTTGGATGATTATTCGCAGTGGATAATCCGGGAAAAACTGTCTGCAGCTTTGATTATTAATCCCGGGAATCCAACCGGACAATTTATCCCAATTGAAAAGATCATCTCCTTTCTCGAAAAAATGAGTCAATTAAAGCTGGTGCTTATTGATGAGTCATTTATTGATTTCTCGGGAGATGAAATTCCAAGTTTAATCCCTTATGTAGAAAGGTTTCCAAACCTGATTATTGTTCGAAGCATGAGCAAGCACTGTGGAATACCCGGGTTAAGATTGGGGTATTGTTGTACGTCAAATACCGAATTTCTTGAAAAAATAAGGAGTGTGCTGCCTGTTTGGAACATTAATACTTTAGCCGAATATTTTTTGTCGCAATTAAAATATACCGATAAGGAATATCATGTGGCACGAAAAAGGGTGATTGCTGATGTGCGCGATTTATATAGAAAACTTAAGGTTATTGAAGGTTTAGAAGTTTACCCAAGTGGAAGTAACTTTATTCTCTTGAAAATTACCTCAGGATTAACAGCATACGACATTCAAATGAAAATGCTTGAGGAGCATGGTGTTTATGTTCGCGATTGCTCGAATAAAGTGGGCCTGGATAAATACCATATTCGTGTGGCATCGCAGGGGCGAAAAAAGGATAAATATTTGCTTAAAGCATTAAAGCAGCTTTAAGCGAATGTTTATTTTGAAAAAATGAATGGATCTCAGAATTCGATCACAGCCGAATCGCACACATAGGTGGGGATTATTCCGGTACTGTCAATTTTCATTTTTGCGTTTTCAGGCAAAGTGTTACCCGAGAGAACCAGTGCTGTGTCGAGACCAAACTTATTACCACCAATAATATCGGTATAGAGCGTATCGCCAACCATTAAAATCTCGTTTCTTTTTATATCGAACACATCGAGCATGGCACGTTCGTAGGCCAGCAGGAACATCTGTGCATCGGGTTTACCAAAGCGAATGAATTTTTTCCCAAGAATTTTTTCTACCAGATCGGCCAGGCCACCAATTGCAACCGAGATATCGTTTTTGTTAACCGGATAATTTTTGTCGGTATTGGCAACAATTACCGTCATGTTTTTATGACGCAATAAATTGATTGTTTTATCAATGTCTTTGTTCCAGTCAAAGCCTTCATCGTCAAGAAAAGCAAAAGACTGGATATGTTCCAGTTTGTCCAATTCAACATCTCCAATCGAAACGGTTTTTAGTCCCGCGGTTTGAATATAATGAGCCGATTTTTCAGTTCCCAGGTAAGCAACTGCGTTGCCGTTGGTGAGTTTGGTTTTAAAGAATTCCATGGCCAGCATCCCCGACGATAGAATTTTGTCTGTGGTAATCCATGTCAGACCTCGCTCCTGGTACCAGTTGGAGAGTTCTTCCGGGCTGCGTGAGGAATCGTTTGTTAATACATAATATGGAATTCCTTTTTTTTCCAAATATCTAAAGGTGCCTTCAATTCCGGCAATTAAGCCCTGGTGGTTTTTCAGGACGCCAAAGGCATCGAAAAAAACGGCTTTGTAATTCTTTACCACACTTCGAAAACTTCTTGTACGCATAATTTCGTTACATTTTTAATGTTTTTAAAATTTTCTCAACCCGGTAATTGGCATCCAGTGCCGGGAAATAAGTTTTGTAGGCTTCTTTTATAAGTTTGTTGGAGTATTTTGTTCTGAAAAAATAAGGCCCATCTTTAATCACGTAATTCAAAATAAAGAAGCGATAAGCTTCTTTTATTAAATGAATCTCAGGTTCAGTCAGTGGAAATATTTTATGGTATTCTTTCAAAAATAGCATAAAACGATCCTCCATAAGGGTGTCGACCAGATAACTAAAAACAGTTTTGTCGCCAACATCCGAAACCACGCGGCTAAAAAAGTAAAAATCCATAACCCGGGTCGACATTCTAAACCAATCGTAATCCCACCTCGAATAAAATTTACCATCGCCGGTTATGGAGAAATTTCCAATATTCCAGTCTACCAAAACCGGTATGGTTTCAATTTCAGTGGTGTAGTTTACCCTGTCGGCATTTTTCAAAAAGCTGTCGGCATGTTGCAAAATCATGTCCTGGTGCTCATCGCACATCTTTATTTCTTTTTTCTGTATGCTTCTTTTCAGCTTTTCAATATCGGTAATTACACTTTTCGATGAATGGGGTAACTGGTTGGTGACATTTGTACAGGCTTTGTGGAAACGCGCCAGCTCACGTCCCAATTTTTTTATGTGTTTGGGTTCAAGTCGGCGGGGCAGCTTGTTCCTGATTTGGATCGGATTATAAAAAACTACCCACGCACTTCGGTCTAATTCGTGGTAACGGTAAATAAAAAGTTCGTTTCTTTTTACTAAAGATTGGGCCAAAAACGTTTGGTAGGGAAACTCCAGGTTGTTGGCCAAATTATTAATGATGATGTGGTCTTCTCTAAAATCTTCGAAGTTTCCATATTCTGAAATCTTAGCGAATACCGGCTCCCTTTGGAAGAAGGAAATTTTATATACATGGTTTGTAGAAACCTGTGCGCTTACGTCGAACACTCCTTTTATTTCGTGCCTTTCGCCGTCGAATTCTTTCCAGGCAAATTTTATGATTTGTGCGTAATCAAGTTTTTGCATAATACAGTTTACTGCTTTCAAAAATAAGCTAAATTATTTCGAAATATCTTTTCAACTCCCAATTTGGATCATTCTTATCAAATTGTTGGCATTCCCATTGCCGGGTTTTCGTGAAGTGCTTTACAAAGGCTTCACCAAATAGTTGCCTGGCGATTTCCGAATTCGCCATTTTCTGGGTGGCTTTATCCAGAGAATCGGGTAAAGTGCCATTCCCTTTATTCAGATATGCATTCCCTTTTGTTGGTGCAATGGTAAGTTTAAGTTTATTCTTAATCCCATACAGTCCTGCAGCCAGCGATGCTGCCATGGCCAGGTAAGCATTTGTGTCGGAGCCCGGCACTCTCATCTCAATCCGGGCCGATTTATTGTTTCCTGGAATGGTCCGAATGGCCGCAGTGCGGTTATCGATCCCCCAGCTTAATGTAGATGGAGCCCAGTCGCCACCATGTAATCGCTTATAACTGTTTGTAGTAGGGGCAAACATGGGGAGAATCTCAGGAAGGCATTTTAATTGTCCTGCAATGTATTGTTGCATTAAATCGCTGATCCCGGTCTTGTTGTTTTTCGTGTAAAATAAGTTCGTTTCCCCCTTAAGATCCCAAAGGCTCTGGTGAATATGGCCGCCACAGCCCGGAAGATTTTCGTTCCATTTTGCCATAAAGGTGGCCACGAAATGATGTCGGTATGCAATTTCCTTTACTGCTGTTTTAAACAGAATGGCTTTGTCGGCTGCAGCCAAAATATCGTCGTAAATTACTGTGGCTTCCATAACTCCCGGCCCGGTTTCGGTGTGCATTCCTTCCAAAGGAATGCCAAATTGCAACAGCTGTTCAAAAAGATCGTTGAAATAGGGCTGGTTTAACGAGCTTCTCAAAATGGAATAACCAAACATTCCGGGTGTTATCGGCTTGAGGTTGTTGAAGTTAGATTCATGGATCTCAGTGGGTGTTCCTATGAAATTAAACCATTCAAATTCCTGGGCGAAATAAGCTTTAAATCCCAGTTCTTCACATTCACTGACAACTCTTTTCAAAAGGCTTCTGGAGCAAACTTCCAAAGCATATTTACCTGCTTCGCTAAAATCGCCCAGAAAGAAAGGTGTACCATTCTCCCAGGGAATTTTTCTAAAACTTTCAAGTGCAACGGATGCTTTGGCGTCGGGATAGCCTGTGTGCCAGCCGGTAATTTCAGCATTATCATAGCACTTATCTCCACAATCCCATCCAAATATTACATCGCAAAATCCAAGGCCATTTCCCAGTGCGCTTAAAAATTTTTCTTTGTGGATGAATTTTCCACGCAATATGCCATCAATATCGACAACAGCAAACTTTATTTTGCTTATTGCCGGATCTTTAATAATCTGTATGATCTCCTGTTTCGTCATTCTTGGGTAAAATAACTGATGTTTCATAAAATATCAAAACCAAAAGCTTTAAACTTTTTTCGGTTTCAGGGTGAATGTTGGGGTATATTTCGTGAAATTATTAAATTAATTTCCGGGCACCCCTAAAAATTACTACCAAAATTTAAATAAATCCTTAAAAATTACAACAAATGTGGTAAAAATCGGGATATAATATAGAAAAGTGGTAAATTTGAATGCAGACACTAAAAAAAGACTAAATAAATTATCATGGCTCAATTTAGATTTAAAGCACTCGATGAGGTGCTAAACCGCAAACCTGACGTTATTGTCAGAGAAGAGAATTTGATTTCCGATTATTATGGAATGATGGTTTTTGACCAGGCTAAAATGAAAAAATACCTTTCAAGGGAAGCCTATAAAGCAGTGACCGATGCCATTGAAAAGGGAACCACTGTCGACCGTAAAATGGCCGATCAGGTAGCCCAGGGCATGAAGGCATGGGCAATTGAAAATGGAGCAACCCATTACACGCACTGGTTTCACCCCTTAACCGATGGTACCGCTGAGAAACACGATGCTTTTATTGTACATGGTGCCGATGGAGGGGTTATTGAATCTTTCTCGGGAAGCTTACTGGCTCAGCAGGAACCTGATGCATCCTCTTTTCCTAGTGGTGGTATTCGTCAAACTTTTGAGGCACGTGGTTACACGGCCTGGGATCCCACATCCCCGGCATTTATCAGTGAAACAACCTTAACGATTCCTACTATTTTTATTTCATACACCGGCGAAGCACTCGATTATAAAACACCATTGTTACGTGCTTTAAATTTGGTTAACAAGTCGGCTACCGAAGTGTGTCAGTTTTTTGATAAAAATGTAAGCTCCGTTCATGCCAATTTAGGATGGGAGCAGGAATATTTTCTTATCGATGAGGCTTTGTACATGGCCCGTCCCGACCTGGTGTTAACTGGTCGTACTTTAATGGGACACGCTTCGTCGAAAGACCAGCAACTGGATGATCACTATTTTTCATCGATTCCAACGCGAGCCAACCGTTTCATGCAGGACGTGGAAAATGAGGCTTATAAACTGGGAATACCGGTTAAAACCCGTCATAATGAGGTAGCTCCAAATCAGTTCGAGTTTGCTCCCATTTTTGAAGAGGCAAACCTGGCAAATGATCACAACCAACTGATGATGGATATTATGCAAAAGATTGCACGCCGTCATAAATTTCGTATCCTGTTTCACGAAAAGCCCTTTGCCGGAATTAATGGATCGGGAAAACATAACAACTGGTCGCTTCAAACCAATACCGGCGTGAATGTGTACAAGCCTGGAAAGAATCCCAAGTCAAATTTGCAGTTTCTTACTTTTGTGATTAACACCATGCAAGCGGTTATGGATGGCCAGGATTTATTGCGTGCGAGTATTTTAACGGCTTCAAATGCGCACCGTTTAGGCGCCAATGAAGCACCACCGTCAATTCTGTCGGTGTTTTTAGGAAGCGAAGTTTCGAAAATGCTTGACTTAATGGAAGTGGCTGTGGTTGACCGTAAAATGACACCCGACGAAAAAACAGCACTCAAATTAAACATTGGTCGTATTCCTGAAATTATTTTAGATAACACCGACCGAAACCGTACATCACCATTTGCCTTCACCGGGAATCGTTTTGAGTTTCGTGCCGTTGGTTCAACCGCAAATAATGCATCGGCCCTGATCGTATTAAACACCCTGGTGGCCAATCAACTGCAGAAATTTAAAGTTGCTGTTGACAAGCTAATCGATGAGGGAACAAAAAAGGATGAAGCTATTTTCCAGGTACTAAAAGGATTGATTATCAGTTCGAAGCCCATTCGTTTTAATGGGGATGGGTACAGCGAAGACTGGGTAAAAGAAGCGAAGAAAAGAGGTTTAACAAACATCAACAACGTACCCGAATCCCTGGCGGCCTACCTGCGCCCTGAGAGTAAAGAACTATTTGCAAAACAGGGGATTTTTAACGAATCGGAATTAAGTGGAAGAGTTGAAGTAGAGTACGAAAAATTCATTATGAAGATTCAGATTGAATCGCGGGTGTTGGCAGATATTGCCATAAACCACATTGTGCCTACAGCTGTACAGTATCAAACCATGCTTCTCGAGAATGTAAAAAATCTCAAGGAAGTATTTTCTGAGGAGGAATTTACGTCACTGGCAAGTGGCCGATTGGAATTAATTAAGGAGATAGGCGGGCACATTTCGGCCATTAAAACCAAGCGCAAAGAAATGACCGAAGCACGTAAAAAAGCAAATGTGGTTGAGGATGTTATTGAAAAATCAAAAGTATACGACCAGACGGTGCGTCCATTCCTGGATGAAATTCGTGAGCACATTGACAAACTTGAATTAATTGTTGACAATGAAAAATGGCCGTTGCCAAAGTATCGTGAGCTGCTTTTTGTGCGATAGGCTCTTTGTTTATAAATGATAAGAAAAGGACTTCCCGCATTTTCGGGGAGTCTTTTTGTGTGTATTTATACTTAAGACACCTTTCAAACGTTATTCTAAAAAATATTTTACTTTTACATCCCGAAATGGAATTGGGCATGAAGCACATCAGATTAGCTGTTTTTTCTTTAATAATTATTATTCTAAGTGGTTGTGGCGCGTCAAAGTATGGACGTGAAGCGTTACTTTCACAAGATATTGGTGAATATCATAAAGCCATTGAACGCTATAAAAAGGCGCGTAAAAAAGAAAAGAGCAGGATCCGAAGGATTGAGTATTCATACAATATTGCCGAATGTTACAAGTATATTGGGCAATACGATTTTGCCGCTCCAAACTACAAGTCGGCCATTCGTTTGGGGTATCCAGATCCCCAGGCTTTATTAAATTATGCCGAGGTGCTTCGCATCACCCAAAAATACGAGGAGGCCATGGAAACCTATCGTACTTACCTCGATTCGGTACCTGGCGACGAAAGGGCATTGGATGGGATAGAAGCCATGCGTAAAACGCAGGAGTGGGTGGCAAATCCGACGCGTCACATTATCAATCCGATGAAGGAAATAAATTCCCGGGCAAGTGATTTCGCTCCGGTGTTTGTGGGTGGGCGCGATAATGAGATAATTTTTACTTCCACCAGGAAAGCAGCAACGGGGAAAAAGGAAAGTATGGTTACCGGGCAAATGTACGCCGATTTATTTCGGGCAACATTTGGTGTGCAGCGCCAAAAATGGGAGCAGCCAAAATTACTGGATGAAAGTCTGATTATCAATACCGGTGATGAAGAAGGTGCAGCAACACTTTCTGCAACCGGAGAACAAATGATTTTTACACGATGCAGATACGATAAATCACAGGCCATGGGATCGGAGTTGTATACCACTTCTCAATCCCGTAATTCATGGTCTGATCCCATAAAACTGGACGTAGTTGGCGACAGCATAATTGCTGCCCACCCGGCACTAAGTCCCGATGGCAGTGTGCTTTATTTCGTGTCGGATAAAATGGGTGGCCAGGGAGGTAAAGACCTTTGGCGAGCCACCGCCGAAGGCGGGACCTTTGGTAAACCGGTAAATATGGGTGCAGTAATCAATACCGTTGGCGACGAAATGTTTCCCTTTGTGCGTGACAATGGTGAACTCTATTTTGCATCGAACGGCCACATTGGGCAAGGTGGTCTCGATCTTTTTAAGGCTGTTCAGGATGAAAATGGCGTTTGGACTGTTGAAAATATGGGATCGCCCATGAACTCTCCTGCCGATGATTTTGGAATTGCCTTTGTTGCCGGAGAAAACAAGGGAATGTTTTCCTCCAACCGCAAAGGTTCGCGGGGCGACGATATTTATTCTTTTGTAGTACCCCCGAAAATTTACCAGGTTGAAGCGGAATTGTTTAACAAGGAAACTGCAGCACACATTGATGGTGCTACCATGCGAATTATTGGTACCGATGGCACTAACCTAAGAGTACGGGCAAAAAACGGCAAGTTTAAAATGAAGCTAAAGCCGGAAACCGAATATATTTTTGCGGCATTTAAAGATGGCTTTTTACGCGATAAAGCCACTGCAAACACGATTGGTTTAGAAGATAGTAAAGATTTCAGGTTTGAAATGTTTTTAACGCCTACCGATGCCCCCATTAAAGTCGATAATATTAATTACGAATTTGGCAGTTGGGAGCTCCTCGAAAGCTCGAAAGTTGCGTTGGATACCTTAATTGAAGTTTTGGTGTTTAATCCTACTATTGTGATTGAGTTAATGGCACATACCGACCATGTTGGCAGCGACGATTTTAACTTCGATCTTTCGCAGAAACGTGCGCAGAGTGTTGTTGATTATCTCATTGAAAAGGGAATAAACCCTGACCGCCTGGTGGCAAAGGGTTATGGTGAAACCTGGCCAAAAACAGTAAATCGTGCTTTAGCAAAAGAATATGATTTCCTGAAACGAAACGATGAACTTACCGAGGAATTCATTTTGAAATTATCACCGGCCCAGCAGGAGATCGCAACCCGTTTAAACCGCCGTACCGAATTCAGGGTGCTTTCAAGCGATTTTATTGAAAAATTTGATGCCGAGCCTGAGCGCTAGTTCTTTTTCTGTTAGCCCTCGCTTTCCATCACCTCAATTAATTTCCTTATTTGTTCCGGGTTTCCCAGAGCAAAAAGCTGGTCGTTGCGCGATAGTATCATTTGTGGATCGGGATTAAAGACATAGCGGGCACCACTAATTTTAATGCCAATGATATTGGCTCCTGTATGTTCACGTACTTTCAGGTCGGCTATTGATTTTCCCATAAATCGTTGAGCCAGGTTTTTACACGGAATTTCTTCAAGGCTGACATCCTGTGTTTTTTGCAGTAAAATGTACTCGATAAATTCCACCACATCGGGTTGGTGTACCAGTTTTGCCATGCGCTGTCCACTCATACGTTCAGGCATAATCACGTTGGTGGCACCGGCACGTTTCAGTTTCATTTGGCTTTCCACTTCCGAAGCACGACTAATTACCGTTAATCCCGGATTCATGCTTCGGGCTGTGAGAACGACAAACACATTGTCGGCGTCGTTTGGCGTGGTTGCAATTAATGCACGAGCTTGATGTATACGCGCCTGTTCCAGCGTTTCTTCGTGCGTGGCATCGCCTTTTATATACAAAAGGTTTTCGTTTGCGCGTACTCTCGAAATTACGTTTTCGCGTTTGTCAAGAATAACAAAAGGCACTCCGTTTTCTTCCAGCTCCATGGCAGCCTGTTCGCCATTTCGGCCGAAACCCACTATAATGACGTGGTTTTTTAGCTTTGCAATTTTTTTGTCCACCCTGTACGTTTTTATATAATTAGCCAATTCTCCGTCGAAAACAAAACGAGCCATGTTCGATCCCACATAGGCCAAACTACCCAGGCTCATTATTATAAGAACAATAGTGAAAATCATTCCATTTTCGGTAGGTTCGTGTCCGACATGTTTAAAGCCCACCGTTGATATGGTGATTACTGTCATGTAAAGACTCTGAAGCAGTGTCAGGTCTTCGATGTAATAATAACCGGCAGTTCCAAAAGACAGAATGGATACAAGCAGACCAAGTCCTATTTTGAGGGTAGTGCTCGATACTTCCTGAAATTTGTTGTATTGCTGGCTTGTTATACTCATGTTAGTCAATCTGATTATAAGAGGTAGAAACCAGTTTTACCCCTATGTGGCAATTTAAGCATTTTTTTGTTTCGCAGTAATAGTTTTTTAACTGAAGTAGCGCCTGCGAATCGAATGAACTATGTGCCTGAATACCCAGTTCGCCCCATTTCTTTATGATCGAATTATTTTCGGCAGGTAGTTGTTCCAGGAATTCAAGAGCACGGTTTTTCAGGTGATCTTTGTTTTGTTTCTCTCCATAAACAAAAAGAATAGGAATTACTACGTTGATTATTAGAATATTGGCAGAAGATTCGCCCAGCTCTTTTGCTGCTGTTCTTTTCGCGCTTTTATTGAAGTTGTAATGCACATCCCAATATTCTGAAGCTTTAACCCTGAACAATTTTTTAAGTTCATCAATATTTTCTATCTCCAGAATTTTTGAAAATAATGCCTGCGATGTATGTAAAAGTGCTGCCAGTTGTGAAATGCGTACCGTTGGAAAATTTACCGGGCGCAAACGCATAAATTTCCACAAATGGCTTTCTATGGCTTTTAACTTGTACTTTTTGTAAAAAAATGAATATTCGTCACGTAATTTCAAATAATAATCGTCACCAATAAGTTGATTGTTTAACAAACCTGAATTCCCAAAAAGTAAGGCCTCCAATTGAAACAAGTTGTTTCTGTGTTTGGCCAGAACCTGGATGGACAGCGATTTTGCCAGCAACTCGAAGGGAATTGCATTTACTTTAAAACCAAACATGCGTGCCAGCATTTGGTAAAAGGTTTCGTTCCAGTCGTTGTTGTTTTGCTGAAGCCGGGCCAGAATTTCTTCGGTTTTGTTTTCCAGCCGTTCGATCATAAGCCGGTTAAAACCCAGTTGCAGAATTACCGGATCTATTTTATGGAACTGCTCCCTGCAGGCAATCCACGATTTGGAATCAAGTAGCTTTTGATAATTGTTTCGCAGGTGTTCGGGATACTTCAAAACCAGGGTTGGAATGGCTTCGTTATTGCCCCTGAAAATGGTTTCGTCGGCGGTTTCAACCACATGTAAAATTACATTTTCATAGGCTTTGTCGCTCTGGTGCTTGTGTTTGTGCCAGTCCGATGCTTTTTTGTGAATTTCAATATTCCCGGCCCAGATGGTATTGCCAATTTTTATTTTGGCATTAAAAAAATCGGGGCCGGAGTCGGTATTTCGTTTGCCGGGATTTAATATCTCCAGCTTCTCACCTTGGGTAATTTTCAGGCTTTTGGAAAGGAAAAGCCGATTTTCCCATATGTATTGTAAAAATTCTTCGGGCATGTTTGTCTGGGAATTCATTTGGGTTTAATCTATTTTCCTTAAAAATACGGAAAATGTTTGAATGAGGATGTGGAAGGGCCATCTTTATACAAAGCGTAAATAAAGATGGCATCCTTGTTTGCAAATTGTTAATTTATTTTCTGAAAAATATCCCACAGAACAATACCTGCGCTTACCGAAATATTAAACGAGTGCTTGGTGCCATATTGCGGTATTTCGATGCTGCCGTTGCAAATATCAACCACACTTTGTTTTACCCCTTTTACTTCGTTGCCAAAAACCAGTGCCGGTTTTTCGTTTGGCGCGGGTTGGTATTCAGGTAACGAAATGCTGTTCTCCACCTGTTCGATGGCATAAACAGTAAAGCCTTCGTCCTGAAGCCTTTTTACCACATCCTCGGTGTTTTCGAAATACTCCCATTCCACCGATTTTTCGGCATCCAAAGCTGTTTTCCTGATTTCGTTGTTGGGAGGGGTGGCCGTAATTCCGCAGAGGTAAATTTTTTCAATCAGCAAAGCATCGGAAGTACGAAAAACAGAACCGATATTGTTGCAACTGCGGATATTATCGAGTACCACAACAAGGGGCGTTTTCTCAGTACTTTTGTATTCGTCAACACTTAATCGCTTGAGTTCTTTATTTCTTAGTTTGCGCATAATTCAATGTTTAAAGCTCAAAGCTCAAAGTTTTGCTTACCAATTTACTTTTGCTCTTCGTATGGGTTGTGTCATACAACGGGCGCCGCCACCACCGCGTGCCAGTTCCGATCCGGCAATGGTTACCACACATTTTTTATGGTAATCGGGCGAGATTTTTCCCGAAATTACATCGGTGGCAGCGAGTACATCGTAGCCATTTTTATTCAGTTCTTCGATGGTATGCACGTTACGCTGATAACCAATTATTTTTCCGGGTTCGAAGGCAAAAAAGTTGGCCCCGCTGTGCCATTGCTCGCGTTCCTGGATCCAGGAATCGCTTTTGCCTCCACAGTATATGGGCTTTAAATCCATGCCCAGTTTTTGCAAAGCAACCGGAATATTCGGGTGCTCTTCAATTTTTAAAACTTTCCCGTTTTCAATTTCAATAT
This sequence comes from Draconibacterium sp., assembly GCA_041546215.1. Classification (GTDB taxonomy): domain Bacteria; phylum Bacteroidota; class Bacteroidia; order Bacteroidales; family Prolixibacteraceae; genus Draconibacterium. The sequence continues at coordinate 3,531 of JBFEWU010000056.1, read as the reverse complement.
GGATGGTTTTAAAACGGCTCATTCCAAAAATTACAGGTGGATAAACCATGCACTCGTTGGTATTTAAAAAAGTAAAAACCATGTCGAGGTGAATAAACGACTCGGGAGCTTCGGGCAGCTCCTGTACAATTATGTGGTGCTTTTCTTTTTTCAGGCGTTTTATGTTTTCAATAATAAAATCGATACCCTGGGTGCTTGTGCGAACCCCGGTGCCAATGACAAAGATATCGTCGCGGGCAATTTGCACGTCACCTCCTTCAATCATCGATTTACGGTTAACCAAAATTCCTTCTCCTGGTTTCCCGGGATTTAAGGTTTGCGTTTCGATGCTTGAATGGAAATTATAAATGGCATCCATAATGATCGACTCACGCTCGCGAACAGGGTTTGCCATTTTGCCAACCAGCATAAAGTCGTTCATTGCCATGCCCGAATCGCGGGTAAAAAACAGGTTGTGCAAAGGGCGTAATAAAAACCGCTCGTTACTCAGGTAGTTTGTAAGGTTGGTTTTTTCTAAAACCACACCTTCAATCAGTAAGTTGGCCAACTCTGCCGATGTTGAATGAAGTAAATCCGGACAAAAATCGATACGCTCCGTCATGCAAATTTCATTCAAAAGCGGGGCTTTAATCTCTTCATCTTTTAAGATTTCAGCCAGCAGTTCTTTCACCTGGAATACAGATGTAACTTTTTGAAGCACTCCGGCGAACTGCTCATATTCACGCGATGCAATCGAGAGATTCAGAATATCGCTGTAAAGGGCACGCTCGGCGTTGGCTGGTGTCATATTTTCTACTTCCGACCCTGGAGTATGAAGAATTACACCTTCCAGTTTTCCTATTTCAGAATGAACGGATGTTTTCATGTGTATATAATTAGTTTAAAATCTTGTTTTTCAATGCTTAACATACAGAAAGGTATATGTATTTTTTATGGCCCATGGAACTCGCTCTACCGGAGGGCAGGCATGATTAATATATTCATTCCCTTTTGTGTCAGCACCTTTAAAATATTTGTCACTGGCATGCTCGTTTCATTCGCATATAATTAGTTTAATATCTTGTTTTTCAGCGCCAAGTCGCTAAGTCGCTGAGATTTTGTTGAAAAGTCATAACACAAAGGTACTCAAAGAAGCACGGAGTTTCACAAAGGTTTTCCCCGATAACATTGGTCTTTTTATTCCTTGTTTACATCTCATTATCTGGTTTTTGGTCTAAAATCCTGCAATTTATGACAGCTACTTTTGTTTGGATTAGAACAAACAAGAAAGAGTTATCTTTTGCTTCGGTCTTCGGTCTCCCGTCTTCCATCCTCTTCTTCTTCATTTCTCTCTGTGCAGCTTTGTGCTTCTTTGAGTAACTCTGTGCAATAACCGTTTATTGATTTAAGTTACACATAACAGGTTCAATGCATCCTCATAGTTCTTCGCGCCTTTGCGTCTCATATTCATTTTCTTTTGTGCTCCGCTTAATGGCAGGTCACGTTCGTTTCATGGTCATCAATTTTATACTTGGTTAAATTTAAACACGGTAAAGATACAAACTTTGGGAAGGCATAATTATAAAACGGATTATTCGTTTTACTTTTATGTTGTTAAAAAGATTTGGGTGAAAAGAGGGATTTACATATTGCTTTTTCTATTGACCTGCACAGCGCTTTCGGCACAGGAACGCGATACATCGGAACTTTATATGGGCTATGTTGAAAATGGCGATACCATTATTTTTAAGAACATAAAAGAAGTCGTAGTATTTCCACACCGCGAGTTTAAAAACAAACGGCAATACCGGCGTTATTCGCGTTATGTGCAGAAGGTGAAAAAGGTGTATCCGGTGGCTGTGGAAGCACGCGAATTACTAGCACAATACGAACCGGTTTATAATGCAATCGAATCGAAAAAGGAAAAGAAAAGAATGATGAAGCAGTTGGAAAAAGAACTGCTGGATAAGCACAAGGCAAAACTGAAAAAGTGGTCGATTTCGGATGGTCGCATTTTGCTGAAACTGATCAACCGCGAAACAGAACGAACAGCCTATAGTCTGATAAAAGATTTCAGGGGTGATTTTAGTGCGGCCTTTTGGCAAGGAATTGCCCGGCTTTTCAGGAATAACCTGAAAGATGGTTACGATCCCAAAGAAGAGGATAAAGTACTGGAAGAAATTGTAACGCTGATTGAACTTGGCTACCTGTAGATATGCAAAAAGAAATACGAACTTTTGTGGCCATAAAAATTCATCCTGAAAAACGGCTATTGGAACAAGTGGAAAGTTTTAAATCTGCTTTTAAAGATGAGCGGATCAATTGGGTGAATGAGGCCAGTTTTCATTTAACACTGCGTTTCATCGGAAAAACAACACCTGAGCAGCTAAATGAATTGGAGGACCGGTTTGAAGATCTGGCAGAAAACATTAAATCTTTTTCAATGGTGATTAAAGGAACCGGTTATTTCAAGAGCAAGGGAAAACCTCGTGTTTTATTCGTGAAAATAACGGAGACAGAAGCTTTGTCGGAATTGCATGCAGCGCTTGAAGAGCAGGTGGTTGCATCCGGATTTCATCGTGAATTAAAACCATTCAGGCCGCATTTAACACTGGGGAGAATAAAACATTTGGAAAGCAGATTACGCTTTTGTTCTATTGTCGACCAATTGGATACGGTTGAATATCACCAGGTAGAAGTGTCGGAATTTATTCTTTACCAGAGCATTTTAAAACCTGAGGGTCCGGTTTACAAAACCATTAAAACATTCCAATTAAAATGATTGCAAAAACACCAAAACCACCCTATTATGCGGTAATCTTTTCTTCGGTAAGAAAGGACAGTGACCAGGGATATTCAGAAATGGCAGAAAAAATGGTAAAGCTTGCTGCTGAACAAAGTGGTTTTTTAGGAGCAGAATCGACCAGAAACGATCTGGGGATCACGGTTTCGTATTGGAAGAGTTTGGAAGCCATAAAGTTGTGGAAAATGAACTTGGAACATCGTGAAGCACAAAAAAGAGGCATTGGGGAGTGGTATAAATGCTACAAAGTGCGGATTGCCAGGGTTGAGCAAGACTACGATTTTGGAATGTAGTTTTTATTTTCCGTTTCCTTTAATACTCACCATTATGGTGTATATCAGTATTTTAAAATCGATGTAAAGCGAGATGTTTTTCAAATAGACCATGTCGTAGGGAAGGCGCTCGAGCATTTCTTCAATATTCGATGCATAACCGTATTTCACCTGGCCCCAGGAAGTTATGCCCGGACGAAGTTTGTGTAAGTGCGTATAATGAGGTGCGAGTCTCACGATCTGCTTAATGTAAAAATCCCTTTCGGGGCGTGGTCCGACAAGCGACATACTTCCGGTAATTACATTGTAAAATTGTGGTATTTCATCGAGATGTGTTTTGCGTAAAAATTTGCCAATTTTCGTTATTCTAGAATCATCTTCCGAAGAAAGTGCCGGAGTTCCATTTTCGGCTCCCGCAACCATACTGCGAAGTTTGTAAATGTAAAATGGTTTACCAAAACGCCCGATTCTTTCTTG
>JBFEWU010000060.1:0-16950 GCA_041546215.1 Draconibacterium sp. | reverse complement strand
TGAAGGTAGATGTATTGTTGGGCCTCCAGTGGGGCGACGAGGGAAAAGGTAAAATTGTTGATGTCTTAACTCCGAAATACGATGTTATTTCCCGATTCCAGGGTGGCCCGAATGCTGGTCACACATTGGAATTCAACAATATTAAACACGTTTTACATACCATCCCATCGGGTATTTTCCAGGGCGACAAAATCAATATAATTGGGAATGGTGTTGTTATCGATCCAATGGTTTTTAAAAAGGAAATTGAAGGATTGAGCAAAATTGGTGTTGATATTTCAAAAAAATTGTTTTTGTCGAAAAAGGCACACATGATTCTTCCCACTCATAAAATTCTGGATGCTGCTTCCGAAGCCAAAAAAGGGGATTCGAAAATTGGATCAACCTTAAAAGGCATTGGCCCCACTTACAAAGACAAAATTGGCCGCGACGGTTTACGTGTTGGTGACTTGCTTCATAATTTTGAAGAAAAATACACCACCCGCATCGCGAATCACAAAGTCATGCTGGGCGAATTTTTCAAGTTCGACTACCACGAAATGCTCGATGAATGCGAAAAAGAATGGTTCGAAGGTGTGGAAGTTTTGAAATCCTTTCAAATTGTGGACAGCGAGCACATGATCAACAAGGCTTTAAAAGATGGCCAATCGGTATTGGCTGAAGGGGCACAGGGAACTTTGCTGGATATTGATTTCGGCTCGTATCCTTTTGTGACCAGTTCGAACACGATTTGCGCCGGAGCCTGTACCGGGTTAGGGATTGCACCTCAAACCATTGGTAGTGTTTTCGGCATTTTCAAAGCCTATTGTACACGCGTCGGCATGGGACCTTTTCCAACGGAACTTTTCGACAAAACCGGAACCAAATTGCGTGATGCAGGTAACGAATACGGTTCTACTACAGGGCGACCACGTCGTTGCGGATGGTTAGACCTGGTAGCCCTTAAATATTCGGTAATGTTAAACGGGGTTACTGAATTAATTATGATGAAAGCCGATGTATTAGACGATTTCGACACCATAAAGGTTTGCGTTGGATATGAAATCGATGGTGAAGTGGTTGAGCATTTCCCCTTTGAATTAAACGACGATGTAAAACCGGTTTATGTAGAGTTACCCGGTTGGGAAACCGATTTGACAGGCATTAAGGATCAAAATGAATTTCCGGAAGAATTGAACAATTACATTAGTTTTATAGAAGATGAAATGCAGATTCCGGTTTCGATTGCGTCGGTTGGCCCGAATCGTGAACAAACGATCTTCCTGGAACAGGCATAATGAACTACCTCTCAACAAAGCTAACAAGGGATCAAATGTGTGTTCCTTCTAATAGCGATGCAGAGCATCTTAGTATTAAACTCATTTGAACAGATATTGTGATATGGCAAGCCGTTTTCTTTTATTAGAAAACGGCTTTTCTTTTTAAAAATGGTTTTCTTGATTATCTTTAAACACTGGCAACAAACTCTGACAAAATAATGTCAATATACGGTGGACACTTAGGGCTTTATACCGATTTCTATGAGCTTACCATGGCTCAGGGATACTTTTATTGCAACAAAAAGAACCAGCAGGCTACCTTCGATTACTTTTACCGGGAAAATCCATACAAAGGTGGCTTTGCAGTATATGCCGGGCTTCAGGACTTTGTACATTTACTATCCGATTTTAAATATAGTCGTTCCGATATTGACTTTCTGCAAACGCAAGGCTTCAAGTCTGATTTTCTGGAATACCTTCAGAATTTTCGTTTTGAAGGGGATATTAAAAGCGTTAAAGAGGGTGAAATAATTTTTCCAAACGAGCCTCTCATGACCGTCAAAGGAAATATTATAGAATGCCAGCTCATCGAAAGTTTGCTTTTAAATATTCTGAACTTTCAAACTTTGATTGCCACAAAAGCCTTTCGCATAAAACAAATATCAGGACCTAAAAAGTTTGCCGATTTTGGGCTACGTCGTGCCCATGGTTTTGGGGCATTACACGCCAGCCGGGCCGCTGCAATTGGGGGCGCCAGCTCAACCTCAAATGTACTTGCAGGAAAAATTTATGATATTCCCGTTTCCGGCACAATGGCACACAGCTGGATTCAAAGTTTTGACAGCGAAGCAGAAGCTTTTCGTGCATTTGCAAAGGTTCATCCTAACAATACAACCTTGCTGGTTGACACCTACAACAGCTTAACATCGGGCATCCCAAATGCCATAAAAGTTGGCAAGGAGATGGAATCCAAAGGATTGCGCTTAAACGCCATCAGGTTGGACAGTGGCGATTTAGCTTATCTGAGCAAAGAAGCCCGAAAGATGCTCAATGAAGCCGGGTTGGATTATGTGCAGATTATTGCATCCAACCAGCTAAACGAGTTTGTTATAAAAACCCTTTTACGAGATCAGAATGCAGCCATCGATGGCTTTGGAATTGGTACCGAAATGATTACCGGGAAGGATGACGCCGCACTTGGCGGGGTGTACAAACTTTGTAAAGCCGACAGGGAAAATAAAATGAAATTCTCGGAAAACATTGAAAAGATTACCCTCCCGGGAGCAAAACAATTGCTTCGTTATTTCGATGAAAAAGGCAAATTCTACCGCGACGGAATTATACTGGAAGAAGAAAATCCGGAAGACCTAAAAATCCTTTACCACCGGGTTTATCCTGAGAAAAACACAAGCGTTGCAAAACTGAAATACGAAATCCTTCTTCACAAAGTAGTTGAAAAGGGAAAAATAATACTGAAAAAACAAACACCCAAAGAAATTCATGCTTACCTCGAAGCACGTTCAGCATTGTTACCCGATGAGCACAAAAGATTTATAAGCCCACACATTTACAAAGTGGGTATTTCTAAAAAATTAATGACCACCCGAAACGCTTTAACAAAAAAGTTAAAAACGTTACATTAATTTGAAATGACTGAAATTATCAGACCAACTTTGGTAGTTGACAAAGAAACCTGCTTAAGGAACATTGAGAGAATGGCTGAGAAAGCTGCAAAACACAAACTGCGCTTTCGGCCCCATTTTAAAACCCACCAATCTGCCAAGATCGGAGAATGGTTTAAACTATACGGCATTAACGCAATCACCGTATCTTCGGTTAAAATGGCAGAATATTTTGCGGCTAACGGCTGGGAAGACATTACCATTGCCTTTTCAGTAAATATTCTTGAAATTGAGCGTATTAATCGTCTGGCAGCTTCCATAAAAATTAATGTTTTAGTTGAAAATCGGGAAGCGGCGCAGGTGCTGGCAAATAAAGCATCGAAGGAAATGGGTGTTTATATTAAAATCGATACCGGCTATCATCGTACGGGAATTCCATCGTCGCGAACCAGTGTAATTGACTCAATACTGGAGATTCTGGCAACAAACAGAAAAACAATTTTTAAAGGATTTTTAACCCACGCGGGGCATACTTACCAGGCCAACTCAACAAACGAAATTTTCAGCCGCCATTTTGATGCTTTGCTTAAAATGAAAGGACTAAAAAACCGCTACAAAAAAGACTATCCAAAAGTTGAAATTAGCATGGGAGATACACCCTCGGCCAGCATTTGCGGCAACTTCGATGGTGTTGATGAATTACGCCCCGGCAACTTTATTTTTTATGACTTAATGCAGCACAGTTTGGGCGTATGTCAAGTTAGCGACATTGCCATAAAAATGATTTGTCCGGTGGTTGCAAAGCATGTGTCACGCAGCGAAATCATTATTCACGGCGGTGCTGTACATTTCTCGAAAGACACAGTATTAAATACCGATGGGAAACCATTATTTGGCAGATTAGTCATCGATATCGAGGGTGAAAAGACTTTGCTCGACACCAAAAATTACCTGTCCAAACTATCCCAGGAGCACGGTATCTTAAAAGTTACACCGGTAAATTTCAAACACATCAACGTGGGCGATTTAATTGAAATTATTCCGGTTCATTCGTGTTTAACAGCAAACCTGATGGGTTTTATGCAAACCACCGATGGAAGAGTAATTAAAATGATGCCAAAGTACTGAGAAAGACCGGGCCATGCTTCTTTGAAAGAATTGGCGAATGGGTGAAGAGCTCAAAAGGAATGGGTGAAGATGGGTTTGAAGCGGTTAGTTTATCCCGTGAAATTCGCAAAGTGAAAACCAAAAACGAGATTCTAAAATATTTTCACAGAAGATCATATTGAGCTTCTTCATTATTCTCCAAAAATTTGTTTTACTGCCTGCTCGGCGTCTTCAATCGCAGCGTATTGCAAACGGTAAAAATGTGTTTTTTCAATCCAGTCAAAAAAAGAGGATACGAACTCCGGCTCAGGATTTACCCAGGTTTCTTTTAACAGCAACTGAAGTGCTGTTGTTTTATCCACATCCTCGAAAATAAATTCTCCATCGGAAGTATAATTAACAAACACAAAAGCCTTAACCGGTAGTCCTTGCTCTGAATCCTTCGAAACCGGCAAATACTTCACCGTTTTACCAATAAATGTGTCCTGTTCTCTTATCTCTTCTAACTCGGGATAATATTCTGATAGCCTTTTAAATGCACCCTTCTTTACTGAAATGGCATCGGGGAATGCCCAGGCTCGTCCAGCTTTATCGGCGGCAATAAAATCGTCAGATATATAGCCATACCCCCTGGCTTTCAGTAGTGCCGAAAGGGTGCTCTTACCGCATCCCGAAGCTGCTGAAAAAAGCACAGCCTTATTATTTGCAGTAATTCCTGAAGCATGGAGCATACACATCCAGTAATGGTAATCCTTACCATAAAGTAAACTAATCAGCAATTGCTTGGTGCTCCCGGTAAAATATTCTATTTGTTCTTTCGAAAAAGCTTCAATTAATTCTCCATTACACTTAAGCACCAGGATATCCCCGCATTCCAAGCATTCAATTTTAATGGGCGGCATTGGTATTGTCTCGGCTTCTAGATGTGAGATGATGGGATGTATGGTACATTTCAACATTTCTCCGGCAAAGGCAATTTGAAACCGTTTATCGCCCACTTTATACTGAACAACAAGCGGTGTAGTACACGAAATTTCCTTGCCGACAACTTCCTCTTTTTTTGAAACTGTAATTCTATCCCCGGGGCTATCATAGGCCTCAATATACTCAATAATCTCGTTCACAAAGGCCTGAATATCGGCTTCCAGGTGTCCGTATTTGTCACGGCAAATCCGAATTATTTCTTCCACAGGCTTATTCTTTCTATGGTTTTTTAAAACTTCAAAAGCAGGTTCTTCCAGTAGCAAAAACGATTTTGAGTTTCGAAACCAAAGTGCATGGGAAGAATTGTATTTCCTGATTATTACATCCATAAAATATGTGAGTTGAAACAAGTATAATATCCTTCAGCCGAGGTATTAACACACCTGGGAATTATTATGCGAGTTCTCCTGCATGCCCTCCTATAGAATTTCTTTGGAGCATCCGCCAGCTGGCGAACCATCAAAAACAAACCATTTAATACGATGAAAGTAGATTAAATATTTAAAACTAGAAGCAAATTTTGTTCAAAAAAAAAGCAACCTTGCACATGATCGCTAATAAATCCGGGTGAATGGTGAATCTCACATACGCCAGTTATCACCAGGTCTTGGTGCAGAATCCTGAGATGTTGCACTTGCCGATTTTGTTTCAAGAAAAAACAGTGATGCTGCGGTCAATGCAGTTATACCTGTTTTCTTTATCGCTTGCTTCCTGCTAATCTTATCACCCAATAGTCTGTTCTTTCTTATTTCCTCCTTTTTCATCTTTTACGGTTTTAATCTACTATTACAAATTTATGGGTCTCACTTTTCCCTTTCCCTTCAATCCTCAACAAGTAGATCCCATTGGGTAAACTTTCTGTACTAATTCTACTTATGTTCGATGCTTCGGCCATGTTCTGATACCACATTCTGCCATCGATGCCATATATCTCAAACCTCGTACTTTGGTTCGCGTCGCCCCTCACTACAATTGTATTATTGTTTAAATAAACCTTGTATCCTGTTTTATTCATATCATACACTCTTGTAGTTGCTTCATTGCCGGTGTATGCGGTAATAAGCAGATTAAACCTCCCATATCCTTTCAAGTCAGGCAAGGCAACTGTATACGCAGCACCTTCCGGATTCAGAATCGTTTTGTTTCCCAACTCCGTATCTTCCAAATAAACAACGGCACTTTCCGGAAAACCAGCCGTGGATTCCAGTGTAAAAGTTGCATTACCACCACCCTTTAAATCCAATCCAATGGGTATACTTAAAGACTCGTACGATGTGTTAGCTAAGGTTTGGATGGCGAAATCCACATCATTGTTCCCATCCAACAGTTGCGAATAGAGTGCGATATCAGGATTACCTTTAAATTTTCCTACATCGTAACCGGGATCAAGACCAGATCCTTTACCCTCAACAAAAGCAATTGTAGTAGTATTTTTCAGTACATCAGTACTTACACGAAGTTGCAATGCTGATACCGGCCTTTCAGCCGACTTAAATAAGGCATTGTTCATATGGATTTGCATGGAAGGAGTAAATTGAACTTCGGCTGCCACACTGGCACTTTTAACAAAAAATCCCTGTCCAACAGCAATTTCATCCTGTTTTATGGTATTAGTGGTATCAAGAAGACCAATATTGACACCTGAAACAACGCGATAATCGCCCAACGACTGGTCCCACATATAAATTCCTTCGTGTGTGTCTGCCAGGGCCAGTTGATTAACCGAATCAGCCAAAAAGCCATTTGTCTGCCTGGTAATCAGTGCTGATGTGTAAGGATTTCCCACCAGATTCCACCCATAACCCGGTCCAACTCCCGTTTCTCCTGAAAGATTAAGGGTTTGAACTCCTGTGTTGATGGAAGTACCGGAAAAAGTAACAACACCTGCTGAAGTGTTTCGGCTAATTGAATAACCTTTTGCAGCAACAAATGCGCTGACATCACCATCGGTATTGTAATTCCAGGTATCTGTCGATTCAATATAATCTGCGATGGCATTCAGAGTGTCATTGGCTTTTAATTGCCCGGTGGCAAAATCATCAAGACTTTGACCGCTTATGGGAGATGAGATAAAATGCCAGCCAGCACTTGGAAGGAAACGCTCGACATTTACGATCCCACTGCCTTCATAGGATTTTCCAGGCACCAGACTTCCGGTGGCATCGGCTGCCGCCGACAGGATACTAACCGTTCCATTGTTTATCAAAAATGAATCGATAGTAAGTGCACCTGTTGAAGCAACAGTTAAGGATTGTGCAGAATCAATAAACATTGATTTAATGGTTACACTGGAAGAAAGAAGCGGCATATTGCTTGCAAGGGGATCAAATAATACCCGTTCTTCAGGAAGAGGAACTCCGCTGGGAGACCAGTTATTATCAACCTCCCATTCTGTTGAATTTGTTCCTGTCCAGTTTTTAAATGACGTATAAAGATCTATATCAGTACTAAGAGTACCCCGGTTAACCACGCTAAGCGCATAGACCGTTCCGCTCCCCTGCACACTTCCATTTGGATCAAGATAAACAATCCCGTTTGTCACCAATCTTCCCGTAGAATCCAGCGTAGCTGTGCCCATTTTTATATGAAAGTGACTATTAACGAATAAGCCATTGATGATGATCATCGTGGATTTATTATTATTCGTTTCGAAATCTCCATCGATAATCAGAATTGCACCAGCTTCAATGGTCAGTGTTTCTGCGGTACCATGAGTTACCAATCCCACGTAAGTTACTGTATCGCCCCTGGTAATAGTAATATCACCTCTTGAAGTTCCCCCGAAAATTGAAGGTACATGCGACTGATCAGTCCCACCCCATGTTGAAGGATTCGAAGCATCTCCTCCCCCTGTTCCATTTGAAGTTTGCCCGTGCACCAAGCCCGCACAAACAGCAAAAACCCACAACATCAGCCCCTTGCAAATGGAATTGCCATATTTTTTATTGGTTAACATTTTTTTCTTTTTGTTTTTATTATTTTATTGTTCAGTACAATAACAGCACTACCCTTAAGATGTTTATGCCCCCAGAACAATTCATGCCCGAAAGTTATAATTTCACCTGCAAACCACCAATCCAAAACGAACGTTGTGCCATTGCGGGACGCCGGATCAGCTGATTGTATTCCCCAAAAAAGAAGCATAAAACCGCCCCTGGCATAAGCCCATGAAAAATCCCATCTGAATGACCAAACAGGATTTTCGTTTATGCCAGGCTAATATTTCCTTATTTCTCCTGAATATTCTCCAGCGTCAACACCAGAAAATCCCAGAATTTTTGTACAGTTGCAATGTTCACTTTTTCGTCGGGTGAGTGCGGGAAACGAATGGTAGGTCCAAAAGAAATCATATCCCAATGCGGATAGTTTCCAGCCAAGATACCACATTCCAATCCGGCATGAATGGCCATTATTTTTGGAACTTTTCCCCATTTATTATTATAAACTTCCTGCATGGTTTTAAGAATTGGAGAATCCATATTTGGTTTCCACCCCGGATAAGCTCCCGCAAATGAAACCTCGGCACCCGCCAACTCAAAAACTGCTTTTAAGCGCGTACCCAATTCGGTCTTTGCGGTATCCACCGAACTACGCATTAAACAGGCACACGATATGGTTTTAGCCGCTGCATCCGATTTTACAATGGCGAGATTGGTAGACGTTTCAACCAATCCTTCCATGCTGTTGCTCATTCGGATTACTCCATTTGGGCATGCTATTATCGCAGCTGTTAAGTTTGCCTGTGTTTTTTCATCCAATAAAGCAGCTGGCAGCTCTGCCTCCTCTACATCAACCGTTAGTCCGGGCTCGGTAGCCGAGAGTTCAGCTTTTACTTCACCTGCCACCTCATCGACCAAGGCGATAAAATCGGCAGCTTTTGCCTCTTCAACCACAAGCACACCAAATGCTTCGCGTGGAATTGCATTCCGCAAGCTACCACCATCGATAGTTGCCAAACGAACACCCAGGTCGCTTGCAGCATTCAGAATCCTGAAAAATACTTTGTTGGCATTTCCCCGCCCTGTGGGAATGTCTATCCCCGAATGGCCACCTTTCATTCCGGTAACACTAACTTTCAATGAAGTAAATCCAACCGGCACTTCTTCTTCGCTATAGGTAAAAGTAATGTTTGCATCTTCCCCACCGGCACAACCCACATACAATTCGCCTTCGTCTTCCGAGTCGGTGTTTATCAGTATTTCAGCATCTAGCAAACCGCCTTTTAAACCGTTTGCTCCGTCCATGCCTGTTTCTTCCGTTGCTGTAAGCAATACCTCAAGCGGACCGTGTTTTACCGTTTCCGATGCCAAAACGGCCATTGCCGAACAAGCACCAATTCCATTGTCGGCACCAAGGGTTGTTCCGTTAGCGGTTACCCAGTCGCCATCAATGTAGGCTTCAATCGGATCGGTTTCGAAGTTATGTTCTTTATCGCTGTTTTTTTGCGGAACCATATCCAGATGCCCCTGCAAAACAACACATTTGCGATTTTCCATTCCGGGTGTTGCAGGTTTTTTAATGATAATATTTCCCACCTCGTCCTTAATGGTTTCCAATCCCAGGTTTTTCCCAAAGTTAAATGCCCATTCCTGGATCATTTCTTCATGATTTGATGGGTGCGGAACCTGACACATTTGATCGAAGATACTCCAAACCTCAGTAGGTTGAAGATTTTTTATTTCACTCATGTTTCTATTTTTTTAACTGGAAGAATGAAGCATGAAGCACGAAGAATTTCACTTCCAACTCCTGACTTCAGGCTTCGGACTCCCGCTCGTTATTACTTTTCAATATTTGGCAACTCCAAACCGTAACCTTTGCGTTTGTCTTCAATTTTCAACATGAAAGCCGTTACAAGCGCAAGTAATGTCAAGACAACAAAGATTGTCCAGGTGGTTTGATAATCGTAGTTAATCGCTTCTCCGGCTGCTTTGGCTTCTGCTACTCCCGGATTTGTGTTATCCAAAACGATGCCAACGGCAAGTGGAATACCCCACAAGCCTAAGTTTTGCACCCAGAATATTACGGCATAGGCACTTCCCAATTGTTTCTCGGGAATAATTTTCGGAACAGATGGCCACATCGCTGAAGGAACCAACGAGAAAGCAATTCCCAAAAGAATTACGTTAAAGAATGCAGCCACGACACTGGTAACGAATGGCAGATAGAAAATGACGTGAACAATGATTAACAACACAGCACCCAGTATCATGATTGATGCTCCTTTCCCTTTTTTATCATAAATACTTCCAAATACAGGTGTTAGCAGCATAGTACCGAAAGGAACTAAACTGGGTAATACGCCTGCCCAGGTTTCACTTACGCCAAATTTATTTACCATTAAATCTGGTCCGTACTTGTAAAAGGGAAATACTGTTGAATAGAAGAAAACGCATAACAAGGCGATTAGCCAGAAGCCCCAATTGCCGATTATTACTAGCAAATCTGAAAACTTAAATTCATCAGCACCCAAATCAATTTCTTCCTCAACAATTTGTGCATCCAAATTTCTATCCTGAATATTGTAATAAAAGAAACCAACCAGTCCAAGAATCAGAAATACAATAACAATCAATATGGTGGTTGGCACATCGTAAGTATTTGCAATTTTAGCACCAAATGCCAACGGAGCAAACGATCCCAAACGGGCGATTGCTACCTGCATTCCCATGGCAAGTGCAATTTCTTTTCCTTTAAACCATTTGGCCACCGCTTTTGACACCGTGATTCCTGCATACTCAACACCTACCCCAAAAATGGCAAATCCAACTCCGGCAAAAAGTACCTGGGTGGAAATCTCGATATTCAATATCGGTACATGAACAAAATGATCAGGGCTGCCAATTAATTCTTTGAAAGCTGCATATTTCATCACACCACCGATTATCATGATAAATGCCGAGGAAATGGTACTAAACCTAATGCCAAATTTATCCAGTAAGATACCAACAATGACAAGCATCATTAGAAAAACGTTGAATACACCGTAGGCACTTGTAATAAAGCCATAGTCGGTACTATTCATTGCTAATGTCCGCTCCATAATGGGTTTTAACGGAGAAATAACTTCGGTGAACATATAACCGGCAAACATTGTAAATGATAAGATTACCAGCGCTGTCCATCTTGCTTTCTTCGAGTCACGAAGAGTTTGCTTAATCGCGTTTGTCATACTTCTATTATTAGTTAAAATTTTTTCTAAGCCGATAAAAGTAAGAAAAATAAAATGCCTTAAAAATGATGCACAAAAAAGGACAGCTGATTTGACTGTCCTTGTTTTTTATAAACCGATTTGTTTCGTCGATTTTATAGCCCCCGTTTCGGGATGAAATTCGATTGAATAGTTGCCTTGCAGAAGTTCTTCAGGAACCGGTGCTACAACTCCAAACTGTGCAATGGTTGCCCGTGCGGTTGCAATTACATTCATATTGTAGGTAATTTTTATGCCTGCCATTCCCGGCATTCGGTAATAAACTCCTTTTTGGCCCGCCACAGGATTTTCTGAAGCAGCATAAGTGTTGTACTTCTTCGACAATCCGGCTGCTTGCTCAAACTCAATCATAACGGGTTTGCCAGAAAGATCAGACGCAGACACAGGTCCTTTCTCATCAGAAATTCGGAAAACAACCTCACCCTTTGCCGGCTTTGATGCCGGCATAAAGTCAAAACTGTAAGCTTCCTTTTTATAGGTCGTTCTTCCCACAAATAGTTTAATGTAATTTTTTTCTATTCTTTTCAGTTCATTCATACTCACTTCGTAGGCTTTACCGTCGGGATGTTCACCGTCCATCATCAATGCCGCCATGTCGTATTGGTTCATACGACTATCCAGTATGCGTTGTGCCGCCTCAGCTGCCTTTTGCTCTATACTTACTTTTGTGGGACGGAAATTATTGGTCGAATCGCCCGGGAGATAGCCGGGTGTGTAAGTAAAATAATCGAAGGAGAAGACATCTTCAAAATCAGTTTTTTGAAAGGTTTTGTTCGAGCTGACCATGGGTGAATCACCGCCGTTTACCGTTGCATTAATTCCCACCAGGCAACCATTTGATGCCAGGCTTACCTGAAAAGCCCCATCGCCCATCGCCTTATAAACCTGGTCAGGATCCGGTTCTGAGAATGTTTCCATCTTCACCTCGGCAATGGACCATGTGGTTGTCGTATTCATTTTTACATTTTGGATTCCAAGCAACTGTTCTGCATAAGCGGCATAAGGCCCGGGCTCAAAAACCTCGCGAACAGCTTTTACATGAACTTTTATTCCTGTGCGTGGTAATGCATAAGTTATACCCTCAACATAAACAGGTACCACTATTGGCTCTTCGTCTTTTTTCTTTTTTTGTGCGAATGTTGGAATGACCAACAGCAAACCAACCAATATTGCGATATATTTCATCTTTTTATATTTTTTATTTTCAAAGGTGATGCCTCAGCTGGCAGATACTCACGATCGTTTCATTTTTACAATTGTCTTCTTTAAAGTAACGACTCAAAAATATTAAAATTATTTCGAAGAAAAACTTAAAACCTCAGACCTGAGTCATTTAAATCCAAATTGGCGCATATCCGGCATTTAACGCAAATCTGAAAAAAGGCAAAAAAGATCGTGATTCATTGAATTCAGCTGTTTTTCTACAGGATCTTCATTGAAGAATACCTGGAAATGATCTGAAAGCAGAAGATCGATATTTACATCCAGAAATTTGCGATTTACTTTAAACAACTTTTATATTTGTGCCTGATGATAGAATTTCCGGATCCGAAGTTAGCTGATGACGATGGTTTGATAGCTCAAGGCGGAGAACTTACGCCTGAATTCTTGTTCTCGGCATACTGCCAGGGCATCTACCCGTGGTTTTGCGAAGACGAACCGATCTTATGGTGGTCGCCCAATCCACGCATGGTATTGATCCCTGAACATTTTAAACTGAGAAAGAGTTTGCGACAAGTGATCAACAAAGCGACTTTTGAACTCAGGATAGACACGGCATTTCGGGAAGTAATTACCAACTGCAGCCGCATTCCGCGCGCCGACCAAAACGAAACCTGGATTACTAAAGATATTATCGAAGCGTATGTGAAACTTCATGAAATGGGCTATGCCCACTCGTTTGAAAGTTTCTTTGATGGCGAACTTGCTGGAGGTTTATATGGTATTTCCATTGGTAATTGTTTTTTCGGGGAATCGATGTTTTTCACCAAAACCGATGCCAGCAAAGTGGCTTTCTATCACCTGGTGCAATTTGCGAAAAACAACAACTTTTCATTTATTGACGCACAGCAAGCCACCCCACACTTAAAGAGCTTAGGTGCCACACCTATTCCACGACTTGATTTTTTTGACCTGTTGGAAACAGCACTAACAAAAGAAACCTTGCAGGGAAATTGGACCCATTTATACCCATAGGCTCCGCTGCAGATATAAGTTTAGAGTATATTTCATTCCCTCTTAAAATGAGTTGGGATAAGACGAAAGTACCGGGCATCAGATACTCCGGGGCGGCAACACTAAAAACAGGAGTTCACACTGAGTTCGCCAATATTTTCGCAAGGCCCGCTAAGGGATGATAAAACAATAAAAAACTCAGCGAGTTTTACTGTACTTTTTCCCTTTGCGTGAAATAAACCACTATGCACTGTAAATACTTTGGTTAATGATTTGAATCCGTTTAGTTAAGTTGTTGTACCTCCTTGTGTCTTGCTGCTTGCCACAACTATGCAGAAAAATAAACCTTAATTGCACAAAATACGTTTAAGAGTAAAGAAAGATAGAATAAGAAAAAAATAAAATGGAATCGATGGAAAAGCAAGAACAGGTGAAGCTATGGGATGAGTTCTACAAAAACCAAAAAACATACATTACACCGCGGGTAAAAAAAAGCATTTGGCAAATAATAAATACATTTATTCCCTATGTTGGTTTGTGGATCGCCATGGTATATTCATTATCGGTTTCCTATTGGATAAGTGCCTTATTAGCGGTAATAGCAGCAGGATTCTTAGTTCGTTTATTCATTATTTTCCACGACTGCGGGCATGGATCGTTTTTTAAAACCAGGAAAGCCAACTTAATAGTAGGGTCTATTTTTGGGATATTGGCTTTTACCCCCTATTACAAGTGGCACCGCATGCACATGGAACACCATGCCACCGTTGGCAACCTGGATAAGCGTGGAGTTGGCGATGTATGGACAATGACTAAAGAAGAATATGAGAAAGGCAGTAAAGGGAAAAGGTTATTTTACAAATTATACCGCAATCCCTTTTTTATGTTCGGCATTGGTCCCCTTTATGTTTTCCTGGTTCAAAATCGTTTAACTAAAAGCTCGATGAATTTGAATGAAAAACGCAATGTGTATTTCACCAATCTTGCCCTGCTTGTTTATATAACAGGAATGTGCTTTTTCATAGGTATAGTTCCGTTTCTTATTCTGCAATTGATAGTGCTTTACCTGGCCGGAGTAGCAGGGTTGTGGTTATTCTACCTGCAACACCAGTACGAAGATGTTACCTGGTACCGCGATAAAGAATGGGATTTCAGAGAGGTTGCACTTGCTGGCAGTTCCTTTGTAAAATTTCCAAAAGTTTTGCAATGGTTTTCAGGCAACATCGGTTTTCACCACATTCATCATGTTAATGCCCGTATTCCCAATTATAACCTCGAAAAATGCCATCGCAATTTTGAGGTCTTTCGCAAAGTTAAACCGGTAACTTTCCGAATGAGTATGAAATCGTTGCGACTGCGTTTATGGGATGAAAAATTACAAAAACTTGTGGCATACCACCGGTAATTTTTCATATCCGACTCATGATTACCTCTGTGAATTATCGTCAACGGCTATAAATGCTCTTCCCAGGCTTTCTATTATATCACCGGCGATCACGGCAAATTCCGACTTTTCGTTGGCTGCCAGATCTCCTGCCAAACCATGCAAATAAATCCCCAGTAAAGCTGCCTCTTCCGATACCATTCCCTGTCCGAGTAAACCAAGAATGATTCCGGTTAAAACATCGCCACTCCCCGCGGTTGCCATGCCCGGGTTACCGCTGGAATTAAAAAACAGTTCACCTGCCTGGGTTGAAACGGAGGTATATGCTCCTTTCAATACCAGCGTGCATTTATATTTTTTCGAAAACTTTTTTTGTTTCTGAATACTTTGAAATGAGTTTTCTGTACTGCCAACCAGTCGTTTAAACTCACCGGGGTGGGGAGTCAAAATCGATCCCTCGGGTAATTTCTCTAAATACCCGGGATTTTCGGCTAAAATATTCAGCGCATCAGCATCCAGCACCATGGGAACCTTTGCAGTATCCAATAGTTGGCACAAAGCTTTTTTCGAATTTTGTTTTTGACCGAGTCCGGGCCCCACTCCAATGGCTGCAAAGGGCTCGAGTTTGGGAAACTCGGTGAACATGGAATCGTGACGATCGACACTTGCCATTGCTTCAGGAACGGCCGTTTGAATAATGGAATACCCCATGTGCGGGACATGAGAAGTGAGCAAACCAACACCAGCGCGTAAACATGCTTTTGATGCCAAAACTGCAGCGCCCATTTTACCATAACTCCCGGCTATAAGTAATGCATGCCCCAAGGTTCCTTTGTGGTCAAACCTCGAACGTAAGGGCAATAATTGTCGTACTTCATCCTTTCTCAGAAAATGATAGGGCGAGTTTATTTTTTCTATTCCTCCTGGATGCAGCCCAATGGGTAACACCTCCCACTCTCCAACAAACTCTTCGTTTTCGGCAAACAAAAAACACAATTTTGGAAATTGAAACGTAAGTGTAAAATCTGCCCGAAGAATATTTTCAGGAATATTTCCTGTATTATCTTCTCCCATCAATCCACTTGGGATATCAATGGCAACAACAACATTCATGGCTTGATTTATCTGCCTGACTATATCGGCAGGCAAACCTTGCAAGGGGCGCGTTAATCCCGAGCCAAAAAGTCCGTCAATGATCACATCCGATTTTTCTATTTCCGGAAAGTCAGCTTTTGAATTAAGCCTCGAGAGTTTAACATTACCTTGCATTTCCAGGCGTTGCCAGTTTATGGATGGCGAGCCTCTTAATTCCGTCCCAAAATCGAGCAAATAAACTTCGCAGTTATAGCCTAATCCGGCCAGTTGACGGGCAATTGCCAGCGCATCGCCACCATTGTTCCCAGGGCCTGCAAAAAACAACATTTTTTGTTCGGTAGAAAATTCCTGTACCAGCCAATTGGTAATCTGCATCGATGCGCGTTCCATTAAATCAATATCGGCAATGGGTTCATTTTCTATGGTATATTTATCGATCTCTGCGATTTGTTTTGTGGTAAATAGTTTCATCTGATTATAATTGATTGTTTTTTATGGTGACAGATGTATCTCCAATAATAATAATCATTCTCCTTTGTGTTCCGCCAACTGGCGGACTATGGCTGTCTTTTTTGAACATATCTTAAGTTAAGTATTCATTTTCAATGCTTTTCAACAACATAAAACTTCTCTTGATTTTTCACCGCGAAGGCGCGAAGACGCTGAGATTTTTCTTTGCGCCTCTGCGGTTAATATTCACTTACTTTTGTCTTTGCTCTTTATAAATTATAGCCCTCAATGGTGTGGCTTTCACCTCTTAAAAGTTGTAATTCCGTAGTAAAAAGCAGAAAGCTTACCTTCTGGTATTTGTTTTCTCTAAATTATAAAAAACAGGTTTGTTTCGCAGGTTTTTAATCCAAAATATGCATACACGATTCTATTCCTGATGAAATTACTTCAAAACAAACAACTTGATTATATAAGACAATACCCCGGACCTGATCTTTGTCAAGTTGTTCAAGATGAAAAGATTTCTATATTTGTCGTCATTCAATAAGAGGGAAATTAATAATTAATAAAATCATACAAAATGTTTAAAGATCATCCTAAAGGTTTGATAGTTGCCTTTTTTGCCAATATGGGCGAACGCTTTGGTTTTTACACCATGATGGC
>JBFEWU010000124.1:0-11851 GCA_041546215.1 Draconibacterium sp. | reverse complement strand
ATTAATTATTATTGATTATTGATTAATGGCTTGGTCAATAAATTCTGATATTCTAACATTCTGACATTCTGATATTCAGAAGTCCAGCAATCCGAATATCCGAAAATCCAGATATCCTGTATACTGAACACTGTTTCTTTGCTCTTTGCTCTATGTTCTTTGCTCTATACTATTAATTGCAGTATTTTTGACCAAAAACCAGATAATAAATTTGAAGAAAACAATCGCATATGAAGGAAATTAAACGTTACTACACCCTGGGTGCCGAACCAAAAGATGTTTACAATGCACTGACCAACAAAAAAATGCTGGAAATTTGGACTGGCGAAGACGTAATAATGGAAGCGGAGCCGAACACCGAATTTTCGTTGTGGGGTGGTAGTATTTCTGGCATTAACCTTGAATTTGAGGAGAATAAAAAGATTGTGCAGAAGTGGTTTTTTGGGGACGACGAAGAAAACTCAATTGTAACACTGAAGATACATTCGCATAAAAAAGGATGCAGTGTTGAGTTAAGACACACAAATATTCCCGACGATGCCTACGATAATATTTCTGTGGGCTGGGATGAAGATTATTTCGGTGCGCTGGGCGAGCTTTTTATCTAGGATGCTGAAGGGATTCGGCATCCCTTAGTTTTTTAGTTCATCATCCAGTAAGTCTTTAATTTCAAGAAAGTTATGCTCGAGTCTCAGCATGTTGTCAATGTAGAAATTGAAAATGTCGGGCCATTGATGTTGCCGGTGAAAGTCAACCCCACTTAGTTGCGTGTATATCCGGCAAACTTGCTTTCCGCTGTCTTCACGTTCGTGGAAAAAATCCCAGATCAGACCATTTTCAAAACCTTGTTCGAGCAGAACTTTATAGCGCTCCAAAAATTCGAATGCTTTCAGACGAAGTGTTTCACTTCGGTTACTCAATTCCAAAATTACTTTGGCATCCTCGCGGCTGACTTCAAAACGCAGGGCAACTCCTTTAATTTTTGTACGGTGGAGCATCCATTTCCGTTTTCTGTATTTTAGTTCGGGATGAACTTCGCAACGCTTACCAAATCTTTCCCAAAAAGTTAAACGAAGCTTTTTTAACTCTTCTTTTGAATACATGGCTCAAAGTTATAGTTTTACGTCAGAGTATCATTAAACCATCAATTCGAAAATGAGCTATAAATATTTTCTTCTTTTGCCTTATTACTTTTATATTTTGCCTTTGCTGGCCCAGCCTGTTGAAGTTCAGTATGATTATACTCCCGAAGGCGATTGTGTTTTTAGTGCTTACAACAATTCAAAAGCACCTGTTTATTTACACATCAATTTCGCCGACCTACAAAATACGTCATTCCCCGAAACCCTGCCATACGTAAAACGTTTGAGCCCGGGATTTAATGCGCTTTTTACCCTGCAGCGAGATTTGGATGCCGAAGCACCACGGTTTAATTACGAGGTGAAGTCTTTTCGTTCGAATCCCATGCCCGATGTCGATTTGAATTATCCCTACTTAATTCCTTTCGCCGAAGGAGCAAAAGTCAATGCCTTTGATGTAAAAGACCTGCATGGTTTCAGGGGAGCCCAGGAACTTGATTCGTGGACGGCCTCCGGATTTTATGCGAACCCGGGAGATAAGGTTTGTGCAAGCAGAAACGGTGTAGTGGTTGAAATTGCTGGTGCTGCACGAAATGAAGATCCGCATACCTGGTATAACGGCTGGAAGTATTGCATTACTGTTCTGCAACCCGACGGCACTCTACTCTGCTACCGGAATGTATTCGACAAGGAAAAGAAGATAGAGATTGGCCAACAGATGTATGCCGGGCAGGTAATTGGTGAAATTGCACCCAATGCCAATAATTTGCAGTTATTGATATACCACCACTCCATGAATAAAAAAGGATTACTATTCATAATTCCACAATTTGTTATTGAAGAAGGAAAACTGGAGATTATAAATTCGCTTACTGAATACACGGTCGTTCACCCTGTCTCAGTGCGAGGTATAG
The DNA here is from genome assembly GCA_041546215.1 of Draconibacterium sp. Taxonomy (GTDB): domain Bacteria; phylum Bacteroidota; class Bacteroidia; order Bacteroidales; family Prolixibacteraceae; genus Draconibacterium. The sequence continues at coordinate 9,858 of JBFEWU010000124.1, read as the reverse complement.
AGATGACCAAAAGGGAGAAAAAGAAAATATTGGGGAAGAAAAAATAAGGAAGACGTGTGAAATTGATTAATTAGTATTGTCTATTGATTAATTGAGAAAAGACCGGAGACCGAAGAAATTGATTAATAAGGATTTTCAGATATTCAGATTGCTGGATTAACCGAATATTAGAATATCAGAATATTAGAGTATTAGAGAATTGCAATGTCAGAATTTATTGACTGAGCCATTAATCAATAATCAATTCCTTGTTGTCATCGTTGTCCCGTTGTCACCCTGAGCGGAGTCGAAGGGTGCTTTCTGTGGTTAAAACAACTAAACACAGAGTACACGGAGTTCTCACAGAGGGCCACGGAGCCATTAATCACTAATCAATAATAATTAATCAATTTCTTTTGTCTTCGGACTTCCGTCTTTTCCGGTGTCATTGCTCACGCGCGATTGTATTGCGTGGATTTATTGACATTCACTGCGCCACGCGTTACAATCGCGCGGCAGCGGTGATTCAGTGACACTCAACTTTGGGGAGTGCAGCGAACCGAAAGCTGTTAGTGGAACTAATCCCGATGAGTCGGGAGGAGGTACGAAGCGATCTCATCCCCATCAGCGCCTGGTGCAACTTGCAGCGTTCTTCCTTTCAGCTTTCAGCTTCGAGCTTTGAGTTTCTTCCTTTGAGCTTTGAGCTTTCCCGTACTGACTTGTCCAAATGAATCAAACTTATATTGTGCTATTTCCAAATTTCTTCTCCGTATTCCCAGCCTTTTCGAGCGGATTCTTTTATGTACCGGTCCATGTTATCGTGGTTGGTGACTTTCATGTTTTCGGCATCGTACTCAATCCGGGTTTGGAATCGTTGTGCTAAAACACCAATTAAACCCATTTCGGTAAGTCGTGCCGCATAATCAAAATTAGAACCCGGTGCAGGCCCTCCTTTAAGCGCATCAATGAATTCCTGCTGCGGTCCGCCTTCAATCCTGGGGATCGTTGGTTCGGGCATTTCATTTTTCACCCATGTATCCCACTCTTCTTTTGGCATCATAAGTTGAGCGTTATTCGGGCGACCACCGGTCATGATGTTGTGTTTTTCGCCGATCATTATCATACCTGAGCCTGGTAACTCATCCAATTTCCACTCCGGTCGGTTTTCCGGCTTTAAGCCTCCCTCGTACCAGGTTAACGTAACTGGTGGTTTTTTATCCCGGGCTGCGAACTCAAATTTAATAATCGAACTGTCGGGAACCATTTCTGTACTTCCCCCGGTGGGATTAATGCATTCAGTTGCTGTGGGCATTCCCAAATCCAGGGCCCAGAAAGGAGCATCCAAGGTATGGCATACCCAATCTCCAAGCTCTGCATTGCCGAAGTCGTAAAATCCCCGCCAGGATTTCGGCACATATACATGGTTGAACGGGCGTGGAGTTTGTGGCCCCAGCCAAAGGTTCCAGTCCAATCCCGCAGGTATTTGTTCTTCAGGAACAGGCCAGGTCGAAGGTTTTGTGAAATATTTCCCTTCGCCAAATGAAGGACCGTTAAACCAGGCTATGATTTCTTTTACGTCACCTGTTAGACCCGCATCGTACCATTCTTTCACACGGCGGATACCATCGGTTGCGTGCCCCTGGTTCCCCATTTGTGTGGTCACTTTATAATAATGTGCGGCTTTTTGCAAGGTGCGCAATTGCCATACATTATGAGCCAATGGTTTTTCAACGTAAACGTGCTTGCCTAACTGCATCGATGCCATTGTAGCTGCAAAATGCGTATGATCTGGTGTGGCAATCAAAACGGCATCAATATCACCTGCCATTTCATCAAGCATTTTTCTAAAATCTTTGAAACGTTTCGCGTTTGGATATTTGGCAAAAGTTTCGCGGGCACGGTTGTCGTCAACGTCGCATAATGCAACAATGTTCACATTCAGATCTTGTGCAACAGCATTGATGTTGTGTGCCGCCCGCCCGCCTGCTCCAATGGCGGCCACGTTAATCTGATTGTTAGGTGCACAGCTGATAAAATTTGGAATCAGGGCAGCTCCGGCTGTTACAGCTGATGCCGAACGTAAAAAATTTCTTCTTGAAATTGAATTCATCTTATAATAAAAGTTAAGTGGTTTAGACTTGCTGTGAAGATAAAATGTTTTTTTCTGAATCGCTTGCTTTTAGTATAATATTTCTATTAAACCTATTCAGCAGCTGATCCGCACAGCTGGCTAACCCGTTCTTCCCTGATCCTTCCTCATATCCTTCCCTTCTGGAAGGGCAGGACGATAATCTGGTCGTTCGGGCCAATCTATCTGCTTAATTCCCGCGGGTTTAACGCTTTTAGCCCTCTGTTTTAATCGGGGGATCGGCAGAGCTTCCAAACGAAAACGAACACGCAACCTTATAAATAGGATTGTTTAACTCTATTAAATTAAATTTATCAGATGTTGAAAGGGAAATAATAAGCAATATGTTAATAAATCCGGCTTGTTTTTATCCGGAAATTCTGTTTTAGTGAGAAATGTCACTATTTTTTTGGTATTTTTACTTTACGTTTATTAACATTATTTAAGATAAAGGGGAGAAAGGAAGGATAATTGTGAGGAGTTTAAATTATTATGTAGTTTAAATTGAGGTAAACTTTCTGGGAGTTGTCTGATAACCAAGAGGGCAACTCCTTTTTTGAACTCACCAATACGGATTAACTCTAAGAATACAGACATATTCATAATATGTATATGAATTTTAAAATACCTGATGTGAAGTACTTCTCATCAAAAAAGGAATGAGGGGACAGATGCAGATTTGAATGAGTCCGGTTAGTAAAACAAATGGCCGTGCAACAGAATTTAGCATTTATTTATTTATTTGTAAAAATATGTTAATTCAATCATTTTTACTACTTTAGTGCTACTAATTGTGAGTGAGATATTAATTATAAAATAAATTATTTTTCTATGAAAAAAATTGCGCTTTTGCTTTTTGGCATTGCTATGTTTGGAGTGCTCGTAGTTGAAGCACAGGTAAAAAGTATCACCGGAACTGTAAGAAGTTCTGATGATGATACCGGAATACCTGGAGTTTCGGTAAGTATTAAAGGTACAACATTAGGTACTGTAACAAATATCGACGGTGCATATAAAATAGATGCGCCAAACGATGCTCAATTCCTTGTTTTTTCGTTTGTGGGTATGAAAACACAAGAGGTGCCCATTAAGGGAGAAACGATTGATGTTGTGATGGAATCGGACTATGTGGGATTGGAAGAAATAGTTGTTGTTGGTTATGGTACTGCTACCCGGCAATCGTTTGTTGGTACAGCAAAAGCCGTTAAAGCCGAAAACATTAAAAGCAAGTCCATTTCCAATGTTTCTCAAGCCCTGTCGGGTGAGGTGGCTGGTGTAAATGTTATTAATACATCCGGACAGCCGGGATCGACAGCTACCATTCGAATTCGTGGTTTCGGTTCGGTTAACGGGAACCGCGATCCCTTGTATGTTGTTGATGGTATACCATTCGCTGGATCTTTGAATGCCATAAATCCAAACGATATCGAATCAACAACAATCCTGAAAGATGCTACCGCCACTGCAATTTATGGTTCGCGGGGGGCAAATGGTGTTATCTTAATTACCACCAAATCAGGTCGCGCCGGCGATGCGGTTATTGAAGCTGATGTGAAGTATGGTGTAAATGTAAGCAGTATTCCAAGGTACAAAACCATTAAGTCACCTGAAGAGTATATTGCACTTAGCTGGGAGGCGATGTACAATAAAGGTGTTGCCAATGGCAGTGCCGATCCGGTTACTTATGCCAACAATAATTTATTCGGACCATATATTGCTGAAAAATATAACATGTGGAATGCCGACGGTGGCGATCTGATTGATCCGGAAACCAGAAGCGTTCGTCCGGGGGTAACACGAAGGTATAATCCGGAAAACTGGGAAGACTACGGCTTCCAGAGTTCAAACAGAACGGAGGCCAACCTAACCTTCAGAGGTGGCAGCGATAATACAAAGTATTTTACTTCCATAGGTTACCTGAACGATGTGGGTTATATCATTAACTCTGATTTCGAAAGGATTAATGCATCGATCAACCTTGAATCCAAAATTCGTCCCTGGTTAACCACCACCGCACGAATGAGCTATGCCGCGACAGAAACCAACAATAACGGACAGTCGAGCGATTCAGGCAGTATCTTCTGGTTTGTTGATAACATGCCTTCCATTTTTCCACTTTATAAACGCGATGCATCAGGTGGTTTTATTGAAGATCCGATTTTTGGTGGTAACCAGTACGATTATGGTGACGGACGCTCTTTTGGTGCTTTGACAAATTCAATAGCCGATGCCCATTACGACCGTAGCAGAACCAATCAGCACCAGGTTAGCGGTAACTATGGCATTAATATTGAAATCATAGAAGGTCTAACCCTTGAAAATACATTTGGCGGACAATATTACATGCGGAAATACAACAGTTTAAACAATCCGTTTTATGGTTCTGCAGCCGGTCAGGGTGGTTCGATTTATAAAAGCGACACACAGATGTTCATGTACAATATCTTAAATCTTTTACGTTACCGTGAAACCTTTGGATCTCATAATTTTGAAGTCTTGTTGGCTCACGAAGCAAACGCCTGGGAGAACAAACGTTCAACAGCAAGCAAATCAAAAGCCGTACATCCCGACATCGATGATCTAAACAACTTTATCATTGTTTCGTCGCCACCCACTTCATGGACCGATAAAATTCGTATCGAAAGTTATTTCGGACAAATTAACTACAATTACAAACACCGTTACTACTTATCGGCATCGGTTCGTAGAGATGGCAGTTCAAGGTTTATCGGCGATAACAAGTGGGATAATTTTGGTTCCATTGGGCTCTCATGGGTTTTAAGCGAAGAATCGTTTATGAGCGATGTTCCCCTGTTGGATTATTTAAAATATAAAATTAGTTATGGTGTAATTGGTGAGCAGGAAGGTATTGGCATGTATCCTGCCATAAACACCTACAACGTAAATAACCTGAACGATGGAATTTCAATTTCGGCTCGCGACGTTGGTAATCCTGATCTGACCTGGGAAACCTCAAAAATGTTCCAGACCGGAATCGAATTCGGAGTTGGTGAATATTTTGACGGCTCCATCGACTATTACATGAAAAATACGGATAATCTGTTGTTTGACCGACGTGTTGGACCATCAGTTGGTTATGCATTAATTACAGTAAACGACGGACGATTACGAAACAGTGGTGTTGAGTTTGATTTTACCGGTCACGTGATGCGTAATAAAAACTTTACTTTAGATCTTACCTTAAATGGCGAAATGTTAAGCAACAAACTTATGGAAATGCCCATTGATCCGGCAACGGATTTGCCAAAAGTGCTGGATATTCAAGGCCGATACGGCAGGGCTGAAGGACATTCGTTATTCGATTTCTACACCCGGGAATGGGCCGGTGTTGATCCGGCAGATGGAACACCCATGTGGATTATGGATTATTACGATGCAAACAGCAATGGACTCTTTGACTCGGGTGAAGAAATTTCTTCCTTATTTGAATACCGCGCAGAAAATCCTGAGCATGAAACTAGTCAGACTACCACAAAAACTTATGCCGATGCCACGCAAAAATTCGTTGGTAAATCTGCAATTCCAACAGTTCGTGGTGCTTTCCGTCTAAATGCATCCATTTATAAATTTAGCGTTAGTGCTCAGTTCTTATATAGTTTGGGTGGTTATTCGTACGACGGTGCCTATGCCAATTTATTGGATAACGACGCCATTGGAAACAACAACTGGTCGACAGAAATTCGCAACAGGTGGCAAAAACCTGGTGATATTACCGATATCCCGCGTTTATCAAGCGGTTACGATACCAACTATATAAGCGGATCTACCCGTTTTATTACCAATGCCGATTACCTGACCCTGAATAACATTCGCATGGGGTACGACTTTACAAGTCTTGTGGAAAATATGGGTATTTCCTCCCTGTCTCTCTTTGTTTCAGGAGATAATTTATTCCTGCTAAGTGCAAGAGACGGTTTTAATCCATCGACTTCCGAAACAGGAGCATCCGGGACTTACAGATATTCTCCTTTGAGTACTTATACCATGGGAGTTAACGTTAAATTTTAAATGTCTTTTTGAAACTTTATAATGCAGAATATCATGAAGAAAACATATATATTATCCTTAGTTACCCTAATACTGCTTGGTATTACCGGGTGTAACGATGACTTCCTGGATGTCAGACCAACCCAGTTCTTATCCGAAGAACAAGTTGCCGAAGCAGCTGCGAAGAATCCTGATGTTGTTGCCGGTAGTGTGAGCGGTATTTATACACTGATGTTTGAAACCGGTACCGGTGGCGACGGAGGTCACGACGATTTTGGACAAAAAGGCTACGATATTTTCAGCGACTTTTTATCTAGCGATTTGGCCTTGTCGATCAGCACCTATGGTTGGTACAGGAGAACAACCGAATACACCACAACCACTGACTATACCAATAGTGTGAACTATATGCCATGGAGGTACTATTACCGGCTTATCCGATCTTCCAATGCTGTTATTTCGGCCTTGGGTGGAAACGATGTAGTGCCCGAACTGGAAGAGAACCAGCATATGATGGGCCAGGCAAAAGCCATGCGTGCCTATTGTTATTTTTATTTAACCCAATTTTATTCAAGTGAGTTTAAGCCATCGGAGCCCATTTTGCCGATATATGTTGATCCAACGGAACCCAACCAGCCCAAGAGCACAACAGCCGAAGTTTTTGCTTTGATTGAGAAGGATCTGACCGAAGCCATAGACTTGTTGGAAACCTTTCAGCGTACGGCTAAAAACGAGGTGAATAAATACGTTGCGGAAGGACTTTTGGCTTATGTATATGCCGTTATGGGTGGCGATAAATATGCTGCTGCCAAAACTTTAACCAGCGATATTATCGCAAACGGTGGTTTTACGATCGTCGATTCTACCGAAGTGGTTTATAACGGCGATGGAGCTGTGGGTGGTTTTAAAGATGTAAATACTCCGGGATGGATGTGGGGAGTTGATATTACTTTAGACAATGGACTTGACCTCATATCGTGGTGGGGACAAATGGATCAGTTTACCTATAGTTATCAATGGGCCGGTGACCGGAAAGTAATTGACGAAGGCCTTTATAATGCAATTCCTGCCGATGACGTTCGCAAAAGACAATTCTACCCGGACGATGCTTCCTCTTATTATTTAGCACCATATAACAAATTTTACACGGCTGATCGGGTAGTGGGTGGACAAAGAAACATTGAAACCGATTATGTGTACATGCGTGTTGCTGAAATGTATTTGCTGAATGCTGAAGTATCGGCCAGAAGTGGTGACGAATCTACGGCAAAGGGAAGTTTAAAAGCTCTTGTTAGCCTAAGAGTACCCGATGCAAGTTACATTGATGGATTATCAGGACAGGCATTGTTGGATGAAATTTATTTGCAGACCCGCATCGAACTTTGGGGTGAAGGAAAAAGTTATTTGGCCATGAAAAGGAACAAGGCAACCATAGTACGCGGTGCGAACCACCTGTCGTATGTCGGGGAACCGGTTCAGCACAACGATCCCCGGTTAACCTTTGAAGTGCCACAAAGTGAAATCCAGAACAACCCGCATATCAGTGAGGGTAATAAATAACAGTACTTCAGCAGAATGAAGTTTATTTTTTAACAAATTAATCAGATGAATATGAAAAACATAAAATATTTATTCCTGTTTGTTGCCTCTGTTTTTTTATTAAACAGTTGCGAAGATGGTATGCCCGAAACAGCAGACCTGGATTATATCGGTTTTGAAGGTAGTTCTGTTGCGGTTGTGGTGAATAAAAACAGCTCGGCAGATGTGACCATAAAAGTATATACTACGCAGGTTGCCGGTAGCGAGAGAACTTTTGCATTAAAGGCAAGAACAGACCTGTCCTCAGCCGACGAAGGCGCCTATTCCGTTCCGGCTTCTGTAAGCGTTCCCGCCAATACAAATGTGGGTGAATTTACAGTTACTGTAAGTGATGTAAATATTCCTGCGACGGGTGTTGAAGCCGTAATTGCACTGGAGGGCGGAGCCGGGTTATTAACCGGAGAAGACATAGCGCTTAAGATCACAAAATTCTGCCCCTTTAACATCAACGATTTTGTGGGAGAATTTAAAATAGATGAAGCCGGTTATGGAGTTTACAGCTCTACCATTACCCTGGATCCTGATGTGCCTAACCGGATTTGGGTAAGTAATTTCTGGGATTGGACCAATGACCTGGCCTATTACGATTTTAATCCGGAGAATGGTACAGTTACCATGCCTGAACAGACTATTGTAATGGGTGATGATGAACCTTATAAATGCTCTGGTACTGGTACGTTCAATGCCTGTGCAGGTACCTTCCACGTTGAATACGGTGGTGACGTAGCCGGAACAATACATGATTTTGCACCTGCAAACTAGGCGATAAAAAACAAAGACCTGATACATCAGAAAGCCATCTCATTTATGGGGTGGCTTTTTTTATGAGCCAGACAGGGCAATGTTACAGGGGATGTAAGCCCACCATGCCTCTGGAAATGGGTAGTGTTGAGGGAAGTGATATAGAGGGCAAAGAGCAAAGAATAAAAGGAGAGTTTTTTGCATAGGGGCAGAGAATTATGAGGATGCATTGAAATTTCTCATTGAAATTTGGCGCCATGCTAGTGAAAAATGCAGAGAAGTTTTATATTGTTGTCAAAATAGCGTATAAATAAAAGACGAAAACCATAAATATTACAGAAATAAATTTGGTATTGAATGAATTAAATCTTAATAAAATATGACCTGCTTAGTTTCGATTAAATTAGTGCTTCTTCTTTACGTTTTGCAAATATCCCATCTCTTATGTGAAACTGGTACCTCAGAAAAAGATCTTGGGAATGTGATCATGGAAGAACAAGAAGGCGGTCAGTCTTCAGAAGTCGATCCATATTTACCCGACAATAACAAACCACCTCAAAAAATTGGTGATTATGCCCTGGTGTTTTCCGACGAGTTTAACCACGAAGGCCCGATGAAAGAAGAACTCTGGGACGCAGAAACCGGATTCAGAAGAAACAACGAGGCACAGTGGTACCAAGCCGAAAATGCACAATGTACGGGTGGCCGTTTAATTATCACTGCCAAAAGGGAAAAAGTCAGAAATCCTGGCTATGTAGCAGGTAGCAATAATTGGAAGCAAAAACGTGAATTTGCCTATTATACTTCGTCCAGTTTTATCACCAAAGAAAAATACCATCAGGTTTACGATCATATTATTATGGAGGTGCGGGCCAAACTTCCGCTAAAAACAGGTGCCGAAGAAGATTATGGTGTTTGGCCTGCAATATGGACAACCGGGCATGGTGGCTGGCCACATGGGGGTGAAATAGATATAATGGAATATTATACCAAACAGATGATGGCCAATTTTGCTTACAAGGGAAAAGGAAGCACAGAATGGACCAGTAATAAAGACCAAAATCCAACAACATTGCCCATGAAAAATATTATTGATGGAACGGCCAAAGGTTTTGATGCTGATCCCGATTGGCTAAAAAAATACCATGTTTGGAAATTAGTTGGCGATGGCCAATGGCTGACCATTTATTTAGACGGTGTTTTTATGTCGAAAATAGCCGTAGATACCAAAAATACAGACACATCGAAACGGGAGTATCCCTTCAAAGGGAACCTGTGTAATTTATGGGTAAACCTTGCCGTTGGCGGGAATCCTCACAAAGATAAAGCCAAAATTGAGGAAACGGATTTTCCACGGAATTATGAAATTGATTATGCTAGAATATACATAAAGGAATAGTTTT
>JBFEWU010000438.1:0-3678 GCA_041546215.1 Draconibacterium sp. | reverse complement strand
TTACACAAGCGTTAAGTTCCGGACACCGGGCCTTGCGTTCAGACCTTATATAGCATTTGACCATAATTTTTACATGAACCGGGTAGTGACGTTTGAAAACATAAATAGCAGGAAGTTTCAGGGGTGAGGCCTGGCACTGTTAAGTTCAGTGGAATAAAGCGGATGAAACGAGCATGACAGTGACAAATATTTTAAAGGTGCTGACACAAAAGGGAATGAATAGATTAATCATGCCTGCCCTCCGGTATATAAACTAAGTATATACGAATGAAAAGCTGTGTTTTGAAGTGAACTCAATTTGAAAACCTTTTTAGAGGGCACATACGGATTAAACACATGAATAATTGACAGCACACAGAAGTGAACGGACATTCCTAAATTTTAAATTCGTTAAGAAAGGCTGAATACAGGGTCTTTCTTTTTTGTTTGTCTGTGCTTTTTCCTAATTTTAACGCCAACAAATAAAAAAGACGAGAATCATGTTAAAAGAAAAAATGCTTAATGCACTTAACGGGCAAATAAATGCTGAACAATATTCGGCCCTTCTGTACCTTTCCATGTCAGCCTATTTACACGACATAGGGCTTCCGGGCTTTGCCAATTGGATGTATGTACAGTACCAGGAAGAATTAAGCCATGCCAATAAATTCTACAACTATATTGTTGAACGGGGTGGCAGGGTTGAGATGAAAGCCATTGAGCAGATGCCTAACAGCTGGGATGGTATTATCCATATTTACGAGGCTACACTGGAACATGAGCAACTGGTAACCGGTTTAATTAACGATTTAATGGATATTGCCATCGAGGAAAGAGACCATGCCGCACAAAGTTTCCTGCGTTGGTTTGTTGACGAGCAAGTGGAAGAGGAAGCAAATGTTACTGAAATTCTTGATACACTGAAGCTCATTAACGGACAGGGGAACGGTATTTTCATGCTCGACCGCGAAATGCGCAATCGTACATTTGTTGATACAACAGCAGCTGAATAAAAAATAAAAAAATATATATTTATGAAAGGCTGCTATTGGCAGCCTTTTTTATTTGCAAAAAAATGGAACCCAAAGAACAAATATTTACCAGCTACGATAAGTTAAAGGAGTTCTGCCGGCCTGCCTGGGATGATGCGGCCTTTGTGAAACTTGAAAATGCCTTTGATTTTGCACAAAGTGTACTGGGCACACATTGCTTTAGCCATGGTGAAGTAATCTTAAATCATTCGCTTGAAGTTGCTTCTATAATCGCGATGGAAATCGGGCTTGAACCTGATTCTGTAATTACCGGTTTATTGCATAATGTTATGTATGCCGGGTTAAAGGAAAAGGCAACGCATAAAGAAATTGGCGACAAATTCGGTGAGCATATTTTTTCTATTCTTGAAGGAATGGCAAAAATTAATGCTTTGGGTACCGATACCATTGATCTGCACTCAGAAAATTACCGGAAGCTGATGCTGGCGCTGGCAGGTGATGTTCGCGTTATTCTTATAAAAATCGCCGACCGTTTGCAGGTTATGCGAAACCTCGGTGTTTATGGTTCAGAAAGCAGGACCAAACTGGTAAACGAAACGCTATACTTATATGCTCCACTGGCACATCGTTTGGGTTTGTACAATATCAATTCGGAGATGTTGGATTTAAGTCTGAAATATCAAAAACCCGACGAGTATACTTATGTGGTTAACCGTTTAAAGGAAACCGAAAAGGAACGGGCCAATTTTGTGGCCGAATTTGTTAAACCCATTGAAAAGAAACTCAAAAAACGAGGACTTAGCTTTTCGATGAAAGCACGGACAAAATCCATTTCATCGATTAATACTAAAATGCACAAGAAGAATGTTTCCTTTGATGAGGTCATGGATTTGTTTGCCATTCGTGTGATACTCGATTCGAAACCCGAAGATGAAAAAGCGGATTGCTGGACGGCGTATTCGTTTGTAACCGAAGAGTATCAGACCAATCCAAATCGTTTACGCGACTGGATTACCATTCCAAAATCAAATGGATACGAATCGTTGCATACAACGGTAATGGGGCCGCATAATAAGTGGGTAGAAATACAGATTCGTACCAAACGAATGGACGAGGTGGCAGAAAAAGGACTGGCTGCCCATTGGAAATACAAAGGCGGGAAAACCTCTGGTTTTGACTCGTGGCTGGCCGGAATACGAGATATTCTCGAAAATCCGGCACTAAATGCCGTCGATTTTATCGATCAGTTTAATACGGATGTATACAGCGATGAGATTTTTGTGTTCACACCAAAGGGGGATTTGAAGAAGTTACCCCAGGGAGCTACCATGCTCGATTTTGCCTATGAAATTCATTCAGGGCTAGGTGATTCCTGTACAGGGGGGAAAGTGAATGGAAAAAACGTTACCTTAAAATATAAGTTAAAAAATGGCGACCAGATTTCAATAAGTACCTCAAAAAACCAGCGGCCGAAACTGGACTGGCTGGATATTGTGGTTACCTCGAAAGCACGAAACCGTGTAAAATCCAGTTTAAATGAAGAGAGAAATTCGCAGGCCACGCATGGTCGTGAAATACTTTTGCGGAAGTTTAAAAACTGGAAGCTTGATTTTAATGATGAAGTCATCAGAAAAACATTGAAACATTTTGGGTTTAAGCTGGCGGTTGATTTTTACTACGATATTGCTGTGGGAAAAATAGATCCGCTGGAAGTGAAATCCTTATTTGCTGAGAAAGAAGAAGACACTGCCCGAAGAACCATTGAAGAATTGCTGCCCGATAAGGTGGTTGAAAAGCTGAGTTACGACGGAGGTGAGGATTTTCTGATTATTGACAACCACCTCAAAAATGTGAACTACAACCTGGCTAAATGTTGTAATCCGGTGTTTGGCGATAAAATATTCGGTTTTGTAACCATTAGAGAGGGAATTAAAATTCATCGAAATTCATGTCCGAACGCTCCTGAGATGAAGCAACGTTATCCGTATCGCGTTATCAAAGCAGTATGGCGCGATACCAGTACAAAAAGTTCGTTCTTAACATCATTGCACATTTCAGGAACCGATGAACAGGGTATTGTTTCTGAAATATCGCATATTATTGCCAAAGATGTGGGTACTCAAATGCGCTCGATAAATATTGAATCGGAAAAAGGTAATTTTGAAGGCAGATTGAAAGTGCTGGTTTACAACCTCGATCACCTGGAATTCCTGGTTAATAAATTAAAAAAGGTTAAGGGAGTAATTTCGGTAACCCGGGGAGAAAAATAAATAAGGAGTAAGTTATGGAAGTGGGGAATAAAAACGATTTAGAGCTTGTACGCAATTTATTAAAACTGGAAAAAGCGCAGGAGGCCAGAACATTGTTCAGCCAGATTGATCCAAAGGATAGCGCCGAATATTACCTGGTAAAAGGAAGCCTGGAGCAAAAGTTTCAGAATTGGGGAGAAGCCATGAATGCTTTTAATAAGGTTCTGGAGATGGAGCCTGATAATTCCGAAGCTGCAAATAATCTGCATTTAATTCAAAATATTTTAAACTTCTGGAATCCCGACATGTTTAATCCATAGTGGTTTAAACGTGAAAGGTTTATGGATGTAGTAAGTATGGCAGGATAATTGAGGTTTCAAAGCTTGTAAAAAAAAGCTCAATAATCTTAATGACAGTATTTTAGGATTTTAATTGATAATTGCTATTTTTGGGGCTTG
>JBFEWU010000468.1:0-3306 GCA_041546215.1 Draconibacterium sp. | reverse complement strand
CACCCGGCAACTCAATTTTCTTTTCAACAGATTTGGTCATAATATTTACTTTGGCAATGTACGATAAGGTTTCATCGGCCCAAATATCACCACCCCAGCACGACACGTACAAATATTTACCTTCGGCAACTGCAAACCTGGGTTTAATAATGTCGGTGGTAATGGCATTCTCAGATTGAATAAAAGACTCACTGTCCACCCAGAAAAGCTGATCGGGATTATTACCCAGAAAATAGATATTTCCGTTGTAGTTTAATGCATGCTGTACATTGGAAGTAATGGCTACACCATTTACATTCTCGTAGTAATTAGCGGTAACCAATCCGGTTTCCTTATCAAATGCAGTAACTGTACTTTTATCACCCGTATAGCTTCCATAATTCAGAACGTAACTTACAGAAGGTTCGGTTGGTACCGGTGTGGCATCATCATCGTTGCACGAAGCAAAAATCAGGGCTATAAAAGCCAGTGGCATTAAGAATTTCATTTTCATCATCACTCTTTTGTTTTATTTTATTATTTGAAATTATACGTTAAACTCAACCTGTAAGAGATGCCGGGCATGGCATAGCCCCAGCTCGACTGGTAACCGGTATTCAGCAGGTTATTGATCATTCCGTTTATTTTAATTCTATTCTTTTTATTTATATTCCAATTATAACCCGCAGCAAGATTTAGTAGGAAAGAAGCATCCAGAATATTCTTGTCTTGTTCGTCGGTAAATTGTTTGCCTGTATAAGTTCCATCAAGCGTAAAATCAAATTTTTTCAGCTCAATGAAAGTGAAAAAGTTGGCTGCATGAAGGGGGACATACTCCATCTGCCGGTTAACAGCATTCGAACTGCTCATCGACTCCACCCTTTCGGTTGAAGTATAGCTATAATTTATTCCGGAGTTGGTTTTTAATCCAAAAAGATGGTAATTCCAATCGGTCATAAACTCAAATCCTCTGCTTTCCACCTTTTGTACATTTTCGGCGGACCAAAATGAACCGCCGTTTTTCCACAAAATCCAGTCGTCAATTTGCATAAAAAAGCCGTTCAATTTTACATTTCCCGACACATCTCCCGTGCAATAACTCAATTTAGTTCCCAACTCATAATTCATGCCCCTCTCAGGCTTAAGATCGGGATTTCCGCCGGGCATCCAATAACGATCGTTAAAGGTTGGCACACGATAACTACGGGCAATATTTCCACTAAGGTTCAGCACTGCCTCTTCTTTGGAAAATACCAGGTAGTTTAATCCCAGCGATGGAGTAAAAGGCACATCAAAATCGGTAACATAACCTTGTCGCAGATTTAGAGTAGCCGTAAGACTGTTCAGAAAACGATGGTAGTAAGATGCATACCAATCCACACGATTCTCTTGATCCAGTGAAGCTTCGTAAGCATATACTTCCGGCATTATACGGGTAGCCTTTGCTCCTACCTTATAACTGGCGTTCGGTAAAAAGTCGTGCTCAATAAATGCTTCTCCAATTATGCGCCGGGTTGAAATGGTATCGTTTGAGTTCTCGTTGTGTACCGAATTATCGTATACATATCCTCCGTTAACTTCAAACTTAAAGGGATTTTTCCGGTTTTTATATCCTGTCCAAATCCGGATGTGATCATCATAATACTCCTCTTTCTTTTCAGGATTGTAGAAGTTAACACCCATATTTTGTTGAATGGCATGCCAGTCTTTTTCCAACCATATATTCAAGGTAAAAAACTCTTTTTCGGCAAATTTATAGTTGAACTCCTGTAACAAACCCTTGTTTTCAATGCTGGCATTTTTTTGGATATCTTTAATACCAATCACACCGGTTTCAAAATCTTTCTGCGGATTTACAAATGGAAAATCGTTCTTCTTATAATAGTAATAAGCACGCGTAACCGACTCAAACTTCCCGTTTCCAAGAAATAGTTTTGTACCGTATAATTGTTCGCCAAAGGAGCCGTTTGCAACACGCACCTCTGCATCACAACCGTCGGTCCAGTTGTTTTGCAACCCTAAATGAATGGCACCTCCAATGCTCCCCGATCCGTTTACCGAACTGGCACTTCCAAATTGCACGCCCACATTATCAAAGAGATAAACAGGTACATTACTTACGTTTGAATGCCCAAGCGTAAGAGAGTTTATATTTATACCACCAAAATTAAGGCTGGTGTGGTCGGGTGCCGAGCCACGAATACGAATGGTTGCCAAACCTCCTGCATTTGTTTTAAAAGCAATGGGCATTGTACGCGAAAGCAACTGTTCCAGGTTACCATCCTGCACCAGAGAAAACCGGCTCGCTTGTATTTGTTCGATTTTTGCGCCCGACTGGTATTTACGCAACTTCCCATAACTCACTACCTCCTCAACCTGAACGGTGTCGAGAATCGTAAAGGGTTTCTGTGCCAAAGCACCAAAAACAAAACCCAACATCAAAGACCATAAAACGACAAACCTCCTCATTATCAATTACTTAAGGAGCTTTGGATAATCGGTGAAAAATACGGATAATATTTCTCAAGCTTTTTATCCCGAAGCTTAATTATTTAATACGAATAATGGCAGGTCTTCTGGCTCATTCCCTTTGTTGATGCCTTCCCATCCAGAATCTATCTATGACAGTGGCCTTGTGTTCAACAAAACAATCCGCCAAATGGCGGATGGAACTTACAGCTGCGGGTACAGATCCGGTTTTTAACCGGATTCCCTTTTTAATCCCGTTCATTGAAAAATGAACATTGGAACCAAAATTCAAATGCAAATATAATTACTATTTTGAAACCGCAATATTTAATTTATTAAAGTTGGATGGTTAATAAAACACGATGCATTGGAAATGCATTTCAAAATATATCTTCGGAGCAAACAATTGGCCCGAACCACCAGATGCTCGTCCTGCCCTTCCAGAAGGGAAGGATTAGAGGAAGGATCGAGGAAGCTCGAAGCTCAAAGCTAGAAGCTGAAAGCTGAAAGGAAGAACGGTTCAAGATGGGCTTGGAGCTGATAGGGATGAGATCGCTTCTCCGGCTACCGACGGATCGCGAAATCGTGCACCTAACATTGTTTGGTGTACGTTTCCATTCCAAAACAAACTTTATAGCACGATTCTGCGAGGAGGCACGACGAAGCAGCCTCCCCGCACACTATCGAACGTCCCTTTCTCATCATGACCTCAAAGCCAATGATCAAGGCTATCCTCTTTCGGCGCACAAAGCGCCACATTTCAAACCACCAAACGGGTGCGCCGATTGAGCGTAACGCTCACTTACCCAGGGCGTTGCCCTGGGCTGTTGCTTGCCGCCCCTTCAGGGCTTTTCGCAT
>JBFEWU010000073.1:0-15632 GCA_041546215.1 Draconibacterium sp. | reverse complement strand
GTTTGAGCAACAATACAGTTTTATCTTTACAAAGACTGAATAGTTCTCAAATACTTGTTGGAACATCGAATTGTTTGGATTTATTGGATTTTAGCAATCCTTATTTTAATAATATTTCGAAGGACAAACGAGGCAGGCATTTATTGAACGACAATGTAATTTTTTCGATTTTAAAAGATGGTAGCGATTTGTGGATTGGAACAACTAATGGTGGTTTGAATTTAATTCGGAACGATAAATCCTATTATTTTAAAGGAAACCAAAACGACCCAACAAGTATATCGGGCAACGTGGTTCGGGCAATTGTTAAGGATAAAAAAAATAGCAGGTTGTGGTTAGCCACGACGCGCGGATTAAGCATGATTAAATTGAAATCATTTAATCCGGATAAACCTAAGTTTTCAGTTTTTCATCACAAGCCAAAGGACATAAATTCGATAAATGGCGACTTTTTAAAAGATATTGCATTAGACCAAAACAACAATTTATGGGGGGCAGTTTTCGGGCAAGGTGTTTTTAAACTTTCGTTAAACGCATCGGGTGAAGTTGATATTGTCCGTTTTAATAAAGAAAACAGTTCGCTTAGAAATGATTTTGCACAATGTATTGAAGTTGATAAGCAGAATAATATTTGGGTGGGTACGCAAAGCGGATTAACCCAAATAGAGATTATTAATAATGATTTCATCAATCCGGTAATCACAAACTTCTACCAAAACACCAATTCTAAAAAAACACTTTCGCATAATTCAGTTTACGATATCTTAATCGATAAGCAAGAACGTATTTGGCTTGGTACAAGGCATGGACTTAGTTTGTTTCTGGGAGATAACAAATTTGAATCGTGGACCGATGAAAATCAATTTTTAAATACTATAGTTTACAGTATTCAAGACGACGAGTTTGGAGATTTGTGGTTGGGCACCAATGAAGGTATTATTAATTTTAGTACGGCAGAAAACTCTTTTAAACAGTATGGTGTAAGTGATGGTATTCAAAGTAAAGAATTTGATATTCATGCAAAATTTCGTGATTTGGATGGAAATATATATTTGGGAGGTATTGCCGGACTTACCTATTTTAACCCTCGAGACTTGAAAAAAATTGACACTCCAAAATCTCTTTATTTTTCGCAGTTACGGATAAAAGATAAGGAAGTGACACCAAATAATAGTTCGCACGCTTTGTTATCAAAAACCATTTCAAAAGCTACCGATTTAAGATTTAATCACAATCAGTTTCCTTTCTACTTGCAGTTTTCATCCATCGATTTTCGTTTAAACAAAGATGTTAAATATGCCTACAAACTATTGCCTTCAGATAGCGAATGGAACCTGTTGAAAGACCCTGAAATTCAGTTCCTAAACCTACCGTCTGGAAAATATACACTTCAGATAAATGGTTTTTCGCGCGGAAAAGAATGGTCTCAGGAACCATTGGAAATGACCATTGAGGTTGTGCCAACATGGTGGACAAGATGGTGGGCGTATCTTATGTATTTAGCTCTGGCCATCGCATTTGCCGACAGATTTTACCGTTTCCAGTTGTCGCGAAAATTGGCTGTTGCCGAAAGCAAACGTTTAAAAGAAGTTAACCGGGTAAAAAATACTCTGTACACCAATATTACCCACGAATTCAGAACGCCGCTAACAGTTATAAATGGAATGACAGATTCCATAAAATATGACATAGAAAATAAACAATTTGAAGATGCCGAAAAATCGTTGGAAATGATTCAGCGCAACAGCAATGGTCTTTTGCATTTGGTAAATGAGATGTTGGATTTGGCAAAGTTGGAAAGTGGGAATATGAAATTGCAGCTCATTCAAGCTAACGTTATACCATTTGTAAAATACCTGAGCGAAAGTTTTCATTCGCTGGCGCAAAAAAAACAAATTAATCTTATCGTATATACCGAAGTTGATCAGTTGATGATGGACTTTGATTCAAAAAAACTGTCTGTAATAATTACCAATCTACTTTCTAATGCAGTTAAATTTACTCCATCTTCGGGTAAAATAGTTGTTCACCTGAACCGAGTTGTTGAAGGTAAAAATGAGTTCTTCGTATTAAAGATAAAAGATAACGGACCGGGTATTTCAAAAGATGAAATCGCAAATGTTTTTAATCGATTTTACCAAGCAGAAAATTCATCGACGGGTCAGGGAAACGGTACAGGTATTGGTTTAGCACTAAGCAAAGAACTGGTGGAATTAATGGGTGGAAAAATTGAGCTTACAAGTGAAGCAAAAAAGGGTTGCACATTTACAATTAATATACCGATAAGTAATAAGGGCGAACTTGTACAAGAAAACAGGGTAGAACTGGAGAACCACATATTAAGCGCTTTGCATGTTACGGAATCTGAACAGCAATTTAAAAACGATACGGGTTTACCCTTGGTACTTATCATCGAAGACAATGAAGATGTAGCATTTTATATGCAGAAATGTTTAAAAGGAAAATATGAAACGCTACATGCCAAAAACGGTATCGAAGGAATTGAAATGGCTTACGATAAAATTCCTGATATTATTATTAGCGATGTAATGATGCCGGGCAAAGATGGATTTGAAGTTTGTGAGACTTTAAAATCAGATGAGTTAACCGATCATATTCCTATTATTATGCTTACCGCAAAAGCCACTATAAAAGATCGCCTTATTGGGCTTTCATATGGAGCGGATGCCTATTTGGCAAAGCCATTTGTTAAAGCTGAATTATTTATCCGGCTAGACCAATTGATTTTGCAACGAACAAAAATGCGACACAAATTCGAAAGTGATGATTTAAGTCAATTTCTAAAAAAACGTATAGAAAATCCCGAAACAAAATTCCTTCAAAAAGTTGTGAAAATTATACATGAGAATATTAGTAATCATTCTTTTGGTGCAGCGCAACTAGCCCATGAATTAAGTTTAAGCGAATCACAAGTATACCGAAAATTAAAAGCCATCTCTGGTAAATCTACTGCAGTATTTATTCGTTCTATTCGTTTACAAAAAGGAAAAGAGCTAATTCAAACCACCGAAAATACCATTTCTGAAATTGCTTATGAAGTTGGGTTTAACGATCCGGCCTGGTTTAGTCGTGCCTTTAAAGAGGAATTTGGATTTGCACCAAGTGCAATATCTAAATAACTGACTAACTACCCATTACAACTACTTCCAATCCTTTACATGCAAAATTAGCACAAGTTTTTTACCCCCTTTCAAAACTAGTTCAAACTATTGAACAAATAGTACATGTCTTTTTGCCGGCATAGTCATATTATTGTATAATAGTCAAAATCAGCTAGTTAGAATAAATAGGATAGAACTACTAATCATTTAAATAAATTATTATGAAAACAAATTTAAAAATTGCATTTATGATCATTTTTGCAATAATGATTTCAGCATGTGATAAAGATGATGACAATGCACAAGAATCAGACATGACTTCTCAAGGTTCATTATTAACCAAGAGTGCATCTGAATACCACGGTTCATCTGAAATTCACCGGGCATATCCAAAAGAAGAAGCAGAGGTCTTAGCAACTTTTGGGGCCATTGGAGCAAGTATAATGGCAAACGATGAACAAGGACTGGATGACCTTATCGGGTTTCATGATTATGCCGGAGATTATGGCGGATATTATTTTACTGAATTCAACTACGATGGAAATGGTGTTGGACATTTGTTCAATGGTGAGGATAATGAAGCTAATGAACGTGCATTTTTTGGTGGTAACGAAGTTACCCATTTTGCAACTGTTGGAGATCCTAAAGTTGCTGTATATTATGGGAATGTTGCTAATGTAACCTTTATCTCAGATTTCATAGTGGGGGGTAATCAAGTTGATCTTCTCATTACTTTGTTATTTGTTAAAACGGATGGTGAATGGAAATTGGTGCACGAACATCATTCTCCTAAAAAGGTTGAAGCATCAACAGGGAGCTATATAGCAGTCTATCCTACTGCACAAGCTGACCTAAGTTCAGACGCACAGCAAGAGGTCTTAGCAACTTTTGGGGCCATTGGAGCAAGTATAATGGCAAACAATGAAGAAGGGCTGGATGAACTTATCTCTTTTCATGCCTATGGCAAAAAGTTTACTGAATTCAACTACGATAGTGAGGGTAATGGATATTCTTTCAATGGTGAGGAGAATGAAGCTAATGAACGTGCATTTTTTGGGGGTAACAAAGTTACTCAATTTTTACCTAAAGAAAACACTTTGAATATTGTTGTATATCATGGGAATGTAGCTAATGTAACCTTTATCTCAGATTTTATAGTGGGGGGTAATCAAGTCGATCTTCTCATTACTTTGTTATTTGTTAAAACAAAGGGTGAATGGAAATTGGTTCACGAACATCATTCTCCTGAAAATCTACCAGTAATCTAAACATTATAATGCAAAACCATTATGGTTATAATCCGTAATGGTTTTGCATATTATAGGTGTTGTCACTTCTGTTAATCTAAAAGAATCTATTATGAAAAAAAATGAATTTATTTTAATGATATTAACTATGGTATAAGTTTCTTTTAGTAAGGATGTGGAATCACCATCACCTCAACAGCAGGATGAACCAGAAATAGAGAATTTTACAACTTTTACATTTTCGTCAAATGGAGTGGATATAAAAGGAAAAGAGCTAATTCAAACCACCGAAAATGCCATTTCTAAAATTGCTTATGAAGTGTTTTAACGATCCGGCCTGGTTTAGTCGTGCTTTTAAAGAGGAATTTGGATTTGCACCAAGTGCACTATCTAAATAGCTGATTAACTATCTATTACAACTGCCCGCAATCCTTTATGTGCAAAAATAGCACAAGTCTTTTTTACCCTTTCAGAATTGGTTCAAAATATTGAACAAATAGTACAAGCCTGTCCCTGCACTTATTTCTAAAATTGCAATAGTGTTAATCCCCAAATATTTTAAAAGAGCAACATTTAAGTATAATTTATTTATCAATTTAAAAAACACACATTATGAAAATCAACAAAGAAAACATGCAAATTGTAATGGAAGGTCCAAACACTAAAATGTGTGTTCTGGAAAGTCTTGGTGGTATGACAGCCGGTTTTAACGTATTGCCCAAAGGAACTGATTTTACTCCCTTATTAAAAGGATTAAATAACAACAGTTGCCACTGTCCTCACTGGGGGTATGTTCTGGAAGGAGCAATGAAAGTGATTTACGATGATGGAAATGAAGAAGTAATAAGCGAAGGAGATGTTTATTATTTACCGGCAGGGCATACAGCAATTGTACAGGATGATATTAAACTAGTTGATTTTAATCCGGCACATGAATTTAAAGAGGTGATGGATCATGTTGGCAAAAAAATGGCTGAAATGGGTGGCTAAAGCGAAAGATTAACCTGTATTTAATCACTAACATAAATAACCATATCATAAGAAATCTAAAAGTGGATATGCAACAAAAAGTTGGATGGAAAGATTAGCTATACAGCACATCCTAAAATGGTTGTTCATATCAAATATTTTCGCAATTTAGGTTGCAACTTCCAACTACCTGGGGAGCCAGACAGGACAAGAGGTCATAAGCGACCTCTTTTTTTTGTGCCCGATTTTTGAAACGAATTCACGATTCATCGGGATGAGTTCCATCGAACACGTTTAAAATCAATTAATTTTAGTGAGAGAAAAACCTTGCTGGCATTGAGAAGTACTTGTATCGGTAAGGTGAATTCATAGGTTGCAACTTTTCCTTTCTCCAAAATCAATTTTTTTGAAAAGATGCAAGCTAAAATCTTTTTTTTTTGTCTTTATAAGCAAGCAGGTTACATATTTTTCTCAGATTATTATATACAGGTGAGAGTGTAAATAAGGAACAGCCTTGGCACGGAAGCGTATACCTGGTGGTGTGGAAGGTGTATCAGTGAGACAACGAATTTATCTCACTGACCATTTACCCGATTGTAAAAGTGATTTGTGGTTCACAAAGTATTACTTCTCATTCTCTGAAAACATAGCTATATATTCTTTGTAGCCTTTTAAACTTTTTAAGTCATAATCAGCCAATTTATCAGCCATATCAGTGCCACCCAGTTCTCTTAAAAGTTCCCAGTCTTGATGGGCTTCTTCAATATATCCCAATTCATAGCGGCAAAGTCCTCGAAGTAAGCGTAGACTTTTGTCATAAGGTTTGTAGCACATTCCATTATCGTAATTTTTTAGAGCCTTTTTAAAGTTCTTTTTTATAAAAAAATTCTTAGAACCTTTTGCAAAATAGTATTGTGCTTTCTCCATATAATCAGTATTTACAGGAAGTCCATCATCGTCGTTTGGTCTTATCTCAAGAGCTACGTCTTTTACCATTGCAACCGGAATACCATTGTTCAGCCCGGGTTTCCACATGCCATTGGTTTTTTTTAAAATTCTGATAATTTCTTCGTCAATTTGTGGCGAAACACTATTAATAATTTTGAAATTCTCTATATCTCCCTTGGGTGTAACACTAAATTGAACAACTTCAGTTCCTTCGTATGAATGATGTTTATCAAAAATGTCGAAGTGAGTAGCAAGGTAGTTTCCAATTGAATTTGCTTCAGTTTTTAATGTGACGATTTCTTCAATTCCTGTAAATTTTGGTGGAGTAACTTTTACTCCCATTAAATTTTTACTTTTGTTTTGTCCCCATGCCATGCCTGAGACCAGCACACAGATTAAAATAATTACATAGTTTTTCATAATTCTTAGCTTTACGTTTTACAATAAATTTTAATGTAAAATTATTGTCAAATACGTGGCGACACATAGAATTTATGTTGTATTTGATGGTAGAACTGTTGCATTTATTAGAAACATAATTGCATGTTGAAGATATGTTGTATACGAGAGTTAGAACAGATATATAGAAGAAATTAGTAGCCTCCCAAATTCATTTTTTCAAGCATCTCCATCGGCCTTAAATCTTTTTTCAACTGTTGCGAGAGCGTTGTTGTAATTTCTTTGGGTTAAGTATTTCTACATATTTTTATTACCTTGAGAACGATATTCTAAAATAGTTGTCAATATTTTATTAATAATTGAGAATTATTGATATGGCTAAAAAAGATCAGTCTGATGTTGTATTCCTAAAAAGGCTAAACACTATTCTCGAGAATAACTATTCCAAAGAGGATTTTGGGGTAAAAGAGTTAGCTTCACAAATAGGATTAAGCCGTTCCCAACTGCACCGCAAAATAAAGACAGAATGCGGAAAATCAACCAGTCAATATATAAGGGAATTTCGATTGGAGAAAGCAGTAATATTGTTACAGGAAAATGTAACTTCCGTTGCTGAAGTTGCCTATAATGTTGGTTTCAGCAGCCCTACGTATTTTAACAAAAGTTTTAATTCATATGTTGGCTATCCGCCAGGGGAGGTAAAATATCGTTTAAATGAAAAAAGAGGGATCGAAAAGAGTAAACCAAGTAAATTACCAAAGTGGAAACAGCTAAGTGTTTTATTGCTGGTAGTGATCGTGCTTATGATCGCACTTAATACATTATTCAATAAAAACAAAGAAGAATCAACAGTTGCATTAACAAATGAGCTATCTGTGGCTGTTTTACCCTTTAAAAATTTAAGTGAAGATAAGAACAATCAACATTTTGCTGATGGGGTTATGGGTGATATTATAACCCATCTTTCGGCAATAAAGGAACTAAGAGTAATTTCGAGAACCACGATGGATCAATACAAAGAATCCACCATGACCATTCCTGAAATTGCCAAAGAATTAAAGGTTTCGTATGTAATCGAATCAACTATTCAGAAATACCAAGACTCGGTTCGATTAATTATACAACTAACTGAAGCCGAAAATGACAAAAATATCTGGGGTGAAGATTTTCGAAGAGAATTCAAAAATATATTTTCACTTGAGAGTGAAATTGCAAAAAATGTAGCCTATAAATTAAAAGCAACTATTTCACCAAATGAGTTAGAGAGAATTGAAAGAGTTCCAACGGAGAATATGGATGCATATAACCTTTACCTAAAGGGTAATTATTCCTTTAATTCAAATAACAATGATAGCCTTCTTGTATACAAGAAACTTTTATACCAGATTCTGGAATTGGATCCTAATTTTGCCATGGCATATGCAGCATTAGCCAGAATTAAAATTCAAAGGATGAGGTCTAAATATATAGCTGTAACAAAGGAGGAGATCGAAGAAGCAAAGGCTTTAGCCATCAGATCAATTGAAATTGATGATAACGCCAGAGGACATGCAAGTCTGGGGTGGCTATATTTCTGGTTTGAATGGAACTGGAATGAGGCCGAAAAAGAATTAAGACATGCTATTCAGATAAATCCTAATTATGCCGGAGGGCATGTATATCTTGCTGAATTTTTATACAATATAAAAGGTGATATTTCAGAAGCACGAAAACATTTAGACATAGCCATGTATCTGTCTCACTATGCCTATTATCCTCGCTCGGTGAGTGCTTCTTTTTATTTCAATGACGCAAATTTCTCAAAGTCGATCGAGGAAGCAGAAAAGCTGAAGGAAATTGATGAAAATAATATAAGTGCCTACATGAGCAACTTTCATAATTACATCTTTCTAGGAGAAGAAACCAAAGCTATCAATGAGTTGAAAACTGGCTGGGAGAAAGGAAATGAGAATTCAAATTTTATTATACAAATTGAAGAAGCCTATAATAAGCAAGGAATTGATGGAATATATAAGTGGCTCATTGAATATGAAAAGAAGACGTCAGATTGGTATTCTACAGCACGGTATTATTCTTTGCTAGACGATAAAGAGAATGTAATTAATTCTCTCAAAAAATCCTATGAACAGCACAATTCAGCACTTCCAAAAATGAAATCAGAACTTCTATTTAAAGATTTTCATACAGACTCAACGTTTCAGGTTATTCTGGATGAGCTTAATCTGAGTGATTCAGATTAATCGTTTAAGAATTTATTTATTCACAACTGACTCAAAAAAGTGGTAATTCACACCAAACTTTCATTAATTAATCATTTTTTTTTGTCTGTTGTTTCATTATTGTCTTTCGTGATTATTTAATCTATTCCTTTTTGTTAAGTATTATTCGCCTGGGGCCAACGAGTATAAAAAATGGCATTCGTTAGCGAATGCCATTTTCAAATTGAAGTAAAATTTTATTATGCTTTCAAAATTGCTTTCGCTTCATCGTCCAGAGCATCGGTCATAAAAGGTATTTTTGTTAGCTCTTCGGTTTCGCGGTTAGCCGAAATCAGATCGCTGCGATCGAGTTCGCCCAGGTTAAATTTCCTTGCACCTGCCATAAACTGCTGTAATCCGCCGCTAAGTTTGTCGGCATAACCAACCATGGCAACAGCTCCAAACGGAATGTTTTTCATTTCGTCGGCACCCACTTTATTTTTAACGGTTTCCCACTCAGCAAAGATTTCTTCCGGATACTTTCCGTATTCCAGCACCGAAGCCGGAAGGTTGTCCCAGTGTCCGCTCAATTCAGCTTTTCTTTCGGGATAGAATGTACCTTCAATGTTACTGCCTATGAATCCGGCAATCATAGGAGCGCGACCTAAACAAGCCAGCTTTGTATATGGTGCAGCCAGCGACATTGATTTAAACAGATGATCCTCGCGAGCAAAACCACCGGCAAACGAAAGATCAGGAACTTCAATTCCTTGTTCTTCCAATATTTTACAATATTCGTAAGCTTTGGCATGTAAGGCTAAGGATGGAATTCCCCAATGTTGCATCATATTCCAGGGGCTCATTCCTGTTCCGCCACCGGCTCCATCAATGGTTAAAAGATCGAGTTTTGCATCGGCCGAATAACGAATGGCCATGGCCAGGTTTTCCATGCCGTAAGCACCGGTTTTTAAGGAAATACGTTTATAGCCTAACTTGCGTAGATAGGCTACACTGCTCATGAAATCTTCGCGAACAGCATCAGTAGTATGTTTGTTGGTAGCGCCCAGGCGACTATGACGTGCAAACGATGTTACTGCACGATTTTCGTATCCTTTTATAACTATAGGATCGAAGGGATTAGGATCGACAATATAACCACGATCTTTTAAGAACTGTGCATATTCAAGGCTTTTTACCTGAATTTCGCCACCAATATCTTTAGCTCCCTGCCCCCATTTTAACTCTATTATAATATCGTTACCGTACTTATCTATTAGGTATTCGGCAACACCATTCCGGGTATCTTCAACATTCATTTGAATAATAATGGCACCGTACCCGTCATAATATCGCATAAAATACTTTATACGTCGTTCCAGTTCAGGGGCATTCAGAATACGTCCGTTTTTTAGTTCCGATTTTTTATCTACACCAACCACGTTTTCGCCAACCACAATTGGAAATCCTGCCAGTGCTGCACCAACTGCAAATGATGGCCAGTATTTGGCTGCAATGAAGGTAGAGCCTAAAGCACCAGTCATGATAGGTACGCGGCATTTGGTTTTAATTTCGCCTCCGAATTCGGTTTCGATATTCACATTGGTAAAGATACAATCATCCGGGTCATCGGTGAGGTTGGCGGGCATACCTTTCGAGCCATAGGCATAACCCTGGATACGTAATCCATGATAACCTGCTCCAACCGATGTTATATGGCTGGCACCTGAAGTAGAGTGGCTGTATCTTCGCGGGTAAAGCATTTTTCTTCCTTCGAGGCACGAAAGCCAGGTTTCACACTTACCTTTACAGGCCGAATCACATAAGGTACATAAACCCGATTCGCAGGGGACTCCCCTGTTAACTGCCCCAAGGGCATCGTTGTTTTTGATGAATTGTAACATTTTGTTAGTTTTTGGTTTTAAATTAACAGATCTAGGCGAAAATAGTAACAAAATGTTATTTTTATGACATCTGTCATGTATTTTACAACATATGAAAATGGATGTAGATTAGCTTAAGTTTCTAAAAATTAAAAAAACAAAACTTAAATGCCCGGGACGTTTTGTTGAAAAGATCAAAATCGCAAAAAGCGCTTGTGCAAAAGCAATTATTACAATCGTTTTTTCCACACTAAATTTTTTATGTTGAGTTTTCTTGACTCATCAACGGGGTATAAGTTTAATTGTTTAAATTTAAAGGTATCAATAAAACTCAACTTTGAACTTTTAATATGAAACGAACATGTTTCAGAAAAACACAACTTGCCCCGATTTATCGGGAAACAACAATGAACAAACCACATGTGAGTTCCCTGCCTTTGTCGTCGGGCAGGAATTGGTTGAAAATGCAGATGGAAGAGATACAGTAAAACCACCAACTAGTCAGTAACTTTAATAATTTGTGCAGATGAAATTATTCAGGAAAATAAATAAACGCAGGCTTCTGGTTGTCTTACCAGTACTTTTTCTGGCCTTGTTTACAAACGGTCAGAAACCATTAATTTCAATTGTAACTGATCATGAGCCAGGGATTCCGGTTCAACACGGAATCTCCAAATTAGTGGAAACATTAAACGCAAAAAATATCACTTTTGAAGAAATTCAATCTGTAAAAAATGCAAAAGGAGATTGGATTATTGCGGCTGGCTTATCACACG
Source organism: Draconibacterium sp. (assembly GCA_041546215.1). GTDB lineage: Bacteria > Bacteroidota > Bacteroidia > Bacteroidales > Prolixibacteraceae > Draconibacterium. The sequence continues at coordinate 4,093 of JBFEWU010000073.1, read as the reverse complement.
GTGACAATGAAGCTGCAAAAATACTAAAAGCCGGAAACCATTCTGTTCCTGGCGTTTCCCAGTCTGTGGCTGTCTGGAAAACTCAATGGGAGGGAAAACCTGTTTTGGTAATCAGCGGGTTTGATGATACCGGTTTAATGTATGGTCTGCTTGACCTTGCAAAACAAATCGGATATAATGATTCTAAAAATTCACTGACTGATATCAGGGAAATAACGGAAAAACCGTACGTTACTGAACGCGCCGTTTCCCTTTATACCATGAACCGGGCCTACTGGGAAAGTCGCTTTTACGATGAAAAATACTGGGAAAAATATTTTGATCTTTTGGCTGAAAACCGCTTCAATTCGGTGGTGGTGATTTTTGGTTATGAGAATGGTGGATTTCTGGCGCCATGCTATCCCTACTTTTTTAATGTGGAAAGTTATCCGGAAGTTAAAATGGTAGGAATTACAGCAGAAGAGCAGCAAAAAAACCTAAAGGCATTTAATCGTCTGATAGAAATGGCTCACGAAAGGGGTATCCGTTTTACTGCCGGGATTTGGGATCATATTTATCGTGGCGGAGTTCAGGGTGGCGGCATTCCGGGAACAAAAGTGGCGCCTGACGAACCGGTACCCGGACTGGTATGGGGAGTAAACAGCAATAATTTAATCGACTACACTAAAATGGCTCTGGCAAAATTTGTAAAAGTTTTTCCGGATTTGGATGCAATTCAGTTTAGGATGCACAATGAATCGGGATTGAAAAATGATGAACAGGTTGTTTTTTGGACTGATGTTTTTAAAATGATGAAAACCAGGGTGCCCAACCTGCAAATGGATTTACGTGCCAAGGAATTGCAGGATGCAGTGATTCAAAGCGCCATCGACAATGGAATAAAGTTTAGAATAACTACCAAATACTGGATGGAACAGATGGGAATGCCATTTCACCCGACTCAGATAAACCCTGAAAAAAGTGAGCGGCGGCACAGTTATGCCGACATGTTGCGCTATCCAAAGGAATACAACATGCACTGGCGTTTATGGAACGGCGGTACTTCACGCATACTTTTATGGGGCGACCCGGAATATGTGCGCCGGTTTGCCGAATCGACACATTTATACGATGGCAACAGTTTCGAAGTAAACGAACCACTGGCAACAAAAATGGAAGCACAACCACATCATGCACAACCCTTTCAGTTGTTAAATTCGAAGTACCAATATTTCGATTATGAATTTGAACGTTACTGGCATTTTTTCCAGGTATTTGGTCGTGTTGGATATAATCACCTGGCTTATCCTGAAATCTGGGAAAAGGAGTTTGAACGGCGTTTTGGGGAAAAAGTCGCTCCTGCCATTGAACAGGCCTTGCACAAAGCCAGTTGGGTTCTTCCAAGAATAATTGCTTCAGTTTATCCCTACAGAAGTTTTCCCATGACCCGTGGCTGGGCCGAAAAGAAACGGTTGGGAACCCTTGAGAATTATGCGAAAAATACAGGTAGCGACCTTCAGCAATTTGCCAGTTTTGATGACGAAGCAAAGTTGCTTCTTGAAGGTGGCGAATCACCAAGAATTCTTCCTTCAACGAACAGCCGCTGGTTTGAAGAAACATCAAACGAAATAAATGGGTTAATTTCTGATGCAGAAAAAGCCGGTCGTAGTATGAACAATAAAGAATTAAATTCAACAATTGCCGACTTAAAAATCCTTTCCAATTTGTCACTTTTTCATGCACGCAGAATTCCTGCAGCGGTTTCTTACCGGCTGTTTGAACGAACAAAGGACATTTCAGCTTTGGATGAAGCTATTAAATATGAACGAAATGCAATAGAAACCTGGCGACAAATTGTAAATGCCGCAGGTGATATTTATACCGATGATTTAATGATGGGTGTTCGGGTTGCAGATTTGTGTGGCCATTGGAAAGATGAACTTGTAATGCTCGAAAAAGGATTGAAAGACCTCGAACAGAAAAGAAACGATTTCAAAACCGAAGGCACCGGGCGTAAATCACCAGTATATAAAACTGCTTCACGGTCAAGCCAGGCTGGAATATTTAAGATTAGCCATGAACGGGTTACAGGTTTGCCGGCGGGTGAACCGCTAAAAGTCTGGGTAAAAGTTACTGCTCCTTCCGGGATTAAACATTTGGAGTTAAGTCACAGAAGTGTTAACCAGGATGTGGATTATAAAACAATTACAATGGTTAAAACCGGTGAACCTGATGTTTTTGAGGCAACCGTTCCAGCGGGCGAAATCAATCCAATGTGGGATTACATGTATTTCATCAAAATTTTCGATAATGAAAATCACGGTACAATTTACCCTGATTTGAATCGTGAAACACCATACATTTTTGTGAAATTACATAGGTAAAACTGCGAAGCACAGTTCGACTCTGCTCACAGTGAAAGCCAGACAGACCGTATTCGAAGTCTGACAAACAGTTCCATACAATCCATTTTTTTCATCACTTTAAACAAAAACAGATCAATGAAAACAAATCGACGTCAGTTTATTTCAACAGCGGTAACGGGTGCAGTGGCAGCCGCACTGCCATTGTCAGGAATCTCCCAAAATCTGGTTTCGGAAAGTGTGATTGAAAAGTATAAGAAACTTGACGAAATTCTTAAGCAACCTGTTTTAAAAAGAGAACTTTTCACTTCTCCGGTAATCATTGAAACGCTGGAATTGTTGCGTTCGGGGAATAGTTTCCTTTGTCGTGTCTGTTCAACTGATGGGGCAGAAGGGATTTCAGTAGGGCATGGCGAGCTGAGGTCGCTTTGGCCCTTATTCGTAAATAAACTGCAGCCTTTTTTTATGGGTCAGGATGCCCGGGATCTGGACTTAATAATAGAAAAAGTTTATTACTACAATTTCAACTTCAGATATAACGGAAGGGCACTTGGAATACCTTTGGCAACCATTGAATTTGCCATTTTAGATATGCTTGGAAAAATTAGCAAAAAGTCAATGGGACAATTAATAGGCGAAATTCATAATTCCGAGGTCGGTGTTTATATCGCAACTGAGTTTCGGCACTTGCCACTTGAAGAACATTTTGAACGGATTAAAGAAACGGTTGCTCAATACGATACCAATGCTCTTAAAATTAAAATTGGATATCTGCATGCAGGAACCACTGACATTCATTATGCCGGTCTTCCCGGAAAATCTGAGAAATTAATTCGGCTTGTGCGTGAGCATTACGGGAATGATTTTTCTCTTTATGCCGATTCAAATGGTTATTTTGATATTAATGGTGCTATAAAAATTGGCAGGATATTGGAAGAGTATAAATATAATTATTTTGAAGAACCTGTGTTATATTGGCATTTTGAAGATATAAAACAAGTTGCTGATGCGCTTACAATACCTATTGCAAACGGAGAACAGGACCAAAGCTTTTATAATTTCCGATGGCTGATTGCAAATGATGGCCTCGAAATCGTTCAACCTGATAATTTTTATTTTGGAGGATATATTCGTTCGATGAAGGTTGCACGTATGGCTGCGGCGTTTGGAAAAACCTGTGTTCCACACATGTCAGGAGGAGATCTGGGATATCTTTATGATATTCACTTTGTTTCTGCAGTTCCCAATGCTGGTCCTCATCACGAGACTCATGGATTAAAAACTCATGTACCTTTTGAATGTTCAACATCATCCCTGGAAATTGTAAATGGGAAAATAAAAGTCCCAACAGGACCCGGATTGGGGATTGATTTAGACCCCGATTTTGTGCGAAAACATAAAATGGTCAAGAGTTGATTTTCTATTCGGAAGGTAGATAGTTTTGATATTCCAACCTAAAAATTACGGTATAATTTTTTGTTTACATTTATTTGGAATCTCTTTATTTATATAGGTTTTGAAGGCGAAGTAATTTGTTTCAGGTTCTTTAATTTGAGTACAAGTTCTATTAGGATTGTTTCGGCAATAAATTATATTAATAAAAGATCTTTTTATAAAAAAGGAGATCGTATTCTCTTTTACTATTTAGTTCTGCAATTGAGAGATTAGCGAAACTGGCAAATAAGTGCAAAGCTTAGAGTCACATAAAGTGAAAATATAATGGCTGATTTTCGTCAATTTTGTCATTTTTC
>JBFEWU010000360.1:0-4828 GCA_041546215.1 Draconibacterium sp. | reverse complement strand
GGACACTTACTTTTAGAAGATATCCCCGGTGTAGGTAAAACAACATTGGCCAAACATCTATCTCAAGTTTTAGGACTTGACTTCGGTCGTATACAGTTTACCTCCGATATGCTACCTTCAGATATACTGGGTGTAAACTACTATCTTGGCCATCATATTTTATTTTACTATAAACATCCAACCAACATCTATTCTATGGTCATGCCCTTGCATTTTGTGGGGGTGTGACTTTTTTTGGCACTGTTTCTGTAATTCCATTGAGCGTTTAAAAGTGAAAAACTTGTTGCAAAAAAGGTCTGATTCTTTTTTGGTATCTTTTGAACAAGAAAGTAATGATACTGACATGGAAGGAATCAAGTATTTAACAGACGAACATGGGAAGAGAATCGCTGTTCAGATTGATTTGGAAAAGCATAAACAATTTATTGAAGAGTATTTGGAATTCATTGAAGATAGAGATGATATTCAGAATGTTGTAACTGAACCTTTGGTTCTTTTTGAAGATGTGATTTCCAAATTTGAGAAGCTTCATGTGAAATAGTTTTAAAATAGTTTTTCGTAAATCAGCTGAAAAACAGTTATTAAAGCTGCCCAAAGAAATTGGTCGTGACATTTTATCGCAGATTAAACTTCTTGCCGAAAATCCAGTTCAATTGGGAACCCAAAAGATAAAGGGATTTGCGAATATCTTCAGATTAAGAGTTCGGAATTACAGAATAATCTACCGACTTGAAAAAGGGGGAGTTGATTATTGAAATCATATAAATTGGGCATCGACAAAATATTTACAAATAAGAATGTTCGAATTCTTTAAGGCTTGGTAAACAACCGGGCCTTTTTCATTGTTAACCAGTACGTAATCTGTTCAAAAATTGTACTTTTGCAGATTAATTTTTTTGCCGCGGCTTTTAAGTCGGGGGTAAACAGGTGATAATAAACAATGGGTTGTAGCCCTTAATTAATGGGAAAAGGAACTTTGATGAAGAAGAAAAAGTGGTGGAAGATTTTGTTGCCGGTAATTATTGCCGCAAAAGTGGTAGTAATAGTCATGATCCTGAATTCGGCACGTGGCGATGATTCAAAAATTGTGGTAGAAAAAGAGTTACGTGTCGAAGCGTTTGAATTACCCAATGAGGTGAGTTTTGCCGGTGAACCTATGCCGCTCGATCGTTTTGATGTAAAAGAAGCACTCGACCGCGAGTTACTATCCAATGCCTATTTTCATTCGCAAACCATTCGCTACATAAAACTGGCCCCCCGCTATCTTTCAATCATCGAACCCATTTTAAAGGAAGAAGGTATTCACAACGATTTTAAGTACCTGGCTTTGGCCGAGAGCGGTTTTAATCCGCGTGCAGTCTCTCCAGCCCGTGCAGTGGGCTTTTGGCAGTTTTTGAAAGGTACTGCCACCGATTACGGCCTGGAAGTAAACAGCGAGGTTGACGAACGTTACCACATTGAAAAAGCCACACGCGCTGCCTGTGCCTATCTAAAAGATTCGTACAAAAAATTTGGTAGCTGGACCTTGGTGGCAGCTTCATACAACCGGGGTATGAATGGCATACGACGCCAGATGGAGAGTCAGAAGGAAGATGATTATTACGACTTGCTGATAACCACCGAAACAGCACGTTATGTCTATCGCATTGTGGCCTTAAAACTCATTCTTGAAAGTCCGGAGAAATACAATTTCTATATTTCAGAGGAGGAAAAATACCCGGTCATACCCACTAAAAAGGTTGAAATAAAAGGCTCGGTGTCAAGTTTTACTGATTTTGCCAAACAACACGATATCAGCTATAAAGTATTAAAGGATTTTAATCCCTGGCTACGCGAAAACAAATTGACATACTCGGGCAGAAAAAGGTATTGGGTCGAAATCCCGGAATAGGAAGCTTCTCCCTAAACCTACCTGAAGGGAAGTATGTTTCCCGTCAGCGTTTTTAGGGCTCATTTCAAAAACATGGCAAAAAAAGACAAACAAAATACAGCACTTCAGTCAGAAGAAATTGAACAGGAAGAAAAGATCATTGTTCAGGGGGCTCGTGTGCACAACCTGAAAAACATTGATGTTGAAATTCCGCGAAATAAACTAACTGTTATTACGGGATTAAGTGGAAGTGGAAAATCATCGCTGGCTTTCGATACCATTTATGCCGAGGGGCAGCGCCGTTATATCGAGACTTTTTCTGCCTATGCCCGTTCGTTTTTGGGGAATATGGAACGCCCCGATGTGGATAAGATCACCGGTTTAAGCCCGGTTATTTCCATCGAGCAAAAAGTTACTACCCGCAATCCGCGATCGACAGTGGGTACAGTTACCGAAATCTACGATTTTTTGCGTTTGTTGTACGCCCGCGCCGGTGAAGCTTTTTCGTACAACACCGGCGAAAAAATGGTAAAGTACACCGAAGAAAAAATCATTAACCTCATTAAAAACGATTTTGCCGGGAAACGTATTAATATTCTCGCACCGGTTGTTAAAGGGCGTAAAGGACATTATCGCGAACTGTTCGACCAAATTCGCCGCAAAGGATTTTTAACGGCACGCATTGATGGCAAGCTGACAGAGCTAATGCACAACCATAAAGTGGATCGTTATAAAAATCACTTTATCGAGATTTTGATCGACAAAGTGGTGGTTGACGATGCTGGCACAAAGCGCCTGAAAGATAGTGTGCAAACGGCCATGAAACACGGCCACGGAATTTTAATGATTCTCGATCACGACACCGATGAGGCAAAATACTACAGCCGCTTGTTGATGTGCCCCACTACGGGCATTTCTTACAACGAGCCGGCACCACATAATTTTTCGTTTAACTCGCCGCAGGGTGCCTGTCCCAAATGTAACGGTTTGGGGCGTGTCACCGAAATTGATATGGACAAGATTTTGCCCGAAAAAGATAAAAGTATTGGCAAAGGAGGAATTGCTCCACTGGGGCCCTACAAAAATTCGCTAATTTTTTGGCAAATCGAAGCGCTGGGTGAAAAGCATGGTTTCGATTTAAAGACACCGGTAAAAGATATTCCCGAAGATGGTTTAAATGAAGTTTTATTCGGGACCAATGAACGTATTCAGCTAAAAAACACACCGCTGGGTAACAGTCTGAATTATATGATGACTTACGAGGGTGTGATAAAATATATCGATAGCCAGCGCGAAGAAAATACCTCGAAAACCGCACAGAAATGGGCCAACCAGTTCGTGAAAAAAATTGAGTGCCCCGAGTGCAAAGGAATGCGTTTGAAAAAAGAATCGCTGCATTTTAAAATCGATGGAAAAAATATTTCGGAGCTATCGAAAATGGATTTGGATGAGCTGGGTGTTTGGCTCGATGGTTTGGAGGAACGTATTTCCGAACGTCAGCTTAAAATTGGCTACGAGGTAATTAAGGAAATTCGCGACCGCCTTGGTTTTATGCTGGGGGTTGGATTGAATTACCTGGCTCTCGACCGAACGGCTCAAAGCCTTTCGGGTGGCGAATCGCAACGTATTCGTTTGGCTACACAAATTGGCTCGCAACTGGTAAACGTGCTCTATATTCTGGATGAACCCAGCATTGGTTTGCACCACCGCGATAACCTGAAACTCATTCAGGCACTGGAGCAATTGCGCGACTCAGGAAACTCGGTGGTTGTGGTTGAGCACGATAAAGACACCATGATGCATGCCGACCATTTAATTGATATGGGACCCTACGCCGGGCGTCACGGCGGCGAGGTAGTTGCTGCCGGTAAACCCAAAGAGGTTTTAAAAGCAAAAACACTCACGGCCGATTACCTAAACGACAGAAGACAAATTCAGGTTCCTGCCACACGCCGTAATGGGAAATCCGATATTTTAAAGATTACCGGGTGTTCCGGGAACAACCTCAACAATGTTTCCGTTGAAATTCCATTGGGAAAGTTTATTTGTGTTACCGGCGTTTCGGGAAGTGGTAAATCCACCTTAATTAACGAAACTTTGCAGCCCATTTTAAGCCAGCACTTTTATAAATCGGTAAAAGATCCGCTGCCCTATAAAAAGGTGGAAGGCCTCAAATTTATCGATAAAGTTATTCGGGTCGACCAGTCGCCAATCGGACGAACACCGCGTTCGAATCCGGTTACTTATACCAATGTTTTTGGCGACATCCGTAGTTTGTTTGCGCAATTGCCCGAGGCAAAAATCAGGGGGTACAAACCCGGACGTTTTTCCTTTAACGTAAAAGGCGGGCGCTGCGAAGAGTGCCAGGGTGGTGGACTAAAACTTATAGAAATGAACTTCCTGCCCGATGTGTATGTGCATTGCGACAAATGCAATGGCAAACGTTACAACCGCGAAACACTGGAAGTACGCTACAAAGGAAAATCCATAAGCGATGTGTTGAATATGACCATTAACCAGGGAGTTGAATTCTTCGAACACATTCCATCCATTGCCACCAAACTATCAACCTTGCAGGATGTTGGTTTAGGCTACATTACCCTTGGGCAGTCGTCAACCACACTTTCGGGTGGCGAATCGCAGCGTGTGAAACTGGCTTCGGAGCTGGCGAAACGCGATACCGGGAAAACGGTTTATATTCTTGATGAACCAACAACCGGACTTCATTTTGAAGATATCCGGGTATTGCTGGAAGTCCTGAATAAACTCGTGGAAAAAGGCAATACGGTGATTGTAATCGAACATAACCTGGATGTGATAAAAGTTGCCGACCACATAATTGATATTGGCCCGGAAGGTGGAAAACACGGGGGTAAAATTCTTTGCACAGGAACTCCCGAGGAAGTGGCCACGAATAAAAAATCGCATACGGCTAAATTTTTGAATGAAGAACTGGGG
>JBFEWU010000406.1:0-4038 GCA_041546215.1 Draconibacterium sp. | reverse complement strand
ATACATTCCTTCCAAAGGTTAAAATCAACTACGCCTACTAATTATGGCACAGTGAAGAGGGAGAGAGTTTATTCCGACCGAGGGGGAGTTAGGTGGACCCTAAGCCTATGCTATAATCAATAATTTCTCGTGCAATGGGAAACTCAAATCTATTCCAAATAAACCCATAAATCTAACGATCAATTAATTACTAAAAATGGAAGATCAGTACACAATTGATCTTCCATTTTAAAACAGATAATATGAAACGAAGATGTAAATTATTCACACCCAAGAGGATGGTTAAAATACATCGAGTTCCATACGATACCTTATAAATAAATAATTTTAATCGTATGAAAACATTACCAATTATTTTCATCTTACTAAGTTGTATTTCAATGTTTAGCTTTTCACAACAAAAAACTGAATATGGTATAAGCACCGAAGGCTCATGGTTTATGCCTCGCAAAGAACCCGAATATCGTGGCTGGAAAGCCAGGAATGGTTTTGGGACCGGTATAGGAGTTTATGCCTCGCGAAATTTATTTTGGAGGTTCTCGGCCGATTTTGGGATCGCATATCGTTATAAACAAATGCAGCAGCAGCATACGGTTTATATAGGAGGTGGTGGTTATGATCCAGACAATAACAAAATAACGGAAGGTGATCCTTATGGAAATGAAAAAATTGAAGTCTGGGACAAACTTCCTATGCATTATGTTGTTGTACCCCTTCATCTAAAGATGTTATTGAGTAAAAACTTTTTTGTTAAGGGTGGTATTGAATCGACCTGGCTGGTGAACTACGCTGTGGTTAATGAGAAGCCAGAATTTAATTGGATTATTGGACTGGGAAGTCAAAAATATAAATTGAAATGGTCAGTGAATTACATCATTGGGTTCAAAGAGCAGGGATTTGGTGATAAAACAAAAAAAGCTGATGGACAATACAAGGGCTCAATTAACAAAAACAATATGCTCCAGTTCCAACTTTCGTATCCAATCGGGCAATTAAAATTTTGATTTATGAACTCAAGTTCCTAATCGCCTTGCGGATTTGCATAAGGATTTCCAACTCCGGTAAACAGGATAACCTGGATTTATAGAGATTAATAGATTTTGCATCGTACAATTCAGCTGGTTTTATTTCGATTAATTGATTCGACAAAACATTCAGATTTAAAACCATTTGGTGGTTATGTCCAATTGTCATTTTGATGTTCTTGGTATGAGAATACAAATGACCTGCCTCTAATTCTTTCAAAGATGACCAAACAAACATTCGCCTTTTTACTCGTATTCACAAGCACAGTTGTTCCGGTATTCGCGCAAAAGGGTATAACAATCTCAGGTTTTATTCGCGATTCTGTTTCGGAAGAAAACCTGTACCATGCAACTGTATACGACCAAAACAATAAGCAAGGGACAATTAGTAATGCTTATGGCTTTTATTCGATTAACGTTCCTGAAAATAATGTAAAGCTACGTGTTTCATTTGTTGGGTACAAAGAAGAAATACGATCTTTTAATGCACAAAACGACACCACGGTTAATATTTATTTAAGCACAAAGAACGATTTAGAGGAAGTCATTATAAAAGCAAAGGAATTGACCCGGGAATCAAAGTTCGTCGGGTACGAACAAATAGATATGCAGATGGTTAATGCCCTGCCTGCCTTTGCCGGAGAGCAAGACGTAATAAAAAGCCTGACAGTGTTACCTGGCGTTCAACAAGGTTTCGAAGGAAGTGCCGGAGTGTTTGTACGCGGTGGCAGCCCCGATCAAAACCTGATACTGCTTGATGGAGTTCCCGTTTATAATGCTACCCATTTGTTTGGTTTTGTCTCCGTATTTACACCCGAAGCGCTGCAAAGTGTGAATTTTTACAAGGGTGGTTTCCCGTCTCGTTATGGTGGCCGGCTATCGTCGGTTATTGATGTGCGAATGAAAGAGGGAAATAAGAACCAGTCTGAAACAGATATTGCCATTGGCCCGATAACTTCAAAATTTACGCACCAGGGACCTATTAGAAAAGGAAAATCATCGTATTTAATTTCAGCCAGACGCACCTTACTCGATTTATTCGTAACAGGTATTGCCAAAATAAGTCAGGCTTCAAATAATGAGGTTGTTATCCCCGGATTAAATCTATACGACTTAAACGCAAAATTCAATTTCGAACTTAATCCTAAAAATCGCTTGTATGTAAGTTTTTATGGCGGTGGCGACCGTTTGTCTTCTTTCTTTAAAGATTTATACACGTATGAGGAGGGCGAAACCACCCAAAGTACAAAGGTTAAACTTAAATGGGGAAACCGAACTGGCGCATTGCGATGGACCTGTCAATGTGGGGAAAGGCTTTATTTAAACGCAACTCTTTCCAGTGGCTCATTCCGCTATAACATACACAACAAGTTCAGCCAAACCGTTAAAAACGGGTACGGCGAAGAAAAAATTTGGTCCGATGTTGTTTACAAAACACGTGTAAATAATAGTAAACTACAATTTCTCTTCGATTGGTATTTGCCAAATAATCAAATGCAGTTTGGAACGTGTGGAGAATTAAATCGCTTCCTTCCCGGTGAACAAGAAATTGAACAACGCAATGGCGAGAATATACATAGGGGAAACGGCAAAGTAAATAATAAGGCACTGGCTTTCTTTGTGGACGACCAGTTTAATATTGGCAGCAAATTTACCCTGATGGGAGGACTGCGTTTCGATCAGTATAAATTAGGAGGTCAAAACCGTAGTTATTTAACTCCAAGGGCAAATGCAAATCTGGTCCTTGGTCACAAATTAAGCTTGTTTTTGTCGTACGACAAAATGATACAACCCTTACATTTGTTAACCAATAGCAGCGTGGGCTTACCATCAGATATTTGGGTGCCAGCTACCAAAAAGGTCAAGCCCGAAAATTCACAACAAATAACGATGGGCTTCTATCTTAACGTTAACGACAAGTTTTCTTACACATTCGACTCATACCACAAAACCATGGTTGGCGTAATAAATTTCAAAGCCGGGAACAGCTTTATGGATATTTACGATAATTGGGAAGATCTGGTTGAAACAGGTGTTGGCGAAGCCTGGGGTGTTGAAAACTCATGGAATTACAAAACTTTGCGATTAACTGCATGGTTTAATTACACGCTGGCATGGAACAATCGCAAATTTGAGAGTATTAATAGCGGTAATGCTTTCCCCTTTAAATTCGACCGCCGACATGATATTAATCTGGGCTGTGTATATGATTTAACGGATAATATTGAATGTTCGGCTCTGTGGACCTACCAAACTGGTATGGCTGCTACAATTCCGGTTCAGGATTACCAGGCAGCAGGACCAATCGATTATTGGATAACAGATTTTATTACCGGTATTGATATTGAAGATACCCACCGCATTCAATATTTCGTAAAATACAACGACTATCGCTTACCTGCATTTCATCATTTAGACCTTGGTATAACATTTAAAAAACGAAAAGGAAATCTTTATCGCGAATGGAAACTTGGCGTATACAATGCATATGCCCGTCAGAATGCATATATGTACTATCCGCAAACATCGGTCACAGGCGAAACAAAGTATAAACAAGTGTGTATATTTCCAATAATTCCATCAGTGAGTTGCCACATTAAATTCTAGAACTGAGAATAATGAAAAAGTTTATTGTTAAATATTACCTTATCTTATTTATGGCATTAGTTGTATTGCCTGCTTGTGTTAAAGACATGGAAATTGATATTGGCATTAAAGAACAGGATCGACAGGACATCGCGCAGGGCCTCGCGCGCCTGCTGGCTGACAGTTATACCTTGTACCTGAAAACGCATAACTATCACTGGAACGTCACCGGCCCGCAGTTCAACACGCTGCACCAGATGTTCGAGCAGCAGTACACGGAACTCGCGGCTGCCGTCGACGAGATCGCCGAGCGTATCCGGGCCCTCGGCATCAAGGCGCCCGGGTCGTACTCGGCATACGCCGAGCTTACGTCTGTCGCGGAAGGCACGGGAGACGAGGATGCCGAGGAAATGATCCGGCAGCTCGT
>JBFEWU010000240.1:0-7490 GCA_041546215.1 Draconibacterium sp. | reverse complement strand
GTATGACCGACGCACACAGGGAAGTTTTTGAAAAGGCAAATTATACCGATTTTAGAATCGATTAGATGTGAAGCTTCTTCGTTATCGGAATTGTTGGGAATACATTTTAGTCTTGTTTAAATCGAATGGGAACAGTGGTATTTACTTCAACAGTTTCTCCTTCCAGCTTTCCCGGTGTCCAGTCAGGTAAGGGATTGATCAGGGAGAGCGCAGCTTTATCCAATACCGGGCCAACTCCTCTCCAAATGGAAGCATTTTTGATTTTACTGCTTTGGTCTTAATACATATCCTGCCGGGCTTTGGCATAAGCCTGATCCGAATCATTTTATAACTTTGGGAAATAACACCCACTTCCGGGCATCAAAAGAGGGCGGTTCGGTTAAGGGGGTTAGAATTCGCATAAATGACCAACTTGATGTAACTTTGGTTGGAGAAGGAGAATATGGATTTCGTGAGATGCATGAAAATAGAAATAACATGCCATGATCTTATGAGGCAAAAACAGAGAATGAATAAATTGGTAATCCCAAAGAGATTTTATTATACTCTCTTAACTTCTGCCCTTGCCATTTGTTTGATCTCATTTACCATTGGCCGGGAACTTTTTGCAGATAAAACCGAGAGTATTTTTTCCTTCGGCTTAATCCATTTCTCGGGCTACCTGTTTTTCCTGTTAATGCCTGTGGAACTGGCCTTTGTATATTATCTGTCTTATTGTTCCCATTTGGAACTCATACTATTGGCTCTAAGCACGGCCATTTTTGCACAATGCATAGATTACTATATTGGCAAACTGATTCGTCCGAAAAGAATTTTTGAGTTATTGGGACCAAAACGAATGATTAAAGCTGAAAGGCAGATTAACAAATTTGGATTGCTTATCATTTTCGTTTTTAACCTCTTTCCACTTTCTTCACCAATAATTGCCCTTGCTGCCGGAATGGTGAAATTCAGATTCGGGAGGTTTCTTATGGCCAGTGGCGCAGGCTTGCTTTTAAAATATGGGATAATGACATTGATTTTTGCTTAAATCAGTGCGACTTTAATCAGGCTTAAATTATCGAACCAATTAACCCGATTTTCGATTCTGCAATGAAGTTTTTTATCAATTTATTTACAATGCATAACAATTCAGTTTGAACTCATGAATTTAATTTAACTTTGCGCGCAGATTTAAAAATTCAAATTATGAAGGCATTTGTTTTTCCCGGTCAGGGAGCACAATTCCCCGGAATGGGAAAGGATTTATACGAAAATTCAGCTGAGGCGAAAGCCTTATTCGAAAAAGCAAACGATATTTTAGGATTCGACATTACCCGCATTATGTTTGAAGGCGAAGTGGAGGATCTGAGACAAACCAAAGTGACACAACCAGCTATTTTCCTGCATTCGGTACTGCTGGCAAGAACCCTTGAAAACTTTGCACCTGATATGGTTGCCGGTCACTCATTGGGTGAATTTTCGGCATTGGTAGCCAATGGAGCCTTAAATTTCGAAGATGGATTGAAATTGGTTTCGCAGCGTGCCTTGGCAATGCAAAAAGCATGCGAAACTGAACCCTCGACAATGGCTGCAATTGTGGGTTTAGCCGACGATGTGGTTGAGGCTGTTTGTGCTGAGATTGACGACGTGGTTGTTCCGGCAAATTACAATTGTCCCGGCCAACTGGTGATTTCCGGTTCGGTTGAGGGAATTGATAAAGCTTGTGAGTTGTTGACTGAAAAGGGCGCAAAACGAGCGATTAAACTGGTGGTTGGCGGAGCTTTTCATTCGCCATTTATGGAGCCGGCCCGGGAAGAGCTGGCAGCAGCCATCGAAGCAACTGCTTTTAATACTCCAACTTGTCCGGTTTATCAAAATGTGAATGCAGAGCCGGTATCAGATCCTGCGGTTATTAAACAAAACCTGATTGCACAGTTAACAGCCCCGGTTAAATGGACACAGATTGTTGAGAATATGATTGCCGACGGTGCCACCTCGTTTACTGAAGTAGGACCTGGAAAAGTTCTTCAGGGCCTGGTTAAAAAGGTAGACAGAAAAATGGAAACCATTGGAGTTAACAGTTACGAAGGATAACTTTACACCCAGCTATTAAAAAGAAAATCCCGGTTCAGTGCGAACCGGGATTTTTTTATGGTTTTAAAAAAACTTAGTTCATGCTCTTTTGCAACATCCTGTATATAGTTGATTTTCCAATGCCCAGCTTCGATGCCACCAGGCGCACATTCTGGTTGTATTTATTCAGAAAGAATTTTACAATTTCGTCATTATACTCTTCAAGTGTCTTCTCAGCTGCCAGCAGGTTCTGCACACTTTCATCGACATTCATATTTAAGTGGCTGGTTTTAATTACATCGCGGGTAGACATTACACAAGCAAGTTCCATAATTGCTTTTAATTCGCGAATATTTCCCGGATAGTGATACGACAAAAGCATTTGTTTTGCCTCGCTGGAAATGGTTTTCGGCTCCATTCCATTATCCCTGCAAAACTCGTCGACAAAAAACTTGGCCAATAAAATCTTATCATTCCCACGCTGACGCAAGGGTGGAATCTCGATGGGAAGTCCGAGTAAACGATAATACAAATCCTGCCGAAACTGCTCGTCGCCCGACAGGGTTGCCAGGTTTTTATGGGTGGCTGTAATAATCCTTACATCCAGGGGAATGGTTTCATTTCCTCCCAGTCGAACCAATTCTCTTTCCTGGATAACTCTTAATAGTTTGGCCTGCAGGTTCAAATTCAGATCGGCTATTTCGTCAAGAAATAAGGTACCTCCGTTGGCCAGCTCAAATTTGCCTATTTTTTTAAAATCGGCACCGGTAAAAGCGCCTTTTTCGTGTCCGAATAATTCACTTTCAATCAGTCCGTCAGGAATGGCCGAAACATTAACGGCCACAAAAGGTTTTGTGCTTCTTCTTGAATTGTAATGAATGCCCTTTGCAACCAATTCTTTACCTGTTCCTGTTTCTCCCGAAATAGAAACTGAAATGTTGGTTTGTATGGCTTTGTTCATCAGCTCAAATACATGGTCGATTTCTCGACTGTTTCCTTTTATCAGGTTTTTAAAGTTGAACTTTTCCTTAACCGCATCTTTCAGAATAATGTTTTCGGTTTTTAGCTGATCGGTTTGGTAAATGTTCTTTATAATATGACTCAACTTTTCGCGCGTGTCCGGTGCCTTCATAATATAGTCGTAGGCCCCGCTTTTCATCAGTTCAATTGCAGTCGAAATATCTTCTTGTGCCGATATGACAATTACCTGGGCCCCAGGAAGTTTTTTCTGAACTTCTGCAAGAACCTCTTTCCCTGATATATCCGGCAGCGTGTAGTCAAGCGTTACCACATCCGGTTTTTCATGCAGACTATTGATGAAGTCCGTACCATTGTGAAATACTTTCACCACCAATCCGTCATCAGTTAATTGCTTCTTTAGTACACGTGCGTATAAGACATTGTCTTCAACAATGAATACTTTGTACTGGTTTTTCAATTTTGGAATTGCCATGGTATTTGCGTTTGAGAAACTAAAAGTAGCCAAAATTCGAAATAAATCCTATTTTTTGTCCATATTTTGGAAAATTAAATTCCATTTTTCCCAAAATAAAAATATTTCGCTTGTTTTAGAAAAGCTGATTTAGAATTTATAACCTGCCTTTTGCAATTCATCCAAGGAGTTAAAGGGTTTTTCCGGTTTTAAAATCCTGGCTAAATGCTTGTGAATTCGAAGCCTTATTTCCTTGGCGGTTTTTGTATCCATCCGGTCAAAGGAGTGTCCGCCGGGAAGCGCGTCAAAAATCTCATAATCAAATGGTTTGCCTTCGGCTTTTAAGGATTTAATTAAATGTTCCACTTCCAAAACATTTACGTCGTCGTCGTTGGTGTTGGTATGGATCAGGAGCGGAGTTCCGTCAAATTTATGTGTGTTCCAAACCGGTGAGCGTTTACGGTATTCCTGCACGTTGTCGTTCGCACTTTTCCCAATGTGGTACTCGGCCTCGTATAAATCGCGGTAAGACTGCGAGTGATATCCCATTCGTGCGATTAGGTCGCTCACGGGAACACCTGCAAATGCCACCTGATAAGCATCCGGATGATCGAAAATATTCATTAAAGTAATTAAGCCTCCGTGGCTCCAGCCGATAATTCCTACCCTGTTTTTATCAATAAAATCATAATTTTCAATCATGTAATTACGGCTGTAGTAGGTGTCTTCTGTTTCCAGACCGCCATAATCAATCTTTTCATAGTGGCCTTTCCCATACCCCGTACTTCCACGATATTCGGGTGCTACAACAACGTATCCCTGGCTGGTGAGTTCGCGAACAATGTGAACATAGTAAGTCGTAAAATCTGAATGAACTCCACCGTGCGGTAGAACAATAAGCGGATATTTCTTATTTATATCAATGTGATTGGGAAAGAATGCGTAAGTCCAGAATTTCACCGGATTTCCGGCTCCTTTTGCCGTTGGATTTTTCTCCTTCCATTTTGGTGGCCCATAAATATAGAGTTTGTCGACATGGGCAATGTCACCAACCTTGTTGTACCAGAGCACATCATCAATAAGCTTCTCCAAACGATCGATTTTATGGTCGAGATTAGTGTTGTAATTCTGAAGTTTTTTTATTTCAGACTTTAGATCGTCGCTTTGAGCCGCAGCAGACACACCCAATAGTACGAGTAAAAAAAGTAGAGCAATATTTTTCATGATGAAAGAGTTTGACCCGAAATTAAATAAATAAATTTTTAATTGAAGCGTTTTGTGGGAATGTATTCTTAAATTTAGAGGAACTAAAATAAAAATCTTTAAGAATGAATTACTCAGCTTTCCATAAACTTTCATACGGACTATATTTAATTGCTACTGAACAGGATGGAGAAAAGGCCGGATATATTGCAAATACAGCTTTTCAGGTTACTGCTGAGCCTTCGAAAATTGCCATAAGTTGTAATAAGAATAATTATTCGGCAAAAAAAATACTGGAGAGTAAAAGGTTTTCAATTTCAGTCTTGAAAAAAGACGTGGATACTTCTCTGATCGGCAGGTTTGGATTTATGTCGGGCGCTGACATCAATAAATTTGACGGACTCAAAACCATTACTGCCCAAACGGGAGCACCCATTGTGGTTGATTCGTCTGTAGCCTGGTTCGACTGTGAAGTTCTTGATTCATTGGATGTTGGAACGCATTATTTAATTATCGCTGAAGTAGTTGATGGGGATGTGCTTTCCAATGAAGAACCTTTGACCTATGAGTATTACCACTCCAAATACAAAATGCGATCTCCCAAAAATTCACCTACTTATATCGATGAGGATAAATTGGAACAGGAGGAGACAGAAACCGAGATTGCAGAAGAAATACCGCCTGAACAGGAAGAAGACAAGCAAGGTGGAGATGGCATTTATTCTTGTAGTATATGTGGTTATCAGTACGATCCCGAGGAAGGTGATCCGGCTTCCGGGATACCCCCGGGAACCGCATTTGAGGATTTGCCGGAAGATTATACCTGCCCCCTTTGTACGGCAGGAAAGGAGTTTTTCAGGGAGGTTTCCTGAAACGCGTGATTAAAGCTCACGATGTTTGCCATCGCAAAACGGTTTGTTTGCCGAATGTTTGCATTGGCACAGCCAGAGGTCTTTTTTCTCCTCAATCTTAAACGGCAGTGGTGTAAATTCACTTCCCTGGTGTGATCCATCACAAAAGGGTTGATTTTTACTTAAGCCGCAGGAGCACCAGTAATATGTGCCGGGATCAAGAGTGAGCATTTTCGGTGATTTTTTAGCGATAACTGGTGATTTCATTTCGTTTCGTTTTATCTTCGTAAGATACAATTAAATAAAAAACATGAAGACTATTATTGTGATTTTAAACGTTCTGTTTTTTTCAATAAGTGTTGTTGCCCAGCAAACGAAAATTCAAAAATTTTATGTAGGGGCCTATACTTCTGAGGGTGCCAAAGGAATTTCATACTGTAGTCTGGATCTTGAAACCGGAGATGTGAAACTGGAGAAAACCTGCGAAGGAATTGAGAATCCATCCTTTCTGAGACTATCGCCCAGTGGAAAATATTTGTATGCTGTTTCGGAAGTTAGGAGCAAAGCCGGAAGAACGGGAGGAACGGTTGTTGCTTACAAAGTTAAAAAAGATGGTAGCCTGAAATTGATAAACCGGCAGTCGTCGAATGGTGATGGGCCCTGTCATGTTGATGTATCGCAAGATGGCAGAAATGTTGCAGTTGCCTGCTACGCAGGTGGTACAACATCGCTTTATCCGGTAAATAAGGATGGTTCTTTGAAAAAAGCAAGTTCGGTAATCGTAAATTCCGGCTCTGGCCCAAACCAAAAGCGGCAAGACAAACCGCACGCTCATTCCATAAAATTTTCGCCTTACGACAAGCAGGTACTGGGTGCTGATCTCGGAACCGATAAGCTGAATATCTTTTATCTCGAAGATAATGAGCTAATAAGCAAGCAGCAGAAATTCTTAAAACTCAGGCCGGGAGCAGGACCTCGCCACTTTGATTTTCATCCCAACAAGGAAGTAATTTATGTGATCTATGAATTAAAATCTTCCATTGAAACAATTAAGCGCAATGAAGGAATATGGCAGGTTGTAGGGAATGTTTCAACTTTGCCTGAAAGTTTTAAGGGGGATAGTTATTGTGCCGATATCCACATTTCGAAAGATGGCAGATTTGTTTACGGATCGAATCGCGGACATAACTCAATAGCTGTGTTTAAGGTGAACCAATACAATACCTTGTCGGGCTTGAAAACGGTTTCGGCAGAGGGAGACTGGCCTCGTAATTTTGGAATTACTCCCGATGGAAACTGGATGTTGGTTGCCAACCAAAGAAGCAACGATATCACGGTTTTCAAGATCAATCACGAAAATGGCATCCCCGAATTTTCAGGGAAGAAAATTGAATTGCCAAGTCCGGTCTGTATTGAATTTTTGTAAATCCAGGCGCTAAGGCTGGACGTAAAGGACTAGCTTAATTTAGTGCTAATCAATTTAATAAATTCTTCGCGTGTAGCTACTTTCTGGAAAGCCCCGGTAAAATCGGAAGTTGTGGTTATCGAGTGCTGTTTTTGTACGCCCCGCATTTGCATGCAAAGGTGTTGTGCCTCAATAACAACCGCAACCCCAAGCGGCTTCAAGGTGTCATGAATACAATCTTTAATTTGAGTAGTCAGGCGCTCCTGAACTTGAAGACGACGGGCAAATACATCAACTACACGTGCAATTTTACTGAGTCCCGTAATGGTTCCGTTCGGAATGTAAGCCACATGAGCTTTGCCCACAAAAGGAAGCATATGGTGCTCGCACATCGAATAAATTTCAATGTCTTTTACAATTACCATTTGCCGGTAATCTTCTTTAAACATGGCAGATTTGAGAATTTCAACAGGATCTGTTTTGTAACCCTGTAACATAAATTGCAGGGCTTTGGCAACTCGTTCTGGTGTTTTGTCGAGTCCTT
>JBFEWU010000311.1:0-5480 GCA_041546215.1 Draconibacterium sp. | reverse complement strand
GCACCACCGGAATGATGCTTAGCATGGCAATTGCCGCCTTAACCATTCACTGGTTTTTGGGTAAATCACAAATTAATATTGACAATTTAGCTCAGTTCGTAACAAGTACAAAGGTAGTCTTTACCACTTTCACCGTTTTGTGTTTAATGGGGGTTTATACTTCACTGGCAAAAAACAGGAAGACCTGAAGCTGAATTAAGCTTTTTAAATGGGGCGATTCGGTTTTATTCACAAGCATAACCTGGCAAAAATGCACCAGATGTAAGGGAGAATGAGTTAAATGTATTCGTTTTCACATCGTTTTTTGGAATTAAATGAAGCTCAGCATCCAGCTCATAGTAACCCGTTTCACACTTTTCTCCATTACTAAATTTAACGGTTGAAATGCCTAAACTGCGACGATTATTCCCTAAACCATACAATACTCCCATTATACTATCTGAATCAGTCTGTAGATTTATTGAACTACCTTAATTAACGATTCTTTTAGTTTTTTCATCTGCTCCATCAACTCTTCAGTCATTTTAGTTTGCAGCTCTTCAATTTCTTTTGTGTCGAACAGATTATTCCATTCCTGAGGATCTGTCATTAAATAATAAAACTCACCACCGATAACATCAGACATTTGGTACTCACTGGCATTTTCATTTCTGCTGAATTGCAGAATGAGTTTGTATTTCTCTGTGCGCCACATAAAAGCAGCTTCATCTGCCCTTTCGTGAAAAGCACAGAAATTAGCTGCCCTGGTTTCGTTGCTTAACAGGTTAATTCCCGGAAGTTCATCTGCAACATTGATTCCGGCTGCCTTTAGAATGCTTGGGTAAACATCAGTTAACTCGGCCGGGCGTTTATCTTTTTTGCCTTTAAATTCTTTCGGTAGTGCCGAACCAGCAATTATTAAAGGTACCCGTACACTTGCTTCATAAAGACAGTACTTATTAAAGCGATAGTAACGCTCTCCCAGCATTTCGCCATGATCCGAAAGGTAAATAACGAGTGCATTTTCAAGCAGTCCTTTTTTTTCGAGCGCCTTCATCGTCCTGCCAAACATATCATCAATCCAGGTGCAGTTGGCATAATAACGCCGGGTCATATCCTTCCATTGGTCCTTGCTCGCCTCCTTCCAGAATTCGACATAGGGCAAATTACCCGGACGGCCCACATTCACACCTTCTGCGTGTGGCGAATCGTCCCTGTTCCAGTTCGGCTGAATTGCCGGAGTTATGTCTTTGCCCTCGTAAAGCTCTTCAAATCCTTTGGGGACATTATGCCCTGCATGCGGCTTTAAAAATGACAGGTACAAGAAAAGAGGTCGTTCATCCTCTCGTTTACTGATGTATTCCAGGCAACGATTAAATACCCAGCCGTCCCGGTGATTCTCTTCTTTTACCTTACTTGTTTCTCCAATATACCCGAGGTTCCCTTCTTCGCCGGCCCCATAAGGAAGAGTTTCTGTGTCGTATTGCTTTTTGCCCTCCGGATTCATATCAATCATCATATTTGCATCAATTTCACTCACCTGACCGATGTAGCGTGTTTCAAATCCACGGGTTGAACAATCGACCGCCCAATGAGTTTTCCCGAATCCCGCTGTTTCGTAGCCCACATCCTTCAGGGCCTGCGGCAAAGTTTTGCCTGGGAGCATATCGTCGGGCAAGCCGGGTTCATTTCTCAAAATACCGAGTTGATTGGGATACAAACCCAGCATCATGGAATAGCGACTTGCAATGCACATGGGAGCCTGGCAAACGGCCTGGGTAAAATGTACACCTTCCTGTGCAAGTTTATCCAAATTGGGCGTAATCACTTCTTCGTTCATGACTCCCAATGCATCCCATCGATGCTGGTCGTCCATCAGGAAAATGATATTGGGCCTCTTTTGGTCTCCTTTCTTTACTTCCGTAGAGCAGGAACCAAAAAGAATCAAAAGAACCATCAAGGGTATACTCATGCCGAAATGTTTATCCATTTTGTAAGATATTTATTTTCCTGGTACGCTGTCATAGTACCACGGACACTTCATTGTAGCAAAGCAACTATTCTATTGAGCCACTATCGTAACAGGTCCCAATAATCCTGAGCTCTGTAATGGAGAATCTTTGGTATAGTGCTTAAACGAAGTAAAGGTGTAACGTTTACTTGGTCTTTCTTCATTTTTAAGCACCCATTCCGGCCATTGCCCACGTTTGATCCCGTCATCTTCATATGCCTCATCACCAATTAGACGATTTCCCCAAAGATTTACCACCTCTATTTTCAATTGGTTGTTTTTCTCCTGAACTGCATCCGTAATTTCCACTTCAAGCGGAGTTGTCCAGACAATACCAAGATCTTTTCCGTTCAATTTTACTCTTGCCATTACACCTACATGGCCCAGGTTTAAGAACAGTTTTTCGTGACTCCCCGCCAGTTCGCAATCAAAGGTTTTTGTGTAAACAGCTTTTCCTGAATAGTATTTAATTCCTTCTTCGGGTCTGTCAATCCAATTTTCCAATTTATCGAAAGTTACTTTTTCAGGACCTCCCCAATTCGGATCAAAAGCCACTTCCCAGCTTCCATCAATGGTTTGTACTTCTTTTTTGGAATAGAAATTCTTCTCCCCTGCCTTTGCTTTACCTTTTGTTGCATTATTGAAAACAATCGCATAGGCTTCATATTCTTCAAATTGCAATGGTATACTGATGGTTCCATCCTTTACTTTATATTCGGGCAAAGCACGGATCGCTCCGGTCATTGGATTCCATAATTCCGGATACGCATCACGAACACGAAATTCGCAATCTACCTTTGTTTTTGCGTTGGTTCTGTTCGATACAAAATAGAGGTCGGTTCCTGGCATTTTTTTATGAATATAGCGAACCGTGCCATCGGCCTTAAAATCTGGTTTTACTCCAATACTGTTCAAATACTTAGCAGTGGTTTCATAGTTCGTATACAATTCATCACCATCGGGTTTTGAATAAGCTCCCCCCCAAAGAATCTTACCCTTCCCGTAAGCAACTTCCGTTTCCTGAACAGGAATTTTCAGTGATCCCCACATCTTTTCACTGAGTGCTTTTACGTCAGCGTCGCAATCCGGGTAGTTTGTCAGGCCAGGGGATTGCAATGCCGGATGCCCGATAATCGTGGCACCTTGCTGAACCAGGGATTCGATTTTTGCCAGCAATTCAGGTGTCATGGAAGATATTTGGGGCAAAACCAGAATTTCATAGGAGGCGCCACCTTCAAAGACCACTTTCCCATTTTCCACCTGAGCTCTCTCACGAAGGATTCTGGGACTACAACCGTCAAAATTGTAGCCTTTCCTATCGGGCATAAATTCTTTCTTACTGTTCCCTTCCGCTTCAACGATTGCATCTGTTTCCGCATCAAAACCAAACTCCGTATGTTCTTCTAAATATGCGTTGCCTTCAACAGCTGAAGATGGAGGAAGAAACACGTGGGGTGCACCTTCTCCGATTAAATACAAGACATCGGCTGTTCCCCGGCCATGCTGAAGTATCGCTTGGCTACGAGCCACATACTGATGATATGCGCCTGACATGTCCCACCAGGTTTGCCCCCTGTCCCAATGCACACCATAAGGTCCCATAGTCATCCCCGGGTAGTGATCGCCAGGGATGGTTTTGTGAGCAAAGGTATGATACATCAAGCGGTTTATTCCTGAACAAAAGGCCCAGTCGTTTTGGTTTTTTATGGAGCCGGGATGGCTTTTCCATGCTACCAGATGGGAAGTAAACGCCTCGGCCGCCAACACAGATCGTCCGTACAGATTGGCAATTGAAGTCGCTTCGAAGGTGCTAAAACCTGTGCTGAAGCCAAATCCTTTGTTCCAGAATTCAGCCATTGGCACATCGGCAAATGAGCCAAGGTCCAGGTCAGTATTCGGATTCATGTCATAGGGTTCAATGGATAAGCCCATACCATACTTTCGACCAAAATCCTTAAAAAACTGCACATGGTTTTGCAAGATCAGCTCCTGAGAAACCATTCTTAGATCCCATAAAAACCGCTCGCTTTTTTCCACATCGCCCACTATCATTCCGGTATAAACGGGTAAATATGGCAGTGGATCATAGCCTTTAAGCGCCTTAAATTTCTCCCTGAAACCATCGGTCCAGTTTTGTGCTCCCATTTCCCAGCTGTCCATGTGGATCATCTTCCAACCTCCTTGCTTTGTTGAATCGGGCTGTACTTTTTCAATGAGCGGAATCATAAAATTTTCCAGGTGATGCTTCATGGCTTCGGCGCTCATTTTATCGGCTTCAAATCCCAATCCGGGCATGGGTGCCGGACGGGTTATTGCCCCGTTATTACGTCTGCCAAATCGCATTATGGTCCACGCACCCTGCGGAACTTCCCAGTTTAATGTGCCGTCTGCAGCCATATATTCTGTAATATCGATAATTTCTTTTGCAGGAATTCCGGAGGGCTCTCCTTCGAAATTCTGCGCTAATACGGCGGGCATTTTAAAATACTGTCTCACCCCAATTTGGGAACTGAATGGCGGACGATAGTAGATGGCTTTTTCATCAGCATCTTTTAATACAGCACTATTTCCCATCGTTGGAAAAGCAAGAACTGCTACATCCTGGTAATATTCTTCCCAGCGTTTACGCAGTTCAGGAGTAAATCCGCCCAGACCGAAAAAGGGATTACGCCCAGCCGGTACTTCGAGCTTTTGATTAATGGTCACGGGACCTGCAACTTCAGCTTTACTGGCCACCAAGTGCTGCATCGTTTCTTCCATTTTCACCCAGGGGCCACCGCTACCTGTCCAGCCGGGACCGGAACCAAGTGTCAGAACAATCCCAAGGCGATCACACTCCTTTACGGCATGAACAAAATTCTCCTGCCACTCCTCGCTCAGGAATTTTACCGGGCCTTGTGGTACACCCACATTCACTTCAAGAAACAGTACATGTTCTATGCCCACTTCTTTCATTGATTCAAGGTCGGCTGTCATTTCCCCTTTGTCTTGGTTGCCATCCATAAAGTACCAATATACGCCAGGCTTGGCTGAGTTGGGAGGATTTTGAAATGAAGATTTTAATGCATCATAAGAGATGTTCTCTTTGGTGCATGAAGCAAACAAAATTATTATTGCCAGCAGTAGAAGATTTTTGTAATTCATGTTCTTTTATTTCTGTTTTACATGAGGAGATGACGTTCAAAAGATATGTTTACTTAACAAGTAGCTTTTTACTGTACACCTTTGTTGTACTTTTGAGTCTTATTAAATAAATCCCCGGGTTCCATTCACTAACATTCATTTCCAATTCACAGGAAGAATCAGGGCTGGTGTACACCTTTTGTCCGCTCATATTATAAACGTCAACCTTTGAGCTTTCAGATGTTTCAATCCTTACCCGATTTGTCGCCGGATTGGGGTAAATCCTTACAAATTCCTGTCTCGGTTTATTCTCACTCAAATGTGTTGCTTCATCCTTGGGATAAAAGTTGTAATTAAAACGCCGGTC
>JBFEWU010000201.1:0-8556 GCA_041546215.1 Draconibacterium sp. | reverse complement strand
TTGGTGTAATTTAAGGTTTTTAATTGGTAATTCTGAAATCACCCTGGCTTGTTCTAGTATCTCCTCCCTGCTTTCGCCCGGCAGCCCAAGAATCATATGGGCACAGGTATTTACACCGCGCTTTGCTGTTTCATTCAAGGCCCACACCGACTCGCCAAAAGTATGCCCGCGGTTAATGCTTTCCAGGGTTCGGTCAATGTGCGACTCGAGGCCAAATTCCACCATCACATACACTTTTTTACTGAGATCTGCCAGGTAGTCCAGCAGTTCGGCAGTGAGGGCATCCGGCCGGGTTGAAATGACAAGCCCCACCACTTTAGGCTGTTGCAAGGCTTCTTCATACAGCTTTTTTAAATCTTCCAGTGGTGCATAGGTATTCGTATAAGCCTGGAAATAGGCAAGGAATTTCATGGAATTGTATTTCCGGGCAAAAAAACCTATTCCCTGCTGTACCTGACTCGCAACCGTATTTTCCAGATTGCAATAGCTCGGTTTAAAGGTTTTGTTGTTGCAATAACTACAGCCACCAACTCCTTTTGTTCCATCGCGGTTTGGACAGGTAAATCCGGCATCAACGGATACCTTTTGTACCCGTTCCCTGAATATACTCCGGAAATAGCTTGAAAAATCGTTATATCGTCGTTCGTGTCCCCAGCTATATACTTCTTTTCCCATCTTAATAGTTTGACCCGCAAAAATAGGTAAAATTCAGAAGCACAGCTACCTTGAATATACTTATCAACAAATCTTGAAAACTTTAATTAAATCTTCGGCAAAATGCGTTTTAATTCAAAAAGCAAATCCTTATTTTTAATAGCAAATAAAACTGAATTCTATGTTCTCTGATACAGATAAAAAACAAATTCAACAACGTGGAAGCGACTTGCAAAAGGTATTTTCACAAATTGAAAACTTCAAAAAAGGATTTCCCTACTTACCCATTGAAAAGGCAGCATCGGTTGGTGAAGGAATAATCAGGTTGTCTGATGAAGACCTTGCCAAAAGAGGAGCTTTGTACGACGAGAAAATCGCTGCCGGTAAAAAGCCCCTGAAATTTGTACCGGCATCGGGTGCTGCAAGCCGGATGTTTAAGTCGTTGTTTGAAGCACTGGAAGACTTTGAAACAGACGATGAAGCGGAGGTTTTGTCAAAAAACAAAGCGGCTAAACAATACGCCGACAATCTGGATAAATTTGCTTTTTCCGAAGATTTAAAAAATGCAATCACTAAAGGTGGTGATACGGAATCATTGAAATCTTTTTTAGATTATTTGTTGAATTCCAAAGGATTAAACTATGGCTCACTGCCCAAGGGATTGTTAAAATTTCATGCCTACGAAAACGGTACGAGAACACCTTTTGAAGAACACCTGGTGGAAGGTGCCAAATACTCGAAAGACAACGAAGGTAAAGTGAAAATTCATTTTACGGTCTCGCCCGAGCACCAGCCGGTTTTTGAAAAGCTGCTCTTTGAAGTTCATTCGAAATACGAAGAAGAACTTGATGTTAAATTTGAAGTATCCTTTAGCCAGCAAAAACCATCGACCGATACAATTGCAGTGGATTTGAACAACGAACCCTTCCGGGAGACGGATGGAAGCTGTTTGTTTCGTCCGGGCGGGCATGGAGCTTTAATCGAAAACTTAAACGATTTAGATGCCGATGTAATTTTCATTAAAAACATTGATAATGTTGTCCCCGACCGTCTGAAAAAAGCCACCATCGATTACAAAAAAGGTCTAGCAGGAGTTCTTCTGAAATACCAGGAGAAACTGTTTAGATACCAGAAAGAATTAAATGAAAAGCACCATGTGGCACTCGAGAGTGGTTTTTTAGCAGAAGCAGCAAATTTTATGGAGAACGCCCTGAATACCAAGCCTGAAAGAAACCACTACTATACCGAGAAGGAAGAACTCTATCATTATTTAAAAGATAAGTACAACCGCCCCTTGCGTGTATGCGGGATGGTGAAAAACGAAGGAGAACCTGGCGGTGGTCCGTTCTGGGCAAAAAATGCCGACGGAACCGTTTCATTGCAAGTGGTCGAAAGCTCACAAATTGATCCGGAAAGTGTTCAGCAACAAACCATTGTAAAAAATGCCACACATTTTAATCCGGTTGATTTGGTATGCGGAGTAAAAAACTACCGCGGCATGAAATTCGATCTGACAAAATATACGGATCCGGCAACCGGTTTTATCAGTCAGAAATCGAAAGACGGGAAAGAGCTGAAAGCACAGGAGTTGCCGGGACTTTGGAATGGTGCCATGAGCAACTGGAATACCTTGTTTGTGGAAGTTCCAATTGAAACATTCAACCCGGTAAAAACGGTAAACGATTTGTTACGCGAACAACATTTATAAAGGTATTTCGTATTTACAGGTTAATTATTAATTTCGCGAACTCATTATAAGTCAATGAACGAGGAAAGAGATAATTTTAGGGAAGAGAATATAAGTGAGGCTGTTGACAGGTTTAAACGCTCTTTAGTTTCAGGAAGCAAGAAGTACTTTGATGTATCGGAATTCGAAGGCATTGTTGAGCAACTACTGGAAGAAGGAGACTTGCAATCGTCTGAGATCGCGGCTCAACAAGGAATTCAGATTCATCCCAATGCCATTCCTCTTCAGCTTAAGTATGCGCAAATCCTCATCAGTAAAGGCAAATACCAGCAGGCACATAAATATTTAAATTTTGCCGAACAGGTTGAAACTGCAAATCCTGACATTCACTTGCTTAAAGGATCGGCCTGGTTAATCATGGGAAACGAGCAGGAAGCAAAAAACTCGTTTAATAAAGCCATAAAACATGCGAACGGCGAAGAAGATGATATACTTTACCACATCGCATCGGCATTTATCCAGGTGGGCGATATCAAAAAAGCCATTTTGTACTTTAAAAAGGCTGTGGAGAGCAATCCCAAAAACGATCTGGCACTCTACGATCTGGCATTTTTTTATGACCAGCAGGGCGACTACAAAAACAGTATAAAATACTACAACAAATTTATTGATAACGACACTTACAATTACACGGCATGGTTTAATCTCGGTATTGTATTCAACAAGGCAAACATGCACGACAAAGCGATTAAGGCTTACGAGTATGCCCTGGCCATAAATGAGAATTTCCACATGGCCTTATTTAATATTGGTAATGCTTTGGCAAATGCAGAGCGATTTGAAGAAGCCATTGAAAAATACAGGGAGTATCTGGAGATTGAACCCGACAACGACGATGCCTTTTGTTACATGGGGGAGTGTTATTTGAACCTGGAGGATAATCAGAGATCGGAAGCAAATTACCAGCGGGCACTTGAAATTAATCCGGAAAACGACACCGCCTGGTTTGGGACCGGTTTGATAATGTGGATTGAGCAGGATTTTGACAAAGGTATTGAACACATTAAAAAAGCCATTAAACTTGATGGTCAGAATTCGGAGTATTGGCTGACTTTGGGAAAAGTATGCAGCGATGCCAATCAACTGGACGAAGCCTTAAAAGCCTTTAAGCAGGGAGCAAAAGTAGACACTGAGAATACAGAAATTTGGTTGACCTGGGCTGAAACTTTGACAAATTTTAATGAAAATGAAAAGGCAATTCGCACGCTTGAAAAGGCCATAGAAAACAATGACGACTCCATGTTAAAGTATCGCCTGGTAGCCTTATTACTGGAAGTAAAGAAAAATAAGGAAGCACACGAATGGTTGTGGTCGGCCATGAAACAGGACTTTGGCAATCTAAACTATCTTTTCGACATTTATCCAAAATCGCTAAAAAGCAAAAGACTTAAAAAGATTGTAGATGATTTCAGGAAAAGCGTAAAATAGTTTTCGAACTTTTATTATACCCTTCACTGAATACTACAATTTCAGCCGACGTTGTGATTTGAGGACCATCCTCAAACCAGTAACCAGCAACCAGTAACCAGCAACCAGCAACCAGCAACCAGCAACCAGCAACCAGCACCCAGTAACCAGCAACCAGCACCCAGTAACCAGCAACCAGTAACCAGCAACCAGTAACCAGCAACCAGCAACCAGTAACCAGCAACCAGCAACCAGTAACCAGTAACCAGCAACCAGCAACCAGCAACCAGTAACCAGCAACCAGTAACCAGTAACCAGTAACCAGTAACCAGCAACCAGCAACCAATCTTAAACAATGAACGAACACAAACAACTTACAAATTGTTTTTGTATTTTGGCGCTCCAAATAAATTATTTAATGGCTATTAATGACCTGGTATGAAATATTTACCTTAACAAGCAACATCTGATAGCCAATACCAAATCTTCATAACAGAAATATGGAAAGAACATTTAAAGACTTCCTTACTTTACTAATAAAGGGAATGGGAATGGGTGCAGCCGATGTTGTTCCCGGTGTTTCGGGAGGAACAATTGCCTTCATAACCGGAATATACGAAGAGCTGATTAATTCCATAAAGTCGATAAATCTAAATGCGATAAAACTTTTTTTATCGGGTAAATTCGCTGAATTCTGGAAAGCCATCAACGGTAGTTTTTTAATCAGCGTTATTATGGGAATTGGCATAAGTATTTTCTCGCTTGCGAAGGGTTTGGAATATTTACTCAACCATTATCCAATTTTGGTCTGGTCGTTTTTCTTTGGCCTGATTGTGGCCTCAGCAATCTATGTGGCCCGCTCAATTGAGAAATGGGATGCAGGAACTATCGTTGCCGGTATTGCAGGAATCGCAGTCGCCTATTCCATTACCATAATATCTCCGGCTGAAGCCAATACAAACTACTGGTTTATTTTCGTTTCTGGCTCCATTGCCATTTGTGCCATGATTTTGCCTGGAATATCAGGAAGCTTCATATTGGTATTGCTGGGCATGTACAAATTTATTCTTGAGGCAGTTGGCGACATGAAGATTGCTATTTTAGGAACATTTTTGGCCGGTGCTGCAATCGGAATTATCGCTTTTTCCAACATACTCTCCTGGTTACTGAAAAAATACCACAATCTGACCATTGCCGTTCTGGCAGGTTTTATGGTGGGTTCATTAAACAAAGTATGGCCCTGGAAAGAAGTTACCGAAACGATTATCGACCGCCATGGTGAGCTAAAACCAATTGCCGAACGTAATATATTACCGGGTACTTATGAACAAATTTCCGGCAACGAAGCTTTGTTATTGGGTGCGCTTATTTGTGTGGCAACGGGTTTCGTACTTATTTTTATTGTTGAAGGAATTGGTAAAAAGTTACTTAAATAAAACATATTCAGATGAAAAGATACGGATTATTGGGATATCCACTTACCCACTCGTTTTCGAAACGTTATTTCACCGAAAAATTTGAAAAGGAAAACATCGACTCAAGCTATCAGAATTTTGAGATCGACACGATCGGGAAATTTCAGGATGTAATTAAAAACAATCCCGAGATTATTGGTTTAAATGTTACCATTCCCTATAAAGAACAGGTAATTCCGTATTTGGATGAACTGAATGATTCGGCTGCCGAGATTCAAGCTGTTAATACAATTCGTATTGAACGAAGCAACTCGGGGATTTATTTAAAAGGTTTTAATACCGATACCTATGGTTTTGAAAATTCCTTAAAGCCGCTATTAAAAGATGATCATAAAAAAGCGTTGATTTTAGGAACAGGAGGAGCGTCAAAAGCCCTTAAATACGTACTTAAAAATCTTGACATTGAATACATTTCAGCTTCCATAGAGGAGTTGAAAGAAAATGAAATTCGTTATGGTGATATCGACGAACAGGTAATGGCTGAACGTTTACTGATTATTAATGCCACTCCGCTTGGCACTTATCCAAAAGTTGATACTTTCCCCGATATTCCTTACGAATTTATTACCGGTAAACATTTGTTATTCGACCTGGTTTACAACCCGGAAGTAACTCAATTTATGGCAAAAGGAATGGAAAAAGGGGCTGCCGTTAAGAATGGTTACGAGATGTTACTGGGGCAGGCCAAACGATCATACGAAATTTGGAATTCCCGGGAATAAATAGACCAGGTTCCATAAATGAAAGAAATTTAAATTTGAGAATCTGTGAGTTTTAATTTAAAACCCTCTTCTATAATTAAAAGATGGACAAGAACAAAATTCTTTTTGTGTGCATGGGCAACATTTGCCGCTCGCCCAGTGCCGAAGCTGTTTTTACCGGATTGGTAAAAAAATATGATATGGCAAACCAATTCGAGATCGATTCGGCTGGTACCACAGCCTATCATGTCGGGCAAGGCGCCGACGGAAGAATGCAGTCTCACGCCATTAAAAGGGGCTATAATTTAACCAGTATCTCACGTCAGTTTAATCCGGATACTGATTTCGATTATTTCGATATGATTGTTGGAATGGATGATGAAAATATGCACGCATTAAGGTACATGGCACGAAACGATGCAGATCTGAACAAGCTCTACAAAATGACGGACTTCAGCAAAGAAATGAATTACGACGAAGTGCCCGATCCATATTACGGTGGGGAGGCAGGTTTCGAACTTGTACTGGATTTACTGGAAGACGCCTGCGAGGGATTACTGGAAGACGCAGTGAGTAATAAATAGAGAGAAACTCCTTCCGGATTTATCCCGGATACTCACCACTCACTACCAATGCAATATTTACTCAAAGTGGTATAAAAAGTTAACCAGGCAATCGTATGCCGGTTTTCTCTCACCTTCAATATCAACCACAATTTTTACTTGTATTTTTGCAATGCCTCTTAGGTTTTTAATATCATTTAAGGATACTGTCGCCCGAATTTTATCATTCACTTTTACCGCCTGTTGGAAGCGAAGATTTTCAATTCCGTAATTTACGATCATTTTAACATTGCGAACATCAACCACATTGTACCAAAGATAGGTCAGCATCGATAAGGATAAATATCCATGTGCAATGGTAGTTTTGAATGGCGATTCTTTTGCAGCACGCTCCGGATCGGTATGTATCCACTGATAATCCAATGTTGCCTCAGCAAATTTATCAATTTGTTCCTGAGTTATCTGGATATAATCTGAAACGCCAATCACTTCCCCCAAAAGGGCTTCAAACTCTTCGTAATTATTGATAATTCTTTTTCCCATAAGGTTTGTTTCATCTAAAAATTGAAACGCTAATTTACTCCTTTTTATGGACTAGCCGGAAGATTTCCGTCACGCTTCCATTAATTTTAAGAAGCTTTCACAAATAGCGCCCGAATATTTACACACGATGTTCTAATTTTAGATAGTTCGACAAAAATCGAAAGATTTTGCCACCTTTGCGCCTGGTGGTGATAAATGAAACAAGCCTGAGAAAAAACAACCATAAACAGATGCAAAACATTCTTAAAAGTACAACATTCTTAGCCATAATTGCCTGTTGGCTGTGGTCAACAGCTTTTGTTGGGGTAAAAATTGGTTTGGAATACCACACGCCTTTGCAATTTGCCGGTATCCGTTTCTTTATTTCAGGTGTAATCATTTTCATCTACTATGGAAAACCCAAACAATACCTCCGTGAATTAAAAACCAACATCCGTTTTATCCTATTGCTGTCGGTGGTACAGATTTTTGGACAATACGCACTTTTTTACAGCGGCATAAACTTACTTCCCAGTTCTCTTTCGGCTATGATTGTTGGCTCGCAACCTCTATTCATTGCGCTAGTTGCGCATTTTTCGTTTCACAACGACAAGATGACTCCTTTAAAAACAGGTAGCATCTTAATTGGTGTTGTTGGCATAGCCATAATCACCCTGGGCAACTCAAAAGTTGAAATGAAAGCAAACCTGGCCATGCTTGGAGTTGCTTTGCTCTTGATTAACAATGTGGTCTCAGGCTATTCCAATGTGATTATTGTAAAAAGATCGGCAGGCATATCACCGGTAGTACTAAGTTCCACATCACTCATTATAGGTGGCTTAATGCTGTCTATTGTATCTGTTCCTGTTGAAGGAATAAATCCCGGGCCCTTCCCCCCAAAGTATTGGGTAGCATTGGCCTGGCTGAGTTTTTTATCAGCTGCGGCAATTACAATCTGGTATTCCCTGCTAAAACGTCCGGAAGTAAAAGTATCCGTTCTAAACTTTTGGAAATTCCTGATTCCGGTTTCGGGAGCTGTTTTAAGCTGGCTAATCATCAGCGAGGAAAAGCCTGATATAACATCCCTTGCGGGAATGGCAGTTATTGCCGGCTCGCTGCTCGCGCTAAACTACGCGAACCGAAGATCCAGGGCCTGAAACATCACATTTTCACCGCCTTCAGCACCTTTCCCGAAAATTGAGTTTGTGTTAATGGTACTATCTTAATGAAATATAATCCGGCTGCAACACCGCTCAAATCTATTTCAAAACTCGAACTGTAACTTTCTGCAAGCAGAGATTTTATCCTTGTGCCAAATTGACTATAAACCTCCACATTAAAACTGCCGTATGACAAACTTTGGTTTTTGACCGACACCGTTACCTTGCCGGTAAATGGATTCGGGTACACAAAAGCTTCCAACTCCAACTCCGTTTCCGGATGGAAGGGTGTTCCAAGTTTCTTTGTGGAAGACTTCCAGCTTTCTG
>JBFEWU010000054.1:0-17947 GCA_041546215.1 Draconibacterium sp. | reverse complement strand
CTTTTTAAACGAAACAATAAGGAACAGAAATATGAGGGACTGTTTAAAACCTTTCTAATTTTAAAGCAGCTGAAAACTAAAATTGAACAATAATTCCGATGGTTGGTAAAACAGTGCCCGAAGTACTTTCAATTTCATTTAAAACATATCTGCTTCCCTCATCGTTTCGTATAAAATTACCTGTGGCATCTTCTGCACGTACAATAATATCGGCCTGTTCTGCCTGAAAATTGTATAAATTCTGAATATCGATGTAAAATTTTGCGGTCCATTTATCCCAATAATAAGACTTATCAATCCGAAGATCCAACTGGTGAAAGGGATCGAAGCGTAAAGTATTGAGTTTGGAATAATCGAGATACGGCCCTCCTTTCAGGTTCCACGCTTCTACCAACGATGATTTCTCCATATCCCAGGGAGTATAGGGTAATCCTCCAACGAAACGCCAGCGGATTCCAAGCCGCCAATTGCGTTTTAAATCCCGGGTAGTGGTTAGTGTTAGCAGGTGTTTTGAGTCCCAGCTTGATGGGATGTAAGTGCCATTTTCATCGCCAAACTCACTTCGCACGAGGGTATAAGAGAGATTTAAAATAAATCCATCCCCGGTGTTTATGCGTGTTTGAAGTTCAGCGCCGTAAGCACGACCATCAGATGTTGAAGTAACTTCTTCGTCGCCAATTACGCCAAAATCGGCTCCTTTATTTGCAATACTTATTTGGTCTTTTACCGAAAAGGGATAATGGGAATAACCCTTCCAAAAGGCTTCGGCTGAAAATTGTATGGCTTGCTTTGGCCGGTACTCCAATCCTCCAATTAAATGATCAACGCTGATGTATTTTAGATCATTCAACTTATTAACCAAAACACCCTCTTCTTTAAAACCCAGCGAAGTATATGAAGGCAATTGATAATAACGCCCTGTGTTAAAATTTATACTCCATGTGTCGCTTAGACTATAGGATGCCGAAAAGCGCGGTGAAATTTGTTTCAGCATACTGTTCATGCCCGAAGAGTAATTATTGGCATCGGTGCGCAAACCAAAGGAAAGAGCCAGCCTTTCGTCATAAACAGTTTTACTAACTTGGGCAAACAAGCCATATTTAACCAGATTTAATTGGCTTGAATAAAAAATATCCACAACCTTATTCTCATAATAGGCACTTGTTTTTGTGTCGTTTGTATACCTTACAAAATCAAGGTTTGCTCCAAAATTCAGTTTCAAACCATCCAGTCGGGCCGTATTTTCAAAACGCATTTTATTTTCGATTTCTTCCGATTTGTAATCCAGAATTTTATTGTCTTCCCGGCTATTGTCATTTTCGAGATATTTGTAGGCACCATTGTTTAAATGACTACGGCTAAGCACCAGAGTTTGGTAGCTGTTTTCGCGAAAATGTTTGTAAACACCTCCAAAAGTATAACTCCACTGTTCGTTCACCGGCAACTCGCTTAAGATGTATTTTTGCTCTTCGTCAGGATTTTCAATGTCCTCGTTTAGTTTAAATTTATCATTGGCACCCAAACCAATCAGGGTCAGTTCGTTTTTTGCATTAAAACGAGTACGGGTTTTAAACTGTACATCGGTAAAATTTGGCAGAAATGGCAGTTCAAGAGCGTCGAATAAAAATTGCAGATACGATTCCCGAATCGAAAAAACAAAGTTTGTTTTGTCGCCAATGGGCCCGTCTAAAGTAGCGGCTATTTCAGAAGCTCCAATTGTTCCCGAAAATTTTACTTTTTCTTCGTTGCCGTCAATTTGACTGAATTCCAGGATACCGCTTAATGCATTTCCCCGATTGGCCGGGAATGCTCCCGAATAAAAATTTACTTCACGAATAAAGTCGGCGTTTAAAATTCCCACCGGGCCACCCGATGCCCCTTGTGTGGCGAAATGGTTAATGAAAGGCACTTCAACTCCATCCAGGTAAAACCGGCTCTCCGAAGGACCACCTCCACGAATAATTATATCGTTTCGATAGGCCGGGGTTGACTGCACTCCGGGAAAGGATTGAATGACTTTGGAAATATCGCGATTGGCACCAGGTGCTTTTTCAATTTCACCTATGCCGATTGAACGTAATGAAAGCGGACTTTCCAGTGTTTTTCGAAAAGGAGATGCAGTAACCTTTATTTCCTCGAGTTGCGCAAGTGCTTTCTCCATCTGTATTTCAATAAATGCCGTTTTGGCAACACTCACTTCAATTTCACTTGAAATGGTTTTTTTGTAACCGACAAACGAAGCTTCAATACGAATAAATCCCGGTGTTAAATTTTCAAATATAAAGTGCCCGTTTTCGTCGCTGGCAGCACCTATGGAAGTCCCCGTAACCACAAGGTTAACAAAGGGTAAAGGCCGGTTATTGACGCCATCCGTTACTTTTCCCGAAACGGATGCTTTTTGCGCAAATAGCAAATAGGGTAGAATAACTGGTAGCAATAGGGTGTAAAATATTTTCATATACTCGAATCATTGTTTATTTCTTATGGTCCGACAGCCGGCGGATTCTTATGCCCGTTTAATCTGAATTAATTTTAATGGATACTATGCAACAATGAGAAACTCATTTGCTTTTCTCACCAAGCCCCAAAGTACTGATATTATTATTTAAAGTTATAACACCAGGGTACGCGAGCTGTGCTAATACTGTATCCGTCATATCGTTTGTACTGCCAATCTCATTAATCAATAATCATTAATCAATTTCTTCGCTCTTCGGACTTCGGACTTTTCTGTTATCATTGTTGTCGGAAGTGGTCCATTCCCCAAGGGGCCTTCAGCAGAGCTTCCTTAACCATTCCTCCATTCTAATACTCTTATATTCTAATCTTCCAATTCCGGTTGTCATCGTTGTCCGCCTGTCACCCTGAGCGGAGTCGAAGGGTGCTTTCAGGATTTTCAGATTAACCAATAATCACTAATAATTAATCAATTTCTTCGCTCTTGGTTCTTTGCTCTTTGCTCTTTGCTCTTTGTTCTTTGTTCTCTTCTCTTGATTCTTGATCAATCGCAGTTCTGTTTAAGATTTAATATTACATTCCTAAACAAAACAAATATACAAAAGTTGAGATACAACAGCACTTTTTTTATATTAGCCCTTGAAACAATAAATATCATGCGGGTAG
This sequence comes from Draconibacterium sp., assembly GCA_041546215.1. GTDB lineage: Bacteria > Bacteroidota > Bacteroidia > Bacteroidales > Prolixibacteraceae > Draconibacterium. The sequence goes on along the minus strand of JBFEWU010000054.1, from coordinate 14,824 downwards.
TTATTCAAAAAGTAAAAGAAGCTTCGGTAAGCGTTGAAGGAGAAACAATATCGAAAATAAATAAGGGTCTTCTGGTTTTAGTGGGAATCGAAAATCAGGATACAGAAGAAGACATTGATTACCTGGTAAAAAAAACAAGCCAGTTGCGGATATTCGATGATGAGAAAGGGATTATGAACTTATCGGTAAAAGATGTAAATGGCGATGTCCTTGTTGTGAGTCAATTTACGCTGCAGGCCAATACAAAAAAGGGAAACCGCCCTTCGTACATCCGTGCTGCCAGACCTGATTTTTCAATTCCGAAGTATGAGAAATTTGTGGCAAAAATGGAACAAGCCATGAACAAAAAAGTGGGAACCGGCAAATTTGGGGCGATGATGGACCTTGCCCTGATTAACGATGGTCCGGTCACCATAATTATGGATTCGAAACAGAAAGAATTTTAACCATGGAAAACAAAACTTTCACCATCGCAGAGGCTCAAAATCAGGTTGACAAGTGGATAAAGACTTTTGGTGTTCGTTATTTCAGCGAACTCACCAATATGACAATTCTAACCGAGGAGGTAGGTGAGCTGGCGCGCATTATGGCGCGAAAATATGGCGACCAATCCTTTAAAAGATCAGATGAGGATTACGATTTGGGAGATGAAATGGCCGATGTTTTATGGGTGTTAATTTGTTTAGCCAACCAAACCGGGGTAGACTTAAACGAAGCGTTTCTGAAGAATATGAAGAAAAAAACGGAGCGTGATAAGGACCGGCATAAAAACAACGGGAAACTCCAGTGACGCAAAAAAAACAATCTTTAACCTGGCCGTTTGGTCATATTACAATCTTTCAGCATTTTGTACTGCTACCTTACAATTCATTATTTTGCCTAAATATTAAGCAGTTATAAAACATTTGAACTTCAGGCCTATACTTGACTTTTCTCTTGCCCTGATAAGATAAAAATTCCTTAATTTGTCCCATGAAATGTTTCAGAGGGCATTTTTAACAATAAAAAATCAAAAACAAAGACGACAAAACATGAATAATCTTGATTGGAAAAACCTTGGCTTTGGATACCGCGACACCGATTATAATGTTCGCTGCCAGTTTAAAAATGGCGAGTGGGGAGAACTTGAAGTAAGTACTGAAAACACCATTAATATTCACATGTCGGCAACGGCATTGCATTATGGACAGGAAGCTTTTGAGGGGCTTAAGGCATTTAAAGGGAAAGACGGAAAAATTCGGGTATTCCGGATGGATGAAAATGCCAAACGCATGCAGGATTCGGCCGACGGAATTCTGATGCAAAAACTTCCGCTTGAAAAATTTCAGGAAGCTGTTCGTCTTGCCATCAAAAAGAATGAACGCTTTGTTCCTCCTTACGAATCGGGGGCAGCCTTATACATTCGTCCGCTTCTGATCGGCTCAGGACCTCAAATTGGTGTTTCTCCGTCTGAAGAATATTTGTTTATTGTATTTGTCATGCCTGTAGGGCCCTATTTCCCGGAAGGCTTTAAACCAACCAACCTGGTCATTATGCGTGAATACGATCGCGCGGCACCGCAGGGAACCGGTAAATACAAAGTTGGAGGGAACTACGCAGCCAGTATGGTTGAGGGAAAGAAAGCAAAAAAAGGCGGTTTTTCTGCTGTCCTTTATCTCGATAGTAAAGAGAAAAAATACATCGATGAATGTGGCCCGGCCAACTTCTTCGGAATTAAAAACAATACCTACATAACTCCCAAATCCGACTCAATTCTTCCGTCCATAACCAATAAGAGTTTACTGGTGTTAGCCGAAGATATGGGCTTAAAAACGGAACGCCGACAGGTACCCTATGAAGAACTTGCAGAATTCGAGGAAATAGGAGCTTGCGGAACAGCAGCCGTAATATCACCCATTAAAGGGATTTACGATGCCGATACCGACAAATGGTTTAGATACGGCAACCAGGAAGAAGCTGGCCAATGGTCCACAAAACTATACAATAAGCTACGTGCCATTCAGTATGGCGACGAGCCCGACATGCATGGTTGGGTTGAAATAATTGAATAAACACTTCAATCGTATAAAAAAAGCTTCGAATAAAATTCGAAGCTTTTTTTATATCCCCTGTAACATACCGGTACTTTGTCCGTCCTATATACGAACAGGGCTAAGAGAACGAATGACATTAAACGAATACAACCAGGCAGTTAAGGAATTATCAGATCCTTTGTACCGCTTTGTTTTAAAAAGCATTAAGGATCTGCATAAAGCAGAGGATATTGTGCAGGACAGCTACGAAAAACTCTGGAAGAACCTTAACAATGTGGATGCAAAAAAGGTAAAATCGTACCTTTTTACTACGGCGTACCATACTATGATCGATCGTATTCGTAAAGAAAAACGTTCATTGTTAAGCGATGATTTGTGCCTGACAGAACAAGGCCATGAGAGCAATTATTCCGATCTGGAAGATGTACTAAAAGAAGCCGTAGGCAGATTGCCGGCCATTCAAAGAATGGTGCTGCTTTTAAGAGATTACGAGGGATACAATTATAAAGAAATTGGAGAACTGACAAGTTTAAACGAATCGCAGGTGAAAGTATATATTTATCGTGCGAGGGTATTTCTGAAAAAATATATTGGAAGCATAGAGGCGGTGGCATAATGGAAATTAACAGAAATAATTACGAAGCTTATTTTATCGATTACCTGGAAGGAACCCTGGATGAAGGCCTTGTGGATCTTTTTATCGAGTTTATCACCCTTAATCCTGATCTAAAAGAGGAATTAGAGCTTTTTGAATCGCTCACTGCCGTGCCCGAAACAATTTCGTTTAAAAAGAAGAAAATACTTTTCAAAGAAAAATACGATTCGGAGGAAGAATTTAACACGGCTGCCATAGCATGCCTGGAAGGCGACTTTTCCAAAGAAGAGAAAACGGAGTTTGAAACGTATCTGCAGCAGCATCCTGAAAAGAGAAAAGAAGCTGCCCTTTTTAGTCAAACCAGGTTGTGGCCCGACAAATCGATTACTTTCAATAAAAAAAATAATCTTTACCGAAGATCCCTGGGTAAAACCATTTTGCTCTGGTCGGGAAGAGTGGCTGCTGTGCTGGTCTTTGCCTTTTCCCTGTTTTCTCTACTTGATAAAACATCAGATGAAATCCCCATGGCCAACAAGCTCGCTGAGGTTGATAACCACAAGGTAAAAATTGAAAAATCAATTCCTCCGATTCAAAAATCCGATGGGATTGAGCAAAAGAAAGAAGATCTGCTTAAAACAAAGGAAACAATTCAAAAAGCACCCATAAAAAAAGTTACTCCCGATACGAGATCCGGCAAAAGTATTCAGGAAAGCTTTGCTGAAGGTCTCCCCCCGGGGAAAGAAAAAATTGAGAACCAGGATATTACCATAGATCGCGCGTTCATGGAGATACCTGCTGAGATGAAAGCAATTACGGCTTCTTTAGATGTGCGGCCACCAAAAGCGATCATGGCCACCATGTACATTTCGTTCCCCGATGAATATAACGAAAACGGGTTGCTGGCCTCCAGGGTGAAAGAAAAAATCAATTTCGGCAAAATTACAAAGGCAGGTTTAAACCTGGTTACAAGCATTTCCAACGATCGATTTACCTACCAAACCGGGGAAAACGGGAAAGTGACAGCGTACAATTACGATTCGCGTTTACTGGCATTTTCCCTGCCGGGTAAAAAAATACAAACAGAATAGCTACACCTGCTGACAACCTTATTCAGCAGATGACTTTGATCCACAAGCTGAACGATCTCACTCTTATCTGAGCTTTGAACCTTCCCGCTTACCTTTTTTCAATACCCCTGTAACTTTATGAATCTGTCATCCGTCACAACATCAGAAACATTTAAACAAAAACAACTATGAAACGAATTTTCACACTGATCTTAGCTTGTACTCTAACCATGAGCTTGCTGGCACAAAACGATACAAGCAAAGTTATCCCGGCCAAGAAAAACATTATTACTGTAAATGAGGATAACAATAAAGTACAGGTTAAACTTGGAGAAGACCGTGGTATTGAAGTTATTACCGATGACTGGGGCGATACGACTCATGTTCGTATTGGCCGTCGCACGTTTAAAGTTATCGAAGGAAATAATGGCTCGTATATAAAAGTAGAAAAAGAAAAAAACCATCGTAAATGGGGTGGACGATTTAATTCTCACTGGGCAGGTTTAGAGTTTGGTCCCAACGTCATGACCAATGCCGACTATTCGATGTACAATTTTGATGAAATGGATTACGAAGGTCCTCATGAATTTATGGAGTTAAATCCCGGCAAATCATTTACATGGAACTTAAATATCGCAGAATATGCCTTTACCAACGAACGCAAAACCTTTGGAGTTGTTACCGGTCTTGGTTTCAGCTTTACCGATTATGCCTTTGATGAACGTCGTGTAAACATTCAAAAAGACTATGAAAAAGATATCATTATTCCGGTTATGGTTCCCGGGCAGGATAATGAAGGGAATACCATTAAGAAATCGAAACTTCATGTGAACTATATCACAGCACCTATACTCCTTGAAGTTAAAACACCTTTACGCATGGGAAGTTCGCGTTTATACCTTGCGGGAGGTGTTATTGGAAGTTTATACCTGGGGTCGCACACAAAATACAAGTACAAGGGTGGCGATAAATTTAAGGAACACAGCAGTTATCACTTAAACAAATGGAAATACGAACTCACCGGGCGTATTGGTTTTGGCGACTTTTGCGTATTTGCCAATTACAGTATGACCACACTGTTTAAAGATGGCAAAGGTCCTGCTGTTCAACCCTTAATGATTGGTATCTCATTCCCAAATATTTAAATATACCGTTTAAACAGCGTAATAAATCTTTCCCCGGCAGTTCTGTCGGGGATTTTTTTTAAATTTATTCTCTCCCTGTATGTTTATTTATGGAAAAAATTCAAGCCATACCACTTATCGGATATCTGCTTTTTTGCCTACAGATAATTGGCAATTACCTGTATCTGAATAAAAAAGGGAGGTTGCATGTTTCAAAAAAACCAGGCCTGAGAAGGTATATCTCTTTTCTATTTCTCATCTCCTTTTTTCTCTTGTACACTGCCCAGCTTTTTTTTCATGCCCGCCTTGTTGCTTTTACGCTCCTGCCCGGATTTTTGGGAAAAACACTTTTTCAGTCAGCAACATTATCCATTACGGGCGTGTTAATCCTTCTATTATCCATCATTCTCATCCATCTTACTTTACGCGAATTCAGTACTTCCCTCCGGTTTGGATTAGATCCCAATAACCTGGGGAAACTGGTAACCACAGGAGTTTTTTCGCATTCACGAAATCCGTTTTTTTTATCCATACTTTTGCTGTTTCTTGGAATATCACTGGTGATACCAAATCTGTTTTTTTGGGGAGTTACTGCACTATCCCTTATTGCAATTCATTTATTTATTTTGAAAGAAGAACGCTTTATGAAGCTCAGCTATAAGGATGATTATCGTGTGTACTGTGAAAAAGTCAGAAGGTATTTCTAGATTGTCGGATATTCGGATTAATGGCTCTGTGGCCCTCTGTGTTTGTTTATTAACCGCAGAGAGCACCCTTCGACTCCGCTCAGGGTGACAACGGACAACAACGACAACCAGCAACACCGTTCTCCACTCACTGCGTTCGTTCCAATTTGTTTAATCCCCTGAAACTACTCCAACTCAAATACTTTTTCGCCCGCACTCCAGGTGGACAAAATTTTTGTGGCCAAAACCTCTTTGGGAGTGGCTGTCATTAAATCGGTATCCAAAATGATAAAGTCGGCCCACATTCCAGGAGTAAGACTTCCTTTCTCATTTTCTTCGAATGATGACTTTGCTGCCCATGTTGTCATGGAGCGTAATGCCTGCCGACGTGTTAAACCCTCCTCTTTTTGCCAGCCACCTTCGGGATTTCCATCATGGTCGATTCTGAAGACCGAAGAATAAAAGGTCAATAGCGGTTCAATATTTTCAACCGGGAAATCGGTACCGTTTGGCAACCAACCCAATTGATTTAACAGTGTTTGGTAAGCATAGGCTCCTTTTATTCGCTTCGCCCCTACCCTATCTTCTGCCCAGGGCATATCACTTGTACAGTGAGTTGCCTGAATTGAAGGTATAATTGAATACTTTCCGAATTTATGGAAATCATCAGGGTGAATAATTTGCGCGTGTTCAATTCGCCAGCGACGATCGTTTTTCCCTTTTAGGTGTTTACCGTAGATGTCTAACATCAGACGGTTAGCCCCGTCTCCGATGGCGTGGGTTGCCATGGCGTAATTATTTTCATAGGCCAGCTGGCAAACTTTGTGGTAATATTCCGCATTGGCAATTTGTAAGCCTTTGTTCCCGGCATCATCGTTATATTCTTCCAGCATTAAAGCACCACGGGATCCCAAGGCACCATCAGCATATACTTTAATCGTATTTACCCTTAAGCGGTCGGTTTTGTATTTCCCCTTTTTCACAAAGTACTCGAAATTCTCTTCCGAAGGATTCAACATGGCGTTAATGCGCATTTTCAGTAGCCCCGATTTGTGCATCTCATCCATCATTAATGCCGTGCTTTTACTCACACCACAGTCGGTGACCGATGTCAGACCAACAGCAAAACAGTTAAGCTGCGCTGCGAGTAAACCTTTTTTCTGCTGTTCTGAACTCATTCCCGGAATAAATTTCGTGACCAGACTTTCGGCATTATCAATTAAAACACCCGTTGGCTCCCCGCTCTTCAGCAATACTTCTCCACCCTGAATTTTCGAATTGGCAGTAACACCTGCAATTTCCAGTGCTTTCGAGTTGCACCATCCTGCGTGACCGTCAACACGTACGAGATAAACCGGAATATTTGGAAAAATTTTATCCAGTTCCTCCCTGGTCGGAAACGCTTTCACTTCCCAGTCGTTTTGATCCCAACTGCGGCCCAGTACCCACTCGCCACCAAATTTTTTGTGGTGTTCTTTTAGAATTTCGTAAATCTCTTCCGGATTTTTCGTGCCCCTTAAATCGGCATATTGCATTAAATTTATACCATAACCATTAAAATGTGCGTGGGCATCGTTAAATCCAGGATACACAAACTTCCCTCCGGCATCGCACAAATGTTTTGCTTCATATTTTTTCTGAATTTCTTGGTTGGTTCCCATTGCGAGTACTTTCCCCTTAAGAACCGCAAAACTTTCAGCAGTGCTAAAATCCTCATCGAGGATATAAACCCTCGCATTGGCAACAATTAAATCAACTTTTTCTTTCTGAGAACACGAAGTCATAATAAATAGAAATAATACAAAATAAAACCGTACGCTTTTCATAGTAAACCTTTTATGCAACCTTTACAGAATCCGAATATATTAAAAAACATGTAATCACAGGATTCCGGGTTAATTATATTCTTAACTTTGCTGATCCAAAAAAAGAACAGATGTTTACATTTGGCATATTTACAACGCACATACCCTATATCGCAATGCTTGCGTTTTATGCCTATTTTTTAATTTTTGGTGTTAACAAGGCCCGCGATGGCCAAATACAGCTTGCTAAAGAATCCACCACCATTGAAATTCAAACGAACGATGTTGTTCACCCTGATTCCGAACACAGGAATAATTATTATTACTCGTGTGTAGCAGAAATGCCGGCTCGTGTTCGGAAAATAGTCAGGGAAAAACAGAAATGGAAGTACCCTGGGGTGGATAAGATCCTCCCTGAAAATTTCCTTAACAGTTCTCTCTTTTGCCGCCCCCCTCCGGCATTCGCTTAATAACCCTACCCCTTTTTTTAATTGTACTCCTTTTTTAGGAGTTATTTCATCACTACCTTTTAGGTTTTAAAAAATCATTTTATGAAAGAGATGAAGGTTCCGCAAAAGCTCATTGATAAATACAACATCCCGGTTCCGAGATACACGAGTTATCCACCGGCCAACTTTTTTTCGCCAGCACATACTTCTGATGATTATGTGCAGTGGCTAAAAGCTTCAAACCATGAAGCCACACAAAATATTTCCATTTATATTCACATTCCCTTTTGCCCGAAAATCTGCCATTATTGTGGGTGTAACACGCATCTGACACGTGATACGAACAAAATGCGGGTGTATGTTGATGCCCTTAAAAAGGAGATTTTAATGGTGAAACAGTACCTGGATCCAGGGCGAAAGGTAGCGCAGGTGCACTGGGGTGGAGGAACGCCAAATTCGCTTCCTCCGGTGATGGTCGAAGAAATTATGCAGGTAATTCATGGTAATTTTACCTTTATCGATAAGCCCGAAATTGCCATGGAATGTCATCCGGCCATGTTGGATGCTGCCTATATTCAAAAGCTGGTTGAACTAAAATTTAACCGTTTTAGCCTGGGAATTCAGGATTTTAAACAGGAGGTTCTGGACAATGTAAATCGTGATGCCTCTATAATTCCTGTTGAAGAACTGGTGGCCATGATTCGCCATTACCCGGGCACAAGTGTCAACCTGGATTTTATCTACGGACTGCCGTTTCAGGACGAAAATTCCTTCGCCGAAACCATAAGACAGGCCATAACTATTTCACCCGACCGGCTTGTTACTTTCTCGTACGCACATGTGCCATGGATCAAAAAGTCGCAAAAAATACTGGAAGCCCGCGGATTACCATCGGCCGAAAAAAAGCTTGCCATGTTCGAAACAGGTTTTAACCTGCTGTGCGAAAACGGCTATAAAGCCATAGGACTTGATCATTTTGCAAAACCCGAAGATGAGCTTTATATTGCACTGGAAAACAGAACGCTCCACCGGAACTTCCAGGGCTATTGTACCCGAGAAACCACCGGGCAGGTCTATGCTTTTGGTGCCACGGGGATTAGTCAGCTGGACAGTGCCTATGCCCAAAATGCAAAGGACACAAACACCTATGTAGAACAAATTAATAATGGTAAATTTACCCTGGAAAAAGGTTATTCCTTGAATAAAAATCAAAAAATAATTCGCCATGTAATAAACCAGGTAATGTGCAATTTTTACGTTTCGTGGAAAGAAGTGGCAGCGCTTTTTTCCAGTTCAGAAGCAGAAATATTAGCAACAGTTGCCTGCGATAAAGAAAGCCTGGATGACTTTGTGTCTGATGGATTGCTCACCTACAACAGTGAGGAAATTATGATTTCCGATTTAGGTAAATATTTTATCCGTAATATTGCTGCAAGTATGGATCCGGGCATGAAAACAGCCACGCAGAAATTTTCGAAAGCCTTGTAAAATGAATAAAAAAACACAAACAAACATTGCAATAATCGGAGCCGGACTTACCGGGTTAACTGCTGCTTTCTACCTAAAGAAAAAAGGCATTAATTTTCATATTTTCGAAAAAACAGACCATGTTGGGGGCGTAATCAAAACGCATCGTGAAAACGGTTTTACCTTCGAATCGGGTCCCAATACCGGTTCCATGTCGCGCGCCGAAGCAGCCGAACTCTTTGAGGATCTGGACGGCGACTGCAAGCTGGAAATTGCGGATGAAAATGCGAAGGCCCGCTGGATCTGGATGAATGGACGATGGCATACTATCCCTTCGGGTTTGTTTGGAGGAATAAGCACTCCCCTCTTTTCTTTTGGCGATAAATTACGTTTGCTGGGAGAACCTTTCCGTAAAAAAGGAACCAATCCCGAAGAAACAATTGCCGAACTGGTAAGACGCAGAATGGGAAAAACTTTTCTCCGAAATGTTGTTGATCCATTTATTTCAGGGGTTTATTCCGGTGATCCTGAAAAATTGGTGACAAAATATGCCATACCAAAACTGTATCAATTGGAGCAGGATTATGGGAGTTTTATCGGAGGTGGTTTCAAAAAAAGCCGCGAACCCAAATCAGATTTTGAAAAAAAGGCAAGCAAAGAGGTTTTTTCGGCAGAGGGCGGACTGGAAAACCTGATCAAGGCGTTGGAAAAAAACATTGGAAGAGAGAATATAAGTCTCAATTGCAATGACCTTTCGGTACAGTATACCGATGAAAAAAAATATTTTCTGAAAGAACATACTGAAGATTTCACACATATAATTTCCACCGCTGGTGCATACAGTCTGGCAAAACTATTCCCCTTTCTGGACCAGGAAAAATTGGCAACAATCAACCAAATGGAATATGCCAAAGTAACCCAGGTTACGCTCGGTTTTAAAGCATGGAATGGAATTCCCATTCAGTCCTTCGGTGGATTGGTCCCTTCTGAAGAAAAACGTGATGTATTGGGAATTTTATTACTTTCATCGTTTTTAAAAAACCGGGCACCAAAAGGAGGAGCTTTACTTTCGGTATTCGTTGGCGGTATACGTCGTCCTGAAATATTTGATTTAAGCGATGAAAAAGTGATTGAGATGGTAAAACAGGAAGTTATGGTAATGATGGGTTTAAAAAAGTTTGAACCCGACCTGTTAAAAATCTTCCGCTACCAGCACGCCATTCCTCAATACAGTTTCGAATCGAAAGATAAATTGCAGGCCATATCCGAACTGGAAAACAACTTCCCGGGACTGATCCTGGCCGGAAATATTCGCGATGGAATTGGAATGGCCGACCGCATAAAACAAGGAAGAAACCTTGCTGAGCAATTAGCGGAGAATTTGAAATGACAAAAGTAAAAACAGCCATATTGTTAATGAATGTTGGTAGTCCTGACGCGCCAACCAAACCGGCTGTGCGAAAATTTCTCAGCGAATTTTTAAACGATAAACGCGTAATTGATTTGCCGTGGCTTTTACGAAAATTACTGGTGAATCTTATTATCATTCCCTTTCGGGTAAAAAAGTCGAGCGAGTTATACAAACGCCTTTGGACAAAAAAGGGATCCCCGCTGCTATTCATTTCTGAAGAATTAAAAGAAAAACTGCAAAACAAGCTGCCTGATAATTGCAAGGTATTCCTTGGCATGCGTTATGGAAACCCGGCTTATGGTAAAGCCCTTTCGTCGATAAAAAATGAAGGTTTTGAAAAACTAGTGGTACTGCCACTTTATCCGCAACATGCGCTTTCAACAACAGAAACATCGTTTGTCGCCGTCGATAAGGAAATTAGAAAGCAAAAAATTAAGATCGATTTGCTGAAAGTTGAGCAATTCTATCGAAGAAACGGCTTTATAAATGCTTTTGCAAAACAAGCTCAAAAATACCAGCCCGAAAGTTATGACCATTTACTTTTTTCTTTTCATGGCATACCCAAGCGGCAGGATGAAAAAAGTAAACCTCCGGGGGAGGAAAACTACGCTTACCAAAAAGCTTGTTTCGAAACAGCTGCGTTGATAGCAAAGAAGCTAAACATTTCAACATCTGACTATTCCATAGGTTTTCAATCCCGTTTATCCTCTAATTGGTTAACACCCTTTTCCGACGAACTGTTACATGAAAAACTGAAACAAGGGAAAAGGAAAATTTTGGTTTTGGCACCTTCTTTTGTGACCGATTGCCTGGAAACCATTGTTGAAATTGAGAAAGACTACCGGAAAGAATTTTTGGGAAACGGTGGTGAAAAGTTGCAGCTGGTAGAAAGCTTAAACGCAGAAGACAGCTGGGTAGAAACACTGGCTGAAATGATTGAGGAAAAATTGACACACAATGCCGGATTGGTTAAAAATTAAGGGAACTTATAGCATGTGTTATAAGCTACAGCCAATGAAGCATGAGAAATAGCAAGAAAAAAAATGAATATGTTACTAAATATCAGTCTTTTACCAGATGCAACAGCCGAAGTGCTTTGGTGGCGCATATTGATTACCTGCCTGGCCACGATGCTTATTAATCTTCCTTTTGGTTATTGGCGGGGAGGATTACGAAAATTATCGTTTCTATGGTTTGTGGCCATCCACGCTCCTGTTCCGGCCGTGGTAATGATACGCAAATTCCATCAGCTTGAGCTAAGCTGGGAACTGGCACCATTTTTATTGGGATCATATTTTATCGGGCAGTTTGCCGGACGAAAAATTTATGGCTGGAAACCTTATAAATCAACCGCGAAGAAATCTTAGTCAAGATTCTCTTATTACCACCGTCTTTGCATTCATAAACTCCTTAATGCCATGAACGGAGAGTTCGCGTCCGAAGCCACTGGCTTTTGTTCCTCCAAAAGGTAAACGCGGATCGGACTTCACAAAATCGTTCACAAAACAAGCCCCTGCTTCCAATTGCATTTCAGCAATATTTTCGCCCTTTTTTAAATTTCCCGTGAATACTGCTGCTCCCAGTCCGAATTCAGTATCGTTTGCCACTTTTATGGCTTTGTCGACGTCACTCACACGTATTACAGAAGCCACGGGTCCGAATAATTCTTCATCGTAAGCCGGCATCCCCGGTTTTACTTTTTCTAAAATGGTTGGTGGATAATAGGCTCCTTTCCGGTGCGGTATTTCTCCTCCGATAATTACCTCGGCACCTCTCTCTATGGAGCTAAGAACCTGTTGATGTAACTCATTACGCAGATCCTCACGTGCCATGGGTCCCATTGTGGATTCCTCATGGAAAGGATCGCCAAAATGAGCAGAGTTCATTTCGTGGGTGAAGTACTCTAAGAACTGCGGATAAACCTCTTCAACAACAATAAAACGTTTGGCCCCAATGCAACTTTGCCCGGCATTTAAAAGCCTTCCTGCTGCACACAGTTTCGCGGCCTTTTCCACATCAGCATCCTTCAGAATCAAATACGGATCACTGCCTCCCAATTCCAGAACACATTTTTTAAGGTTTGCACCGGCAAGCGAGGCTACACTTTTCCCGGCAGGTGTGCTTCCGGTTAAACTCACTGCTTTTACCGCTTTGTGTTTTATCACATCCGCAACCCCGTTACTCCCGATTAATAATGTACGAAATACATTTTCCGGAAAACCGGCTTCACGAAACAGTTCTTCGATGGCAACTGCACAACCGGGGACATTACTGGCGTGTTTTAAAAGCGCTGTATTGCCCGCCATTAAAGTAGGTGCTGCAAAACGGAATACCTGCCAGAATGGAAAATTCCAGGGCATAACGCCTAAAATTGTTCCAATGGGTTGATAGCTCACATATGATTTTGCTGCTTCAGTTTCGATGGGCTCGTTGGCCAAAAAATTTTCTGCGTTCACCGCATAGTAATGGCAAACAAGAGCACACTTCTCTATTTCTGCAATGCCCTCGTGCTTTACTTTACCCATTTCCTGGGCCATTAATAATGCAAGTTCTGCCTTTTTGCTGTGTAAAATACCTGAAAGGTTCTGCATGAGCTGGCTCCGATACATAAACGACGTATTTCGCCAATTATGCCAGCCTCTATCCACCAAATTTATAATGGAATTTACACCTTCTTTGGTATGTGCTTCGTAAGCTCTTACCATTTCGCCGGAGGCAGGATTGATCGATTTAAGCATATTCTGATTTTATTGGAAATATTAAAATTACAAAAAAAAGCAACCTCAAAAAGATTGCTTTCCATTTATTTTTGCGTGAAATTAAATTAATCTACCACGCGAATTTCTGTTTTTATTGCCATCGCCTGTCGATAAACAGCACTTACACCACAATATTTCTCTTCAGAAAGTTTTACTGCTTTCTCGAGTTTTGCCAGGGGTAAATCTTTGCCTTTGAACTGATAAACCACTTTCATTTTATCATAGTATTTCGGATGTTCCTCCGTTAAATCACCTTCAACAATTACGTTAAAAGCCTCAAATTCAACCTTCATTTTTTTTAGTATCATTACCACATCAATACCGGTGCAACCGGCAAGCGCAGTGAGCATCAATTTCTTTGGGCGCGGTCCTAAATCGCTGCCACCAGCCTCTTCCGGCGCATCTATTACAACCTTATGTCCGTCTATTTCTGCCTCGAACGCAATTTTATCCGTCCACGACATATCAACAACATGCTTCATAACATCCTAATTTTAAATAGTTTTCAATTAATTTGTGTTGCAAATATACAATATCTAAATATGTATATAAATAGTTTCGCCAATATTGTAGATAATTGTATTTTTAGGGAATTTTAAAAAAGGTTGATTGTTATTAACAAAGTATTTGAGCAGAAATGAGAAGTGCAATAAAAAGGCCGAGTGAAGAAGAGGCAAATTTAAGTGGTTTTCAGTTGTTTAAGAAATTAACAGAAGATGAATTTAATCGCTTGAATTACGAAAAAACCTGTTCGCTGTATAAAAAGGGTACAATTATTTATCGGGAAGGGAGCAGGCTAACCGGATTCTTTTGTGTTACCCGTGGAATAGTAAAGGTTTTTAAAACAGGTATTGATGGTAAAGAGCAGATTATTCGCTTTGCCAAAAAAGGTGAAATTATCGCCTATCGTTCCTTGCTTAGTCAGGAACTGGCATGCACAACAGCGAAGGTTATCGACGATGCAGCACTGTGCCACGTACCCTACCAGACCCTGCTTTATTTAATTCAGAGTAACTGGCAGTTTTCGCACCACATGTTACAAATTGTTTGCCGCGAATTACGTGAAGCCAACGATTATATTACCGACATCGCTCAAAAAACAGTTCGTGAACGATTGGCGGAGGTGTTGTTACTGTTGAAAGAAAACTTTGAACTTGATAACCAAAATACCTTACAAATTTCGCTTACACGCGAAGAGTTGGCAAATATGGTTGGAACGGCCACCGAGTCGGTAATCCGTTTATTGTCGGAATTTAAAAGCGACAGACTTATTGAATTACAAGGAAGAAAAATTAAATTTTTAGATATTCCTTCACTCACAAGAGTTGCCAATTTGTAGGGATTATAACGGAAAAGACCGAAGACAACTGAAATTGATTAATGATTAGTGATTATTGATTAATGGCTATGCTATCTGTGGATAGATCT
>JBFEWU010000458.1:0-3409 GCA_041546215.1 Draconibacterium sp. | reverse complement strand
GACTTCGGACTTCGGTCTTTCTTCCAATGTATTTTCAATGCATCGTGTTTTAGTTCATTTTAAATCCATCAGGACGTTTCCAACGAAGCGGAGCAGCTGGTTCATGCTTTAGTTTAAATTCTTTACCTTTCAACTTTTCGAGGGCCACTTCCACCGCTTTTTCCAGTTGTGGATCACGCCCCTGGAGTATTAATTTTGGCTCCTGAATAACTTCAATATCAGGTGAAACTCCTTCACCTTCAACTGCCCATTCACCGTTTATGTCAAAAAAACCACCCCGGGGTGCAACAATACGTCCACCATCGATTAGTGGAGGAGTATCCCAGGTTCCAACTAGTCCTCCCCAGGTGCGTGTCCCAATAAGAGGTCCCAATTTTTTTTGCCTAAACATATAGGGGAGCAGGTCGCCACCCGATCCGGCTCGTTCATTGATAATCATCACTTTTGGTCCCCAAATTCCTGCCATGGGGGTTGTCCATGGTCGGTTCTCATTGGCTTTGCTGTTAAAATAACCAAGTAGGGTTCTCGACATCACGTCAATCATGTAGTCAGCTGCTGAACCGCCACCATTGTTTCTTTCATCGAGAATTACTCCTTTTTTGTCTTGTTGTGCAAAGTAGTATCGGTTGAACGATGCAAAACCCGAACCTCCTGTATTGGGAATATAAACGTAGGCCAGCTTTCCATTGGATAGTTCATCAACTTTTTTACGGTTTCCTTCAATCCAGTCGATGCTTCTCAAGTTTCGATCGCTTGACACAGGTTCTACTGTAATCTCCCTGGCACCCGGCTCAGAAGGAGAGGAGTTAACCTTGAGGATCGTTTGACGCCCTGAAGTCTGCTCAAATAAGCTGTAGGGATTCATAGGAGCTTTTAATTCAACACCATTTACAGCCAGGAGGTAATCGCCTTCTTTTACTTCCAGACCCGGGGCCGCTAAAGGTGCTTTTGTAGTTGGATTCCAGCTTTCGCCAGTATATATTTTAACCATTTTGTAACGACCATTTTCTTCGATGAAATCACATCCCAGTAAACCAATGGGTACCCGGTCTACGTTTGGCATATCGCCACCACTAACATACGAGTGGCCGATGGCTACTTCACCACTTATTATGTCAATAATGTAGTTCATGTCGGTACGGTGCCTGGCGTGTTTAACCCATGGTGAATACCATTTATATACATCTTCCCAGGGAGCACCATGCACATTGTCGACGTAAAGGAAATCGCGCAAAAATCGCCACGAGTCGTCGAATAACTGCTGGTATTCTTTTGTTGGATCAATTTTAATTTTCAGGTTTGTATTTAACTTGCCATCACCTTCTTTTAGTTTGCTTTTGGTTTCCGCAATTGCCCAGGAGCTTCCTTTTTTATACAGTAGATTTTTACTGTCGACTGAAGGAACAAAATTACTTACGCCAGTTAAAAATTCAGTGGCCTTATTTTCTTTTGCTTCGTATTTGTGAAGCGTAATTCCACTTTTGTTTTGAATCGCCTCAGCAACAAAAACGGTTTTCTCGGGACCTTGAACTAATTTCACATAATTGCGCGATGGCATATTTAAAGCAACAATTCGCGCTGCCAGACCATCCGAGTCAATTTTTACAACAACTTCATCTTTTTTTTCTTTCTTGTCTTCTTTTTCCTTTTCCTCTCCCTGATCCCCGTCCTTCTCTTTCTCCATTTCTTCATCATCGCTGGTGGGGTGTATAGGGGATTTATCTTCATTGGAAAGAACAATACAGTACAAACTCCTGGTAAGGTCCGGATCGTAAGAGCTCATGTCAAGCCAGCCCGTACCCAACCCATAATTTGTGCTGGCAAGTATATACATGTATTTGCCGCTAACATCCCATGCAGGTGTCAGAGCATCGGCCATGCCATCACTTATTTGAATCGTTTCTTTCGATTCGGTGTTATAAACAAATACAGCTTTAAAACTACTGTTTAACTGCCGGGCATAGGCAATCCATTTGCTGTCGGGCGACCATACCGGTTGCATTTCTCGATTGGGATGAGCAAATACATCGGTGGCTACTTTTGTTGTTTTGCCCGTTGCTAATTCAATAAACCAAATGTTGTAGTCGGTGTCGGTATAGGCGATCTTTTTCCCGTCGGCCGACCATTCGGGACGGAAATAGAAGGTTGGATTTTCCAGGTCGTAAACTTTTTTATTCAACCCAAACTGGTCGGCAATAAGCAGTTTGTATTCGCCACTGTGGTCGTTAAACCAGGCTATTTGATCTCCTTTGGGCGACCAAACCGGGTAACGGTCGGCAACTCCGGGGGTGTTGGTGATATTGCGCCAGGTTCCTTTTTCTTTGGGTATGGTAAATATCTCACCACGCGATTCAAAAACAGCTCGTTTGCCATTTGGAGAAATATTCGGATTGGCAAGATTATTGGCAGTGAGCGTTTCCCAACGTTGCCGGGCAAAGTTCATGTCGCCGTTTATATGTATTACTAACTGATTCGATTCGCCGGTGGAAGGATTTAAAAAATGAAGATATCCGCCGTATTCATAAATTATACCGTCTTTGCATGCATCAAGACTTTTTACATCGTATTGTGCGTGCCTGGTGAGTTGTTTTTCCTCCTTTGTGCGCGGATCGTAGGACCAGATATTACTGGCGTAATCTCTTTCGGAAAGGTAGTAAACTTTATTGTTGAACCACACCGGATCGAGATGCCGTTCTTTTGTGGCTTGTGGCGTGCGAATTAATTCCTTGGTTTCCATGTCAACAATCCATATCGGCATGGCTTGTCCACCTCTGTAATTTCTCCATTCGGGATCCCAAAATGTGATGGGTACATATGCAATTTGTTTGCCGTCGGAGGATAATTCCCCATAGGCTGCTCTTGGAATATCAATAGCCGTTGGTAATGCTCCTTCGAGGGGAACCTTGAAGAATTTATTGCTTTGAGTGGGTTTGCTCTCCCTTCCCGAGCGGAACATCACTTCGCCTTCGGGTGTCCATCCCTGTACGATATCAGCACCCGGATGCCATGTTAAGCGTTTGGGAGAACCTCCTTCTGCCGGAATGACGTATACATCGGTATTTCCACCGTACTGTGCCGAAAAAGCAATCCATTTCTCGTCCAATGAAAAGTGCGGATTCGATTCTTCACCTTTGTTACTTGTTAAGCGAATGGCATCTCCTCCTGTGCGCTCCACCTTCCACAAGTCGTTGGCATAAACAAAAACAATACTTTCTTCCGAAATGGTTGGTTGACGGAGGAGCTGTGTTCCTTGTGCATGACTTATTGATACTGTGATTGCAAAAAGAACAAGAAAAGTGAGTAAAAATTTCATGAGTAATTTATTTTGATTAAACGTTCATTTGCATTTTTGCTTTTGGCGATGAAACTCCCCTATCAGTTATCTAAGGTTATTCTTCATCTTTTGAGT
>JBFEWU010000498.1:0-3086 GCA_041546215.1 Draconibacterium sp. | reverse complement strand
TACTTCTGCCATTTTTACCATATTAATTTGCTACCCTGTGCTAGCAAAAATTTTGCCATGCAAATATAAAAGACAAATTGGCACCCAAGCTAAATGTTGAGTGCCAATTTGATCGAATTTATAATCTTTTTAGATTGTCTAGATTTCCGGTTGATTTGCCAGTTTGTTTAGCGTCGCTTCCAATGAAGGGCCACGCAGTTGTTTCGCGATAATAATCCCGTTTTCGTCAATTAAAAAATTTGCGGGGATACTGCGCACTCCGTAAACTGCTGCGTGTTTTGAATACCATCCCTTTAAGTCACTAATGTGGTAAGGCCAATCCAGTTTATCTTGTTTAATTCCGTTTTCCCAGGCACTGGCTGTTTTATCTAAGGAAACGTTGAAGACGACAAATCCCGTGCTGTTTTTAATTTTTTTATTTTTAAACATTTTGTAGGCATGAACCACATTCGGATTTTCGTGACGACAAGGGCCGCACCAGCTGGCCCAAAAATCGAGCAAAACCAATTTCCCTTTAACATCGGATAGTTTAATGGTTTTTCCATCGGGTGTTTTACCAATTAACTCGGGTGCTTTGTCTC
Source organism: Draconibacterium sp. (assembly GCA_041546215.1). GTDB lineage: Bacteria > Bacteroidota > Bacteroidia > Bacteroidales > Prolixibacteraceae > Draconibacterium. The sequence continues at coordinate 2,505 of JBFEWU010000498.1, read as the reverse complement.
CAATGTTTATTCCTAATTTTTGCGAAAAAGCAAGCCCTGTTCCCATTAACAGGATGGCCAGCAATAGAACAAATTTCTTCATAATGAACCTTTCTTATTTGTGCGTAAATATAAATTCTTATTCTAAATTAACGAAATATGGGGCAGAAATGTTGTCGGCTTATGGTACTAAATTCTTGATATCTTAGCCCCCAGTGCATTTAAACGGCCGTCTATGTTCTCGTAACCACGGTCGATTTGCTCGATGTTATCAATGGTGCTTTTGCCTTTGGCCGACATGGCTGCAATGAGCAGGGCAATTCCGGCACGAATATCGGGTGAAACCATTTTGGTTGCACGTAAACAGTATTTCCGGTCAAGACCGATAACCGTAGCGCGATGAGGGTCGCAAAGAATAATTTGGGCACCCATGTCAATCAATTTATCCACAAAGAATAAACGGCTTTCAAACATTTTCTGGTGTATAAGCACACTTCCTTTTGCCTGTGTTGCAACCACTAATAAAACACTTAACAGGTCGGGGGTGAGTCCCGGCCACGGAGCATCGGCAATGGTCATTATCGAGCCATCAATGTACGATTCAATTTGGTAATGCTCTGTATCTTTTACCAGCAAGTCATCGCCAATTTGTTCAACTTTTATACCAAGTCGTCGGAACGACTCCGGTATAATTCCCAGGTGTTCAATTCCTACATTTTTAATGTTTATCTCCGAGGCAGTCATGGCAGCCAGGCCAATGAAACTACCTACTTCAATCATGTCAGGAAGGATGCGGTGAGTGCAAGCTCCAAGTGAAGTAACTCCTTCAATTTCCAGTAAGTTGGATCCAATTCCGCTAATTTTTGCTCCCATTGAAACCAGCATTTTGCAAAGTTGCTGCAAGTAGGGTTCGCAGGCCGCATTGTATATGGTCGTAGTTCCTTCGGCAAGTACTGCTGCCATTACGATGTTGGCTGTGCCGGTTACCGAAGCCTCGTCGAGCAACATATAGGCTCCTTTTAGCTTTTTTGCTGAAACTGAATACCATAGATTATCGGTGTCGAAATCAAAATTGGCTCCAAGTTTTTGGAGCCCGATAAAGTGAGTGTCGACTCTGCGCCGGCCAATTTTGTCGCCACCAGGCTGCGGAATAAATCCTTTTCCAAAACGTGCCAATAACGGACCAATTATCATTATCGAGCCACGCAGTACAGCCGCTTGTTTTGCATACTCGGGGCTTTTCAAAAAATCGATATTTATTTTTGAAGCGTCAAAGGAATATTCTCCTTTTTTTATGCGTTCAACTTCAACTCCAAGTCCCCTTAAAATTTCAATGAGTTTTAATACATCACGAATTTCGGGAATGTTTTTTACAACTGTTTTTTCGGCGGTTAACAGTGTGGCACAAATAATTTGCAGTGCCTCGTTTTTTGCTCCCTGGGGTTCGAGATCACCATATAATTTGTATCCACCTTCTATTTTGAAAGATGACATTGAAGATTTAGTTTGAAGTTGAGTGGTTTATTTTTTCTTTTTGTGTTGTTGCTTGTTTTGCTGCGGCTTTTTCTTTTTGGTTACCAGGGTTTTTGCATCCGCAAGCTGGAGATCCTCATTTACGGAAAGTGTACCTTGCGATAGTTCATCCAGATCCATAAAGATTTTTTTATCCTCCACCGCATCTTTATTCCATGCCAGGTAGGATTTTTTCATATGATTGGCCAGTTGCTCAATCATAATTTCACGTTCCTCTCCTTCGTAGCGGTTAGCTTCCTCAATCATTAATTCCAGGGTGCGACCGTAATGTTTGTATTTAATCCGGTGCTGGTTATATGGAACCCGGTTTGGTTTTGCCGTTAGAATTTCGGGTTTCGGTGGCTCGTAAGGATAATCAATGTCGAGTTTGAAATCAGCCATAATGGCCAGGTGATCCCATAGCTTATGCTTAAATTCCTGAACATCGCGCAGGTGAGTGAATAAATTACCCATTACGTCTATTACGGTTTGTGCCGATTTATTTCTTTTCTCACGGTCTTCAATGGTCATCAGGTAGTCGACCATGTTTTGTATATTTCTTCCGTATTCAGGAAGTGCTAATTTTTTTCTGTTTGAATTGTAATCCATCTAAAAAATCTTTGTTGATAATAAACTAATCTTCAAGTATAAATGCAGGAAGTGATGGTGCAAAACTAATGAATTCCCGACAAATCACGAATTAATTTTACGAAAACCATTTTAACGCTTAATTTTCAGCTTGGCAAATTTTAGCAGTAATTGCTTTTGTTGCCCTGATTGAAAGAAAACTGTTGCTTTAATATTAGGTGCAACTCCTTCAACCTGCACTACCTTTCCTTGTCCAAATCGCTGGTGTTCGACAAGCATTCCAGCCTGAATTTTACCGGGATCATCGCCCACAAAGTTATCTTGTTTTTTCCCGGTCTCTTTTAAGGAAACGACCCACCAGAGGACCGCTGGAGTCATAGGTCTCACTGATGATGTAAGCATACAGATCAAAGGTCCAGCCGCTGC
>JBFEWU010000327.1:0-5275 GCA_041546215.1 Draconibacterium sp. | reverse complement strand
CGGCATTGGCAAGCATTGCCATGTCTTTGCGTATCACATATTCATCCTGGCTCAGGAAGTAGCCCATTTCAGGTTCCCCCCAATGGAAACTATTTGTTTTCCAAAGCGGATGGTAGGCATCAAAGCGGGCACTGGGATCGGTCTTCAGGATTTTTGTTACATCTGCAGAATAAGGATATGTATACCTTGTATGGTGCCTTTCAGTGTGCCAGGTAATATAAAAGATACCAACAACGCGCCTTTTATCTTCTTTAAGCGGGCCTACATCCTCATAATTCGGCATTGTTCTTCCGAGTTCATCGGTTGCCACCCAGGTATCGGCGTACAAATCTCTGTAGGGGCTTTCAAATATAACGGTATCTAAGGGATTGAATGGTACTTCACTATCATTGTATTTCACAGAAACATTGTACAACCTAAGCCGGGCATCTCTTTGAGCAATAGCAATATAACCTGATTCTTCAACTTCCTTGTCGGAGAATCGCCCCATCACCTGCATGCTGGCATTGTAAACAGTACCAGAGGTATATATCCCCTCATTATTACCATCCAAATCGATTCTTATGTAGGGACTTTCGTTATAAAACACATAAATGCTCGACCCAAAATCTTCAATTCGCAATGTTTTCCGGTGGAGCAAACTATTAACACCACCCGGTTTAGGGACATAAATGCGTGTAAGAGCAGTTCCTCCACCGGCGCCCTTATCCTCCCCCGAAAACTGAACGATCATCGAATTGCCATCACTGGTCGGATAAAAGGCAATCCCTTCGCGGTTAAAACCCTGACCAGAGTCAGGTTCTTGTATGCTTTCCGTAAGGCGCGCCACCCGAATAACAATGCCCCCCCTGTTCGAGCCATTTGAATAGTCATAATCGCTTTCAAAAACATAAGGTTGGGAATATTTTTCCCTGGAACACATTATCCTCTTTTCAATCCATTTAAACTGCAGTGCACCGCTTGAAATATCACCGGCATCGAACACGCGGCTTTGCAGGGTGTTCCATTGATTGTAAAATTTGAACCTGTCCCAGCCGGCAGTCGGATTAAATTCCTGCCTGTACTCTGAGTCGTAATTCGCCGCTGGACGTTCGTCCCAGGTTTGTGCTTTGGTCCCCAAGCCATCAAAAAGAAGCAAGAGGATCAACAACATCGATATTCTAATGGTCGCAGAGTTCATCTTATTTTTTCCAAATATAGCGGTAATTAAATCTTCGGTTAGGAGCAGTATCCCCACCGGTACAAAAAGAAATAGGATCAACCAGCCCGGATGGATTATCGCTCCACTTAAAATCGAAGGTTATTCTATTTTCTAAAAGACCCAGTTGTTCTCGTGGGATATTTAATTCCAGTTGATTATTCCGACAGCTGAATTTTACGATACAATGCTCCAGCCATGTTCCTTCTTGTTCGTTAAAGCGATGAAGTACTGTATTCCGGTGATCAACAACATCTTTATTTACAACAAAATCGTATCCAAACCATCCCGTTTCAGGATTATTGTCCGCATCAATAAATAACAGCATCCAGTTTTCATCTTTATGCGGCGATAATGCCTGACTTGTTTCAGCAAAGAAGGAAATACTCTTTCTGCTTACAGCGATTTTACTTGTAACAATATCGTTACGGCCAGAAGTGTCGACATAATGCAAACCACCGTACCCGTGGTGATCCCGATGGAAAACATCGCCTTTTGTGTCGCGGTACTCAACGGCTATTTTATTCCATTCTTCAAATTCTTCGTCTATCTTTATTTTTTGATATCCATGATTGACAGGAATTGGTCTTACGCCTTTGTAGCGGCGGATATTTTGTGCCATCTGCATGTAATAATTATCGGTATATCCATCTTTCATGGGGTGGATACAACGGTTAAATTCTGAATTGTACTGATCTACAAAGATAAATGGATTGTTACGTCCCAGCCAGGGTATGGCATGTTCTCCCGGAGTATAAGTAATGCCGCCTTTCCCATCAGAAAACCATTTGCCAGCCGTCCATTCATTCCAGTCGTTCATATACAAAAATTCCGGGTCAGCCTGGATGGCCTCATCCCATCGTTCCTGGAAATAGATGCCGTAAGCTTCGGGATTTTCCACCGTATCACCCAACCAGGGTACATAAGTTGGTACAGGTAGATCATATTCGTCCAAAGCAGGTTGTCCGTTTCTACGCGACCATGATTTCCCCACTCCCATATTCTCAGAAGTCATGGTTACGGGGTGCTGTGCAGCAGTAACTGCTGCCTGTTCTCTTTTCCCATTATGAGTGGATAACAGTTCTTCAGGGCTAAGCGCCTTTACTTTTTCATCGGCCAGGCTATATCCAAAACTCCAATTGTCTTCTGTTCCCACAAAACGCTTTCCTCCCCATTCGTAATAGCCCCACCACATGGTGCGAAGGGTGAAAAAATCTTTTACCTCTTTGGTATAGTCCAGGTAGAATTCTTCGGCATAATCGGGATCTTTGTAATGAACATGTGCTGTATCTGTTTTCGCCAAAGGATCATAATTGGGATTTTTATGCTTAATTCCGCCTCTGTTGGCATCAAACTGGGGGCTTCCGTTATAAAGTAAAAGTGGCTTATCGTCCCAGTAAAACCACAAATCCTTGTATTTTTCTTCTTTGTAAATTCTCTCGTACAATTCCTGAACCACCGTAATAACCGGACCGTTAAATGCCCAGAAACAAAGTTTTGGTACCTTATTGCCATCGTCATGCATCTGCTTCATTACCTTGTAAGTCACATCCCACTCCTCCCAGTAACGCACTGCATTGGTAACATCAAATATGATTACATCCACCCCGGCATCGGCAAGCATCGACATATCTTTCCGAATAACGTATTCATCCTGACTAAGAAAGTAGCCCATTTCCGGTTCTCCCCAGTGGTACGAATTTTCTGTCCACAGCGGGTGATTGGCATCTAAGCGGGCTTCGGGTGCTTCGTTTAAAATTTTCGTAACATCTGCATTATAGGGTGGCGACATTTTTGCCTTGTCCTGTGTGTGCCAGGTGATATAAAACATTCCTGTTACCCGGCGTTGATCATCCTTTACAGGGCCAGCTTCCTCACAAGAAGGCATGCTTCTGCCCAAAGCATCGGTGGCTACCCAGGTATCAGGATAGATATCCCGGCAATCAACATCCTCATTCTTAATTTTAGTATCACCAGGTTGAGTTTGCCTGTTGCAGCCATAGCTCAAACTAACAAGAATTATGATTAGAATGACACAGTTACATCGTTTCATTTGTATCTTTTTTTAGTTCTTTCCTTATTTCAATTTTTCTGTAATGTCGCCTTTATACTGAACTTCTTCCCAGTTCTTAATTCCAATCATTTCTTTGTACTGGTCAAAAACAGTGTCTTCATTCTTTGTGTCGGCAGCTTTATACACTTCCCACACCGGTTTTTTACCACCCGGATCCGTTTCATCATCGGGAAAGCGGCGCAAGCCAATTCGTAAGCCCCCCTCGTTTCGGTTATCAAACCAGTTGTGCCATTGAAAACCATCAATGCCATCAAGCACCTTCAACTTTTTCCAGGTGAAAGCAAAACCTGCCGCCTGCTCTTTTAGATCCTGCTCTGAATAGGTGGGCGAATTTGTTCCATTTTCGGAAAGCCAAAGTGTACGTTTCCTTTTGCCTTTGTATCGCGCTTCAGGAAGTTTTATCCACGCATCAATAACCTCCAGGTTGGCGAAGGTGATTAAAGGCGATTCGAAAGTAAAATCCACTTGCCCATCGAGCCAGGTTTTTGGTTCGCGCAACGATTGCGGGTAGGGATGATGTGCCATGGCCCACTCAAAATCACCTTCTCTTTGGGTGTATTTTATAAGAATTTCCATTAAGTCTTTTGATGGATAAAACTTAGCATGCGAGGTCCAGGCCCAATAGTGGGTAAGGGAAATAAACACTTCACTGTGCGGATTGTATTTTCGGGCAATGGCATAACACATGCGCATCGATTTTATGTAAGTATCCATAAAAATCAAAGCACTTTTCTCGCCCATATTTGTCCAAACCCATCCGGCATCCACCTCATTGTGCATAATCCAGTGATTAATTCGCCCGTATTTTTTATCAGGTCGGCTGTAACGGCTGGCCAGAAAATCGAGGGCAGCAGCATAACAATCAACACTTGCCGGATTTGTCATATTTGGCATGGCGTAAATTCCGGCAGGATCCATATCGGGATGTTGCAACAGTTTTCCAATCACAGGATCGGGACATGTTTCGGCTTTATCTACCAATAAGATAGCAGCAGTTACAATTCCCTTTTGGGCAGTAGTACGAAAAGTTTTATCAAAACCTGCTACATCTTTTTCATTAAAATAGTATGATTTCCCGTTGTAAACATGTTCAATTCTACCGGGTGCCGGTTCGGAAAACATAAATCTTGAAAACCAAATATTAACCGTTGCACTGCTTATGTCCAGTTCGTCCAGGTCTTCAACATGCCCCCGGCTGGTACTAAAACCTCCCAATCCTTTCCTACTTGTGGCTACTTCTTTTGGGTAATTGTATTTTGAATAAATAAGATCGGGATAACGCGCATGAGAAACAATTTGATAAGCATTTGTTGTTTTTTCAGCAAGCACCCACTTTGAAAGTACACGATCATAATCAATACCGTTTCGGTTCACAAATCGGTCGACTTCCAATTGAAATTTTTTCGATTCCAACAAAATAGCACATTCAAAACTAGTTTCTTCCGTTACATCCTGGGAAGGCGCAACTTCGCACAACCAGACTTTCTTGGTTCCTGCATATCTGCCTTCAATGGAAATTTTAGATTCATTTACTTTAACCTGAGTAACTTCTGAAAGATAATCCATCTCGAGGTAGGCCTTCAATCTTGCTTCCATTTCAGCTTCCAACAGTCTCTTTTCTTCCCGGTTGGCAATCACCTCTTTTTCACGCATTGTCATTTCCCGGAAAACGATATTTCGAATCTGCAAAGTCACATTGGGTTTTCCGCCAAAATCAATTCGAAGCCAATCACCAGCTTTGCCCCAGGCTCCAATTTCTTCACTTATATTGATGGTAAACGGAACCCATCCCTCCGACATGGCAACTTTCCGCACCATTTTTGAATGTGTTTCTTTCATCACGGGGCCAAAAAATATTTGTATGTGATCTAAACCCTTCGGACAAAAATAATCGAACGATAGTACGGTTGCGTTTGGATCGATTGCCTCTTTCAATGGAAAAGTAGCAATCCAGGGGTCAGCTCCTTCTGTTTCCAATTCCCACGCGCCATTTCTCTGTAGTT
>JBFEWU010000391.1:0-4299 GCA_041546215.1 Draconibacterium sp. | reverse complement strand
TTTAATGTTTCGGTCAATCCGTTCAATAAGGCTTTTGGTCCGGTTACCAAGCATAAGGCGCAACTGGGCTTCGTCCAGTTCCTTGCCCGCCGACATAAGATTCCATGTTTTTTTCAGGTCCTTTAAATCCATGTTTACTACTCCTCAGTTACCATAAGTTTTTTCAACTTCTTTTTAATCCTGTTCATTTTTACCCGCACGTAATTTTGTGTAATGCCGGTAATTTCAGCTATCTCCTCGTATTTTTTATTTTCCAGAAACAGCAGAACGATCGATTTTTCAATGCCAGTTAGTTGTTTAATGGCTTTGTGTAAGCGTTTTATATTTTCCTCGGTTTCGGTATCGTATTTTTCATCCTCAATTTGAAAATTTTCGTACGATAAATGATTTTGGTCGGGGCGTCGTTTACTTTTCTTAAAGCTGGTAATGGCTGTATTTAAAGCAACGCGATACATCCAGGTAGAAACTTTTGACTCCTTTCGAAACGATGGGTACGATTTCCATAGCTGTGCCACAATTTCCTGAAAGAGGTCACTCCGGTCATCATCCGTGTCGCAATAAATGTTGCTCACTTTATGAATAATACCCTGGTTCTTCTGAATTATTTGTAAAAATTCCTTTTCCAAAATCAGTTAATTAGTATTCTAATCGTGCAAAAATTACAGTTCGTTCCTATGCATTAAGATTGAGTATGGATAAACCAAAACAACTCACTTATAAATACCAATATTCATTGCTCAAATCTTCACATTGTCTTTCCCTGAGATATGTTTTCACTTAGGCCGGATGCCTTGCAGCCTTGAAGAAATGCGAAGTGTTTTGTTATTTGGTTTTCAGTTGTGATTTTGGCCTTTTATTGCTTACATCATTTTTAAAAACTTGATTTCTTTTTCGCTTAGCAAACGCCATTTCCCACGGGGTAGATTTTTCTTGGTTAATCCGGCAAAAAGAACCCGGTCAAGTTTTCTGACCCGATAACCAAAGTGTTCAAATATACGGCGAACGATGCGGTTTTTCCCGGAATGGATTTCAATTCCAACCTCGGTTTTATCGTCGGCATTGGAATAGCTGATTGCATCAGCCGCAATTGGTCCGTCTTCCAGGTTAATGCCATCGGCTATCATTTCAATGTGAGCCTGGGTAAGCGGTTTATCCAGAGTTACCTGGTAAACTTTTTTCTTGTTATGACTTGGGTGAGTTAATTTTTTTGATAAATCACCATCGTTGGTAAAAAGTAAAAGGCCGGTGGTGTTTCTGTCCAAACGACCAACCGGGTAAACACGTTCCTGGCATGCGTCTTTTATTAAGTCCATCACAATTTTATCGGCGTGTGGATCGTCGGTGGTGGTCACATAATCCTTGGGTTTATTCAGCAGCAGATATACTTTTTTCTCGGCGTCGAGTTTTCGTCCGTCGAAACGAACTTCGTCGCCTGGCATAACACGCGTTCCCAGCTCAGTAATTTGTTTCCCGTTAATGGTTACCATGCCTGCTTCAATAAAAGTATCAGCTTCACGCCGTGAGCATACACCGGCATTGGCAACAAAACGGTTGAGCCGCATCCCTTCGGAAGATACAGTTTTTAGTTTTGGTGTTGGCTCTCCAGGCGTTTTGAATGGTTTCTTTTTGAAGGGTTTGCCATGTGTTTTTCGTGGCGAGAATTCTTTTTTCGGTTCATCTTTAGGAAGCACCCTCGATTTTCCTTCTCTTTTTCCTGAAGGTTTTGATCCGGTTTTTTTTGGTGCGTTTCCCTTTGTATTGTTTGTGCGGGCACTACTTCTGTTACCACTGTTGTTTTTGCGCATATCTAAAATAATTTGTACAAAGGTCGGAAAAAGTTTTGAACTTATCTCAGAAAGTTTTTTTTAAGAAAACACGGGAGGATTGGAAGATTGGAATATAAGAGCATAAGAGTATTAGAGTATTAGAATATAAGAGTATTAGAATGGGGAAGACGGAAGACGGAAGTCCGGAGAAGAGAGAAATAAACTTTGCGTCTTTGCGACTCTGCGGTAAAAATTCTTAGCGTCTTTGTTCTTTGTTCTCTGCAATTACTGGCTTAAGCAGGATATTCTAAAACTCTGATATTCTAGTATTTCAATATGCTGATATTCAAAAGTCCGGCAATCTTGAAATCCGGCAGTCCAAATTTGATTTATGGAGGGCAAAAGGCATGATATTAGATAACTCCGGGTAAACTGATGCCCTTAATTTTTCGGTATAGATCAAGTGCGAAGACATCGGTCATTCCCGAAACAAAATCAACAACCGATTGAATTTTCAGATAGGTGGAGTCTTGCGATGTTTTGTATTGCTGGGGTAAAATTGAAAGTATTTTCTTGCTATACAAATCATTTGGCGACAATACGGCATCAACAAATTCATCCAAAAGGGTTCCGATAATTTTGTAGCCGGCAATTTCAATTTCAACCACCGAGCGGTGTCCATATACTTTCGAATAGGAAATATCCTGTACTTTTTTCATGGCCGAAGCCTGAATAGTTGGTAGGCGGTCGATTAAACTTCCGGTAAACTTTCCGGATAATATGGCCTCAGAATGGGCTTCGAAGATATGGATACATTCGTAAATCAGTTTTCCAATAACTGTGGCTCGCAGGTAACTTACCTGTTCGTTTTTATCGCTAACCTCTTCAAGTGTCTTTTGAACTCCGGCCAGCCTGTCTTTTTCTGTCTCACCATCATAAAAGTTAAGAAACAGTCCTTTTATATGGTCGAAATTTAAAATTCCCAGTTTAAATGCGTCTTCCAAATCCATAATCTGGTAGCAAATGTCATCGGCAGCTTCAACCAGATAAACCAGGGGATGTCGGGCAAATCCTTTTTCATTTTCAGGAATTCCCAACTCCTTTGCAATGGTATAGTAATTGTTCTTGTCCGACTGGAAAAAACCAAACTTGGGTTTTGTGGCCTGAACCGATTCGAAAGGATACTTAACAATGCTTGCCAGCGAAGAGTAGGTAAGCGCAAATCCTCCCAATCGTTTGCCATTAAACTGGTGGGTAAGCGTCCTGAAAGCGTTGGCGTTCCCATCGAAATGTGTAAAGTCCTTCCATTCACCTTCGTTTAATTCATCTTTAAATTTTTGTCCTTTTCCCTTTAAGAAGAAGTTTGAGATGGCCGCTTCACCCGAGTGTCCAAAAGGTGGATTTCCCAGGTCGTGAGCCAAACATGCCGTTGAAACAATGGTGCCTATTTCATGGATGAGCGGATTATCGGGGAATTTTCTCACAAGTTTTTCAGCTAAAATATTCCCAAGAGAGCGACCAACGCTGGCTACTTCCAGGCTGTGGGTCAGCCGGTTGTGGACAAAAATGTGCTCGGGCAGCGGAAAAACCTGGGTTTTATTTTGCATGCGCCGAAAAGGGGAGGAGAAGATTATTCGGTCGTAATCGCGTTGGAATTGCGTGCGGTCTTCATGCAATGCCGATGCTATCTGTCCCTTGCTCCCCAGGCGTTTTGTCGAAATGAGTTGGTTCCAGTTCATCATTGTACTAAGTTCTGACGCGAAAATACGTGAAAATAATTAAAGTGTAAAGGTCGAATATTTTTTTACCTCGCGGGCAAGTTCACGAGCGCGATTTCCGGAGACTTTGTCTAATTTTTCCCAGAAATCTGCACTGTGGTTTTTAATCTCAGTATGAACGAGCTCGTGCAATAGAATATAATCGATTAATTCCACCGGCAACTTCATCATTTGCAGGTTGAGGCTGATGTTGTTTTTTGATGAGCAGCTTCCCCAGTTGCGTCGATTGTTTCTGATGGTAACTTTATCGAATTCAAAACCATGTCGTCGTGCCAGTTCAGCCAACCTCCCGGGCAGCAATCTTTTGGCTTCTTTTCTGTATGTTTCAGTTAAATGGTGACTGATGAAGGATTGTGATTGTTCAGAATCAAATTCAGGACATACGATTTTAATTTTACTTCCATCTTTTATGACGTTATAAGCGGGACCTCTTAAAAAAAGGACCGTGTGTAGTTTTGTCTTTAGCTCCGAGTCAACTTCAATTTTTGTTCGGTGTGCTTCCATTTTTACCTGCTGACGTCGAATCCAATCCGTATTTTTCAACACAAAATTCAACACTTCTTTCGACGAAATATAAAAAGGGTAGGAAACCAATACCGATTTGTCGGCTTTTACACTTACTTTTATATTTTTAGAGCGTCGGTTTTGGGAAAATGTTACCTTGCCGATATGTTTTAATTGAACCACTTGGCTTGACATACGTTTATAAAGGAAATTAAAAATTAAAAATCAAAGATATTAAACATGGCAAATAA
>JBFEWU010000363.1:0-4803 GCA_041546215.1 Draconibacterium sp. | reverse complement strand
TACCGGGCTTGTAGCGTTCTTCCTTTCAGCTTTGAGCTTTCAGCTTTGAGCTTCTTATTCCTTTGAGCTTCGAGCTTCTTCACCATTCCTCCATTCTAATACTCTGACCTTCCAATCTTCCAAAGAGCTTTCAGCTTTCTTCTATTTAGTAAATATCTTACTTATAATCGGCCAGAAATTTGTTTACAGCTGCTTCGATTCGTGCCGGAATTGCGGAAATATCCGATTTAATGAATTTGTCGCCGGTAATACTTTCGTAAAGCTCAATGTATCTTTCCGAAACCTGGCTTACAAATTCTTCCGGAATTTCGGGTAGTACATCCCCTTCGCGTCCCTGGAAGTTGTTATCCATCAGCCATTCGCGCACAAATTCCTTCGAAAGTTGCTTTTGGTTTTCTCCCTTGTCGAAACGCTCCTGGTACCCGTTGGCATAGAAGTAGCGTGATGAGTCGGGCGTGTGAATTTCGTCGATCAGATAGATCTGGCCGTCTTTTTTCCCGAACTCGTATTTGGTATCTACCAAAATCAATCCCTTTTCTTTGGCAATTTCGCTTCCCCGTTTAAACAGCTCCAGCGAAATGCGTTCCAACTCCAGGTAATCTTCTTCCGAAACCAAACCTTGTTTAATAATTTCGTCGCGGGAAATATTTTCGTCGTGCATGCCCTGCTCGGCTTTGGTGGTTGGCGTAAGCAATGGCTCGGGGAATGCCTGGTGTTCTTTTAATCCTTCGGGAAGAGCTACCCCGCAAATGTCACGGCCTCCACCTTTGTATAATCTCCAGGAACTGCCTGTGAGGTAACCCCTGACAATCATTTCTACCGGAAAAGTTTCCACATAGTGTCCAACAGTTACATTGGGATCGGGTGTTGCTATTTTCCAGTTGGGAACAATGTCAGCCGTAGCATCCAAAAACTTATCAGCAATTTGGTTTAGTACCTGGCCTTTAAAAGGAATTCCCTTCGGTAAAACAACATCGAATGCTGAAATGCGATCGGAAACCACCATCACTAAAAATTCATCGTTAATGTTATAAACGTCGCGAACTTTGCCTTTATATAAGCTTTTTTGCCCGGGAAAGTTAAATTCTGTTTTTGTTAATGCTTTACTCATTGTAATTGACTATTTATTGAATGATTACTGATTTCTATTTTATTGACAAACTGTTAAATGTTAAAATTGTTTATTGCTACTGAGAATGCTCATTTTCTTCCGAATGTCTGTCGTAGGCATCAACAATATCTCTGACCAATTTGTGTCGTACAATGTCTTTTTTGTCGAAAAATATGGTTGAAATGCTTTTTATCCCTTTCAGAATTTTCAGTGCCTGCACCAGTCCCGAGTTGCTTTTCCGGGGCAAGTCGATTTGCGTAATATCGCCTGTAATGATGAATTTGGCATTTAATCCCATTCGGGTTAAAAACATTTTTAACTGGTTTACCGTGGTGTTCTGCGCTTCATCGAGAATGACGTATGCATTACTTAAGGTTCGTCCGCGCATAAAAGCCAATGGCGCAATCTGTATGGTACCGTCTTTCATGAATTCCTCCAGTTTTTTGGGTGGAATCATATCTTGCAAAGCATCGTACAGTGGTTGCAGGTAGGGATCGATTTTATCTTTCAGGTCACCGGGAAGAAAGCCCAGGTTTTCACCGGCTTCTACTGCCGGACGACTCAGGATTATTTTACGAATTTCTTTATTTTTCAATGCTTTTACAGCCAGTGCAATGGCAGTGTATGTTTTGCCTGTACCGGCGGGACCAATGGCAAAAAGCAAGTCGCTTTTAGCACTTTGCTCGTAGAGCTTCTTTTGGTTTGGCGTTCGTGCCCGAACCGGTTTGCCGCTATTGCCAAAAACAATAATGTCATTGTCGCTGGTCCCGTTTTCTTCCAGCGACGAGACTCCGGTGTTCATTAGATCGTGGATAACCTCTTCAGTGAGTACATTATACTGAAAAAAATGATCCAGTATTAATGCAAACTTCTTTTCAAAAAATTTTATCTCTTTATCCTCGCCCTGAATGAACAAAGCATGGCCACGTGCCGTGATTTTAATTTTTGGGAAGAGCTTTTTTATGAGGTTGATTTTGGAATTATTTACTCCGAAAAACTCCAACGGATCAATTCCTTCCAGTAAAATTTGTTTATCCAATGCTGTTACATGTAAAATATTGGACAAATTTAAGAAATAAATATTGTGTCGTTAAATTCTCCCGGTGTTTTTACAGGTCAGGCCATTAAAATATATCCCAGTGTTAATAAGATAAGAACTAAAGTCAATAAAAATATTTCCTACGGGTAAATATATTCGTCATTATTCAGCATTTTTGTTGGTATTATTACTCTTAAACACGCAAAAATAAAAGGTTCATTTTTGAATTTTTTTCTGAAAAAGCAAAAACATGGAACAAAAGATTGAAGAGTTTAAACGCTTGCTGGATATTATGGACGAACTCCGTGAGAAATGTCCCTGGGATAAAGAACAGACGCTGGAATCCTTACGCAAATTAACAATTGAAGAGACTTATGAGTTGGGCGACGCCATCCTGAAAAACGATTTGCAGGAAATCAAAAAGGAGTTGGGCGATTTAATGTTGCATATTGTTTTTTATTCTAAGATTGGTGAGGAAAAGGGAGCATTTGACATCGCCGATGTTTTAGAAGGAATAAATGAAAAACTCATATACCGGCATCCGCATATTTTTGGCGATACCGATGTGGATGGCTCGGCTGATAAGGTGGCTGAAAACTGGGAAGCTTTAAAACTAAAAGAAAAAGATGGAAACACACGTGTTTTGGAAGGTGTTCCCGCGGCCATGCCGGCATTGGTAAAGGCAAACCGCATTCAGGAAAAAGCGCGTGGAGTTGGTTTTGATTGGGAATATAAAGAGCAGGTATGGGATAAGGTGAAAGAGGAAGTGGATGAACTCAGTCACGAAATAAATGAACAAAATACCGATAAGACAGAGGCTGAATTTGGTGATTTACTTTTTGCAGTCGTCAATGCAGCCCGTTTATATGGAGTAGATCCGGAAGCAGCATTGGAGCGTACCAACCTGAAGTTTATAAAACGCTTCAATTACCTTGAAAGTCAAACCATGATGAAGGGCAGAAGTCTGCACGACATGAGCCTTGCCGAAATGGATGAGATCTGGGAAAAGGCGAAAAAGGAAGAGTAGGAGTGCTTTGTCAGCTCTTTCCAATTCCGCGGTAAACAAATCCAATTGCTTCCATTTCAACGGTATCAAGGATATTCCTGCCATCAAATACAAAGGCCGGTTTGTGCATACCTTCAAAAACGCCTTTCCAGTTGTAAGTAGCGAACTCGTCCCATTCGGTTAAAATGGCAATGGCATGTGCAGCATCCATGGCTGCATAAGGATCGTTATGAATGTGCATCCTGTTCAACATTTCATTGAGTGAGGCTTCGTCGTCTCGTTGTGCAGCAAGATATTTTATGTCTTTCCGGATTTGTTCGTGTGCCACTTTGGGATCGTATATGTGAATTTCAGCCTGATCCTTTAGCAGTTCCCAGGCAACATAAATGGCTGCACTTTCGCGGGTGTCGTTGGTATCCTTTTTAAATGCCCAACCCAGGAAGCTTATTTTTTTGCCCGATACGGTATTAAACAGCGAATCGATAATCTGTTTGGCAAAGCGCTTTTTTTGGTAATCGTTTAAAATCACCACCTGTTCCCAGTAATCGGCAACTTCGGGCAGGTTAAAGTGGCGACATAAATACACCAAATTCAAAATGTCTTTTTGGAAGCAGCTACCACCAAAACCAACCGACGATTTCAGGAATTTAGCGCCAATCCGGGTGTCGGCACCTATGGCACTTGCAATTTCATCAACGTCGGCACCGGTACGTTCGCACAGGGCCGAAATCGAATTGATGGATGAAATGCGCTGTGCCAAAAAAGCATTGGCGGTGAGTTTCGATAATTCCGAGGACCAAAGCCTTGTTCTGATGATATGCTCATCGGGCACCCAGTGCGCATAAATACCTGCCAGCGCTTCAATGGCTGCCAAACCCTCTTCATCCTGATCACCACCTATGAGTACACGGTCGGGTTTATGCAAGTCTTCAATGGCTGTTCCTTCCGCTAAAAATTCGGGATTGGAAAGCACTTTGAATTTACTCCCTGTACTTTCAGCTTCCAATATGGTTTTTATGGATTGTGCGGTTCGCACAGGTAAAGTCGATTTTTCCACAACAATTTTATCCGTTGTGGCCACTTTTGCTATCTGGCGGGCGCAAAGTTCAACGTATTTTAAGTCGGCAGCCATTCCCTTTCCAACACCATAGGTTTTTGTAGGTGTATTTACCGAAATAAAAATCATTTCAGCCTCCCGGATAGCACCTTCAATGTCGCTTGAAAAAAACAGGTTTCTGCCTCGTGATTCAGCTACGACTTCGCTTAATCCGGGTTCATAAATGGGTAAGTTATCGAGGTTTTTATCGTTCCAGGCTGCAATGCGCCCGGGATTGATATCCACAACATTCACTTTAATTTCGGGGCACTTTTGTGCAATTACGGCCATGGTTGGTCCTCCTACGTAGCCCGCGCCAATACAGGTAATGGTTTTTATTTTTTGAGTCATTCCCAGCTTATTTTTATGAAAGCGGAAAGATAAGGCATTTCGGTCTGAAAATACAAGATTTAAGGAGTTGATTTGTCTGGATTTTCAGATTTTTGGATTTTCGGATATTCAGACAACTATGAATTGATTAATGATTAATGGCTATTGATTAATGGCTCCGTGGCCCTCTGTGAGAACTCCGTGAATCTCTGTATTTAGTT
>JBFEWU010000283.1:0-5984 GCA_041546215.1 Draconibacterium sp. | reverse complement strand
TTAGAACTTTGACTCTTGGTAAGCATGAGTTGCAGATTTTAAGTGTTAATAATTTTTCAAATACAATTTACTTAATTTCTTGTGACTTATGCTTTACAAACATAGGGTCTCAGGGTGACAACGGGACAACGATGACAACAATGACAACGATGACAACAATGACAACAATGACAACGGAATTGATTAATGGCTTGGTCAATAAATTCTGATATTCTAACATTCTGACATTCTGATATTCAGAAGTCCAGCAATCTGAATATCCGAAAATCCAGATATCCTGGTTGCTGAACACTTATCACTGCTTCTTTACTCTTGGTTCATTGCTCTTTGTTCTATGTTCTTTATTTATCTAAAACAAACACCACAATGGTGTGGTTTTAATTGGCTTATGTCAAGACCATTCCGGGGATGTGAGACAGACCTGACACGACACTAGTCGATTTTGATATTGGTATCACATATTTCCGAATTGTCATCCTGTATTTGTTTGGGCATATCACGTAATACACATTCGGCCGAACAGTCGGAGCAATTGTGTGCCATCGAAATTTTATCCTTTTGAAAGTTCACTTTTTTGGGCTTTTTGGAGGCAAAGCGCTTTGCCGTTTTCAGAACTGCAACGGTGATGGCCGAGCCAATGATCATGTATGTGATTATCTCTTGCAGCATTTTCAGACCAGTAAATTTCCAATATTATAAACGACAAAGCCCGCAAACCAGGCCAATGCAGTGGTATAGAATACAGCAAATGCAGCCCATTTCCAGGAGCCGGATTCGTTTTTAATGGTGGCCACAACTCCAATACAGGGGAAATAAATCAAAATAAAAATCAAGAAGGCCAAAGCCGATGGAGTGGTGAATACCTTTTGTCCCATTTTCTTGCCTGATTCATGCGTCTCATCCTGCAATTTTTTTTGAAGATTTACCGTTGTTTCGTCATCGGGTGATTGGTACAAAACCCCCATTGTACTTACCACAATTTCCTTGGCCGGCAATCCGGCCACAAGAGCAATGGTCATTTTCCAATCGAAACCCAACGGGCGCATTATCGGTTGTACAAAAGTACCAATTCGTCCAATATAAGAATGGATCAGTCGGTCTGATTCCAGGGCAGATTCCAGCTCTGAAATTTGTGTCTGCTTTTCAGCAAGGCTGAGATTTGTATTTTCCCCAACAAGCCCGATCTGGTTTTTAAATTCTTCGGTCGATTCCGTTTCGCGCGGAAAATATTCCAAAGCCCAGATAATTACCACTCCAAGCAAAATGATCGTACCGATTTTTTTCAGATAATGTTGTGTCTTGTCCCACATGTGGTATACCACATTTCTTAAAGTTGGTAAACGATACGTAGGAAGCTCCATCACAAAGGGAGTCTCTTTATTCTTAAAAACCGTTTTATTAAGAATTTGTGCGGTAAGGAAAGCAAATACAATTCCTGCAGCATAAATTCCGACTAAAATCCAGGCTTGATTTTTCTGAAAGAAAGCAGAAATGATAAGAATATAAACCGGTAATCGTGCACTGCACGACATAAATGGAATAATCAGCATGGTTAGAATCCGGTCTCCCTGGCTTCTCATTGACCGTGTGGCCAGTATTGCCGGAACATTACATCCAAAACCCATGATCATGGGAATAAATGAGCGTCCGTGCAGGCCAAACCTGTGCATTATGTTATCCATTATAAAAGCCGCACGCGCCATGTAGCCCGAGCCTTCCAATAATGAAATAAAGAAGAATAAGATCAGGATGTTTGGCAGGAAAACCAGCACACTCCCGGCACCGGTAATGATGCCGTCGACCAGTAAGTCGTTGAGCATGCCTTCCGGCAGTAGATTGCTTACAAAACGGCCCAGGGCCGAAACCCCCAGGTCAATCCAGTCCATGGGGTAGTTGCCCAGTTTAAAGGTTGTCCAAAACATAAAGAACAACAATCCGGTAAAAACGGGCAGACCTAAAAATTTATTGGTAAGCAGACTGTCTATTTTCTCCGAACGTGTTTTCTTTTCTTTCTCAGGATTTCGGTAAGTTTCTTTTAAGGCACCGGTAATAAAACTGTATTTTGCATTCGTAACAACAGTTTCGCTATCGTCATTCTCCAGTAATTCGATTTTACGAATTTCTTTTTGAGTAACTTCATTAATATCCTCGTAATTGGAATACTTTGAAAGAAGCTCCTGAACCTGCTTGTCTTTCTCAATCAGTTTGATCGATAAAAAGCGTGAAGAAACCTTATCCGTAATTGGTTTGTCTTCCCGAACCTTATCACGGATCAATTTAATGGACTTTTCCAGCTCTTTCCCATAGTTAATGTGGACGTGTCGCGAAATGGTGTCTTTCCCTTCGAAAACTTCGATCACTTTTTCAACCAGGGCATCCATGCCCTGTCCCTTGGAACTTACCGTTGGAATAATTGGAATGCCCAGTAGTTTTGCCAATTCATCCCTGGCCAGCGAAAGTTTGTTCTTTTGCAACTCGTCGAACATGTTCAGCGCAATTATGGTACGCAAATCCATATCGATTAGCTGCGTTGTTAAAAATAAACTGCGTTCCAGGTTTGTAGAATCGAGCACGTTAATAACAATGTCGGGTGTTTGCTCGTAAATAAATTTCCGAACAAAAATTTCTTCTTTCGAATATGCAGTTAAACTATAGGTACCTGGTAAATCATAGAAATTTAAGGTGTAGCCCTTTGTTTTAAAGGTCGCTTTGTGGATATCAACCGTTACACCGCTGTAGTTTCCAACTTTTTCCTTCGATCCTGAAATAAAGTTGAACATGGTTGTCTTTCCACAATTGGGATTCCCAACCAGGGCAATGTTTATGATCTTTGTTCGTTCCGAATGATTCACTAAATCAATATTCTGGTCGATAATACCTTCGAAGTTCCGGTTTGTGGATTTGTCGAATTCTTTGAGCGGAACCACCTCTATTAAATCTGCTTCAGATTTGCGGAGGGTTACATTGTAATTCAGAATTTTAAATTCGGCAGGACCATTAAAAGGAGTGACTTTAATTACCCGAACTTCATTGCCGCGTATGAATCCCATTTCGGTTATTCTTTTACGGAATGAGCCATGTCCAAGGACCTTGGTAATGATTAATGGATCGTTATGTTTTACCTCACTTAACTTCACGTTATCTTTCCCTGTTCTCTAAATTTAAATTAAATAAAAATAAGCGTACAAAGATATTTAATTTCCGGTCATTTAAAATAAAATAACTTTGTTCTTAACATACTTACAATAAGTCGTTATTTTTGTTCGAATTAATGAAGGAAAATGGAGGAAGATAAGTTTTACTACAACCTGAAAAAAGCATTTGAAGATTTGCCAAAAAATTTTAGCATTCTTGAAGAGAAGATTGATATTGAGGTGCAAATGAGGTATTTTGAATTTACGAAAAAGATACGTGGTGAAGATAATGCTAAGGATTGTTTTCGGCAACGTGAATTACTGTTTGAGGATGATGTAGACGAGAAGCGGAAAAAAGAAATTTTAGCCTCGATTGCCGTTTACGATGATGTAAAGGCCTATCGTACATTGGAAAAATATGTAGAAGAAGCTGAAGGGGAATTAAAGCAATGGGGGATACTTGCCTTGCAGGAGAACAGAATGTTAATGCATAGTTCATTGCTGGACGAACAGCAGGTTTTTATTTCAACAGGGTTAGGAGGTAAAGGCCAGAAATTAAGATATTTTGTGGTATTCTTGAGTAATAAGCACGATGAGATGTTAACGAACACTCAACAAAAGTTACTGAAAGACGAACTGATTTTTGAGTTGAAAAAGCATGAAGGAGAGTTTGAAACCATGGATTTTATGGAAGGATTTACATCAACCCTGGTGATGCTTCCATTAAGCGCCGATATTAAATCGGCATTTCAAAATGTGATTGACGAATGCAATCAATACGGCGGATTTTTACAGGAAGATTTGGTCATTACCAATGTGAAAATTTTGTCGAGAGGTGAAATCATACAATTAATACATCAAAAAAAAGAAGAAAATTCTGATGATCTGGAAATCGAATAAAATAAATGTGGCCATTCAGGTATTGCCTGAAGCCGATGGAAAAATAAAGTACGAACTGGTGGATGAAGCCATTGAGTGCATTCAACAATCGGGCTTAAGGTTTAAAGTTTGTCCTTTCGAAACGGTAGTAGAATGCACTTTTGAAGAGTTGCCGGTATTAATGGAAAAGATACATACGGCCTGTGCCAATGCCGGCACCGAGAAGATGCTTACCAATATGAAAATACAGGTAAACTTTTCGGCCGATGTCACCATTGAGGATAAAATGGAGAAATACGAATAATAACTGCCTGTACGTGAATATGGTTGAGCTGATGGGGCAGTTATACGGGGAAAACCGGCTATGAAATGAAGCGGAAATTTCAAGAAAATTATTTTTATAAAATCGCAGGTGCAACTTGTTTTTAAACAAATAAGCATTATATTTGCACCGCTTTTAAAGCAAAATGCACTGGACCCGTAGCATAATTGGATAGTGCACCTGACTACGGATCAGGAGGTTAGGGGTTCGAGTCCCTTCGGGTTCACAAAACACGACAACATAAACGCCTGTAAGACAACAACTTACAGGCGTTTTTCATTTAATGGTGGGTATGAAAAGTGGGTAAATCGTTTTTATTTAAATGCTCGGTTTGCGTAAATCAGCACTTGACCGTACTATCTCTCGGGTTTTTTCCACGTATAATGAAAGCTGATATTTTGCCTGGTCCGGATTCCCTTTCATTGAAAACCATTCCATCAAAATGTATCTTACCAGTGCTTCTTCCATCAATAAATCAATCTGCTTTGGAATATTGGCATTCCCTCCACCTTCTTTTTTTATTTTCAGAATAACACTGGCATCAGTGATTGCAACTGCACTTGTAATTCCAAATGTAAGTTTGCTGAAATACTGAAACACTTTCCCGGCACCTTCTTTCATCTTTTCAATTACGGTGTCTTGTTCATCATCCGAAATGGCATACTTGTCGATCATCTTTACACCTTCCTCCACCGGCAATGCCTGGGCAACTCTTGCACTTAATTGTTGCGCCTTGTCGTTTAAGGAAGAAAACATTTTGTTAACAATGTAAATAAACCATTCTTTTACTATATTTAACATCGCTTTTACCAAAATCAACCATTTGACCAAAAACTAATGGACATAAAGACCCTTTCAGAAAGAGACATTTGTACCAAATTTATCAATCCGGCAATTGAGAAATCCGGGTGGGATTTGCGCAAACAAGTGCGTGAAGAAGTATCCTTTACTGATGGTCGCATAATTGTCCAAGGTAAAATACATACACGAGGCAAACAAAAACGTGCCGACTATATTTTATACCATAAACCAAATGTTCCCATTGCAATAATCGAAGTAATTCTACAAGAAGCATGGTCTAAATTATATGATTACGAGATTCCTTTTGACATTTACTTTGGTTTTGGTTGTGAATATCTTAGAAAAATTCTCTGTGATGTAAAGTTTGAAACAGAAATGAACGGAAAGCCAATTTTTGGGCTCTTTGATTTTGATGAAGCTTATAACCACTGGAATTCGTTAAAAACAGAAGGTGATTTATTAGAAGATGATCCATTTAAGGGTTTATGCAAAAAAGTAGGCTGAATGTAACACCATCGAACAGATGAAATGGGCAAACGGATTGTGCCTTTATGAAGAAATGGCGATAGAGGTATAGTTGATTTGGGTTACTGTTTTTCTGAAAAATGAACAGTTGATACGAAAAGTTGTACACCTATGACATCGTGTTTCGTTCGATGTGATCATGATTGTTAAGTGTTGATAAACAGCACTTTGTTGAAGCGGTACTACTTGTGTTAATTTCAAAAGTGTACAGTTTTGTGTATAGTGTACGCTAAAGTGTACAGTTTGGTTCAAAATCTAACTGCGTGTTAGTTGTCGCTGAACGGCCTATGTTTAAAGGGTGTTCAGCATGATAGGGCTACAGT
>JBFEWU010000113.1:0-12417 GCA_041546215.1 Draconibacterium sp. | reverse complement strand
GAAGAAGAAAAACATCTCGAGACTAATTGTAACTCAAGATGAAAAACCGGTTGGAATAATTTCCTTCCGAGATGTGGCAAATAGATTGGGAACACATAAAACAGAAGGAATTTCTCCTAAAAGTTTGCATATGTAAATTATTGTTTGTACATTTGTAATGTTATTATGAATGACACATTAACAAGACAGGATGATTAAATTATAATAGATTCAATTTACAAACCCAATTAGAAAGTTGATAATCCCAGAAGTCGCTTGGCCACTAACAATTCTTAGTGGCCATTCTGGTTTTATAAGGATGTGTTTTATGGGGGAAAAGATATTCGAGATAGTTGCAAATGTAAATTATTGTATTTACATTTGTGTTTGATATAAAGAGATAACCCTTATTTTTTATTTTATTTAAATATTACAAATCAATAAAGAGATCGTTATTCAACGGTCTCTTTTGTTGTATACCCTTTTCAGCAGAATATATTTTAAGTTAAGTTTAAATGTAAATACTTATAGTAATATGAAACTGCCAAATTTTACACTGTCAATGGGCTAAGATTATTATGAAGAGTTATCACACAACGGCGCAATAGCTATTTAATGATTTAAGTTTCACCGCGTAAATTCAAAGCATCCTCATAATTCTCTGCTCCTACGCAGGTAATATTCATTTCTTTTTTATTTGAATAGATTTTTTCATGCTATCTGTTTTGAAGTGAGTTAATTTTTATCCAGTCTGCGCTCAATAAACAATTTCCAGGAAACTAAGGTGCTGTAATAAATTGCAGGATTCAATCTCAGAACTAGAAAATAAACTATTATCTTTGCCGGCAAATTTTTGTACATGCGAAAAAAGTTTGTTTCCGATTTTATAGTAGTAGAAAACACAGCGCTAAATTCTACGAATTTCCTCATAAAAGTTAAATCGAAAGAACCATTACCTCGAATCAGGCCAGGACAGTTTGTAAATGTTGAGATTAAAGAAGCTTGTGAGATATTTTTGCGTCGTCCTTTTTCAATATTTGAGGTGAACTACACAGAAAAAACACTTTCTATGATTGTTAAAATCCTGGGACGTGGATCTAAGAAACTCATTGAAATTTCAGAAGGAGCATCAATCAGCTTAGTTTATCCCCTGGGTAAAAGCTTCACAAGGCCTGGTCATGGAGAAAAAGTTCTGCTAATAGGAGGCGGAAGCGGTGTAGCGCCAATGCTGTTTCTGGCTAAAGAATCGGGATTGCCGGTGAAAAATGTAGATATTTTACTGGGGGCGCGCACAAAGGAGGATCACGTGGATGTAGATGAATACACGAAATATGCAGGATTACATTATGCTTCGGAAGATGGCTCGCTGGGAGAACAAGGATTTGTGACACAACACTCGATATTTACGACAAACTTAAAAGCATACGATAAAATTTACGCATGCGGTCCTGACGGGATGATGCGAGCAATAGCCAAAGAAGCAAAAGCAGCCGGTGTTTTTTGTGAGGTGTCGCTTGAGAATTTGATGGCCTGTGGATTTGGAGTATGCTTATGTTGTATTGAGCCAACAAAAAGCGGCAATCAATGCGTGTGCACTGATGGACCGGTGTTTAATATTAATGAATTGAAATGGTAGATTTAAAAGTTAAAGTACACGACTTAGAGTTTAAGAATCCGGTTACGCTTGCTTCAGGAACCTGTGGATTTGCACGGGAAATAGCTGAGTTTTATGATCCGGGCTTGTTGGGAGGACATTTTCTGAAGGGAACAACTTTGCTTAACCGCGATGGAAATACTTATCCAAGGATGGCCGAAACGCCTTCGGGGATGCTGAACGCAGTTGGACTTCAAAACAAAGGAATAGACTATTTTATAGATAATATTTACCCCGAGATACAAGATTATGATACCCAACTTATTATAAATGTAAACGGCTCCACTGTTGAAGATTACATTGCGCTTACCGAAAAGGTAAATGAACTGGATAAAATTCCTGCCATTGAACTGAACATCTCTTGTCCTAACGTGAAGGAGGGCGGAATGGCCTTTGGAGTGAGTTGCCCGGGAGCAGAAATGGTAACTCGTGAAGTAAGGAAAGTGTACGATAAAACTTTGATCGTTAAACTTTCGCCAAATGTGACCGACATTTCGGAAATTGCCAGGGCTGTTGAAGGGCAGGGGGCCGACAGTGTTTCGCTGGTAAATACTTTCCTGGGTATGTCTATTGATGCCGAAACACGTAAACCAAATCTTTCCACAATTACCGGTGGTTTATCTGGGCCGGCCATCAAACCAATAGCATTGCGTATGGTTTGGCAGGTGGCAAATGCAGTAAATATTCCGGTGGTGGGAATAGGTGGAATTATGAATGCTGCTGATGCCATTGAGTTTTTACTGGCTGGTGCTTCGGTAGTTCAGGTGGGTACTGCTATTTTTACCGATCCTTTTATTCCGGTGAAAATTGTTGAAGGTATTGAGGAGTACCTGAAACGTCATAACCTTCAGTCTGTTAATGATTTAATTGGGGATTTACAATTGTAATCTCTGGTCTTTACAACATACGCGATCTTCACAACTCCGGTTTTAGATTAAATCTATCGGATATAAATACTATTTAGTATTATTTTTGCCGATTTATAAGGCTGAATATTCTGTAAGTTCTATTTTTGTCAAAAATTAAAATTGCAATGTGAACATATCAATTTTAGTTTTGTTGTATCAAGTGCAAATAGCAAAATAGAATTAAAGAATAAAGAATTATGGCAAGTTTTAACATTGTTATGCCCAAGTTAGGTGAGAGTATCCAGGAAGGAACAATTACCAAATGGTTTGTAAAGGAGGGAGACACCGTTGAAGAAGACGACATGTTGTTTGAAGTGGCAACTGACAAGGTTGACTCGGAAATTCCTTCGCCGGTTGATGGTGTAATTACAAAGGTTCTGTACCCCGAAGACAGCCTGGTGGCTGTTGGAGAAGTTTTGGCGGTGATTAATATGGGGGGCGAAGAAGAAGATGATCAGAATAGCGAAGAAAGCCCTGATGAAACAAAAGAGAGTACAGAGGAAGTAACGACCGAAGCCCGCGATAATTCGTTGAATGAAAGCAGGAAACTTTCAAATCGCTTCTATTCGCCGCTGGTAAAAACCATTGCAAAAGAAGAAGGAGTATCGTTTGAGGAACTGGAAAAGATTGAAGGTTCGGGCCTTGGCGGACGTGTTCAGAAGAAGGATATTTTAGCCTACCTGGAAGATAAAGGAAGTGCTGATTCTACCGTCAATGCACCTGCGGTAAGTGTTGCTCAGTCTGTGGGTAAGAAAGCTCCAATGCCGGTGTCTGTTGGTTCGGGTGATGCCGTTGTGGAAATGGACCGTGTCCGGAAACTCATTGCCGACCACATGGTGATGTCGAAACAGGTTTCACCACACGTAACTTCGGTTGTGGAAGCAGATGTAACCGAACTCGTACTCTGGAGGAATAAAAACAAAACTGTTTTCCAGGAAAAATATGGAGACAAAATTACTTTTATGCCAATTTTTACCGAAGCGGTAGCAACTGCATTGGCTGAATATCCATTGGTAAATTCATCGGTTGATGGAGATAAAATCATCATGAAAAAGGATATCAATGTTGGAATTGCAGTAGCAAAACCGGACGGGAACCTGATTGTTCCGGTTATTAAAAATACCGAGCAGCGAAATTTGGTAGGTATTACCAAGGAACTGAATCGTTTAGCCAATGCTGCTCGTACCAATAAGCTCGATCCGGCTGAAATCCAGGGTGGAACTTTTACAATAACTAATTTTGGCTCCTTTGGAAATATCATCGGAACACCCATTATCAATCAGCCTCAGGTTGCAATTCTTGCCACGGGTATCATCGAGAAGAAACCTGCAGTGCTGGAAACGCCAAGTGGCGATGTTATTGCCATTCGACATAAAATGTATTTGTCGCTTTCATATGACCATCGTATTATAGATGGTGCTTTGGGAGGTGCTTTCCTGCGAAGAATAGCTGATATTTTAGAACAATTTGATACCAACCGTGCCATTTGAGAATCGAGAAACAATACTGATTTAAGTATTCTAAAACACAGAAAGCAGAAGAATAATCCGTAAACTGGCGGAGAAAAGAGTTTCATTTGTTAGGGAAAAAGACAATTTTAATAAGATGAAAGATTTAAAAATACCAAAAACATACACCATTAAAAATACTCCAAAAGAGACCTTGGAGAAATGGTACAGGCTAATGACCGTAGGGCGGGCCATTGATGAAAAAGCTCCTAATTATCTAAAGCAAGCCATTGGATGGTCGTATCACGCACCGTATGCCGGGCATGATGGAATTCAGCTGGCAGTGGGGCAGCATTTTGAAAAAAACAAAGATCATATGTATTTGTATTACCGCGATATGCTGACAGCTTTATCGTGTGGAATGACCTCTGAAGAGGTAATTCTTAATGGTATCTCAAAAGCGAATGATCCTTCCAGTGGTGGACGCCACATGTCGAACCACCTGGCGAAACCGGAGTGGAACATTCACAGTGTTTCATCGGCCACTGGGAATCATGCCTTGCATGCTGTGGGCACAGCACGAGCTATAAAGTATTATGGCGAAAAAACAGTTGCCATCAGCAACCAGGGCGAATCGTCGGTGAGTGAAGGTTATGTTTATGAAGCCATTACCGGAGCCGATAAAGAGGAATTGCCCGTAATTTTTGTGATTCAGGATAATGGGTATGGTATTTCTGTTCCCAAAAAAGACCAGACAGCCCAACGTAAGGTGGCCAATAACTTCTCAGGGTTTAAAAACACACGCATCATTCATTGTAACGGCAAAGATGTGTTCGATTCCATGAACGCCATGGCCGAAGCCAAACGATTTGCGATTGAAGAGAGTAAACCTGTACTTTTGCAGGCGAACTGCGTGCGAATGGGATCTCATTCGAATTCAGATGATCACCTTCTCTATCGTTCAGATGCTGAAAGAAATTATGTGGTGGATTATGATCCACTGGCGAAATTCAGAAGACTTTTGGTACGTTATAACCGTTTTACTGAAGAAGAATTAGTTGCCATAGAAGCTGAAACGAAGGCTGAAATTAAAGCATCGCACAAGGCAGCAATGAGCGCTCCCGATCCAAGTCCGGAATCGATTCACGATTTTGTTTTCTCTGAACCAATGGTTTCAGACAAATATCCGGAGGGACTGCACTCGGAAGAAGGTGAAAAGAAAAAACTGATTACCGCATTGAATGAAACTTTAAAAGCTGAATTCAGACATAATCCCGATACTTTTATTTGGGGTCAGGATATGGCCAACAAAGATAAAGGTGGAATTTTTAACGTATCGAAAGGCATGCAGGCCGAATTTGGCGACAAACGTGTTTTTAATGCGCCCATTGCCGAAGATTTTATAATGGGAACGGCCAATGGAATGTCGCGGTTTAGTGATAAAATCCGCGTAGTTATCGAAGGAGCAGAGTTTGCCGATTATTTTTGGCCAGCCATGGAACAGTATGTTGATACCAGCCATGACTTATGGCGATCGAACGGTAAATTTTCGCCAAACATTACCATTCGCCTGGCCTCTGGAGGTTATATAGGTGGTGGAATGTATCACTCACAAAATATCGAAGGATCATTGGCTGCTATTCCCGGTGTACGAATCGTTTATCCCTCGTTTGCCGATGATGCTGCCGGTTTGTTACGTACCTCAATACGCTCGGAAGGCCTGACCATGTTCATGGAACCGAAAGCGCTGTACCAGGATCCAAAAGCTTCAACTGTGGTGCCTGATGACTTCGAGGTTCCTTTTGGCAAAGCCAGAATTCGCCGGGAGGGAAGTGATTTGACCCTTATTACCTATGGAAATACAACACATTTAAGCCTGGAGGCAGCGGATAAACTGGCAGAAAAAGGTATTAAAACTGAAGTAATCGATTTACGTTCTTTGATTCCCCTGGATGAAGAGACAATTTTGAATTCGATTAAAAAGACAAATCGGGTATTGATTGTTCATGAAGATAAAGTCTTTGGTGGTTTTGGAGGCGAATTAAGTGCCATCATTACTGAAAAGGCATTTGAAGAGCTTGATGCACCTGTCAGACGTGTTGGTTCCCCCTATACACCTGTAGGATTTAACCGGATTTTGGAAAAGGCAATTTTGCCAAATGTTGAACGAATTTACAAGGCTGCAAAAGAATTAAGTGAATATTAAAAAAAGTAAGAATGAGTAAAACTGCAATTATATACAGCTACAACACGCAAAAATCAAAAAAAGTAGCAGAAAAAGTAATAGCCACTTTTGGTGAAAATAAAATTGAAGCGGTTAATGCTGAAGAATTATCGAAGGAAGTATTGAAGAAGTACGATAACTTTATTTTAAGTGCTCCAACATGGTTCGACGGCGAACTTCCCAACTATTGGGATGAGTTTGTGCCGGATTTGGAAGAGATGGACTTATCGGAAAAGACGTTTGCAATTTTTGGATTAGGAGATCAAAAAGGATATCCTGAAAACTTTTGCGACGCCATTGGTCTTCTGGCCGAAATCATAGAAGATTGCGGAGGCAGGGTAGTAGGCGAAACATCAATTGAAGGATATACCTACGAATCGTCAAGGGCACAACGGGGAGACCTGTTCATCGGTCTTCCGCTTGATCAGGAAAACCAGGCTCGTTTGACAAACGACAGGGTAAGTAAATGGGTCGGGCAATTAACAACTGAATTCTTTAAATAGAATTTTTCTATTTGCAATACAAAAGGGCTGTTCTTCATATTGAAGAATGGCCTTTTTAATTGATCATGTATTTGTAAACCAAGCACGACACATATGTAATATTTACATACTACCATGCATGTTACTTATGTAATCTCCCATTCAGATATAAAAATGCCTTTCTCGCAAGCCCTATGTATGCACGTTCTTAAGGTATAGGCGCGCAGTATTGCTTGAGAAATCCAATGTTGTTTTAATTTACATATGTATACACATCTGTAACTTCCATTTCAATTATATGTAATTTACTTTTCAATTGTTTTTGTACAATGTGTTTTTCGAATCGTATGCTATACATTCATGAATCAGTTTGTTTATGAATATCGCAAAGAAATCGACTTAATTATTGTTAAATAGCAGTAAGTTGTTAAAAACAACTTGTTATTAATTATTTTTATTATCCGCCAATTTCATTCCCGTATAGTTTACAGTTAGGTTTTATTGATTAATTTTGTGGCTTCAAATTATTAAAAGCTTTTATTGTGCCTGAAACAAGATACATATTTGTTACCGGTGGAGTTACTTCATCTTTAGGAAAAGGTATTTTAGCTTCATCGCTTGCCAAGTTGCTGCAATCGAGAGGTTATAGTGTTACCATTCAAAAACTGGATCCGTATATTAATGTAGATCCTGGTACCTTAAATCCATACGAACATGGGGAGTGCTTCGTTACAGAGGACGGTGCAGAGACCGACCTGGATTTAGGACATTACGAACGTTTTTTAAACGAAGCCACATCGCAGGCGAACAATGTTACAACCGGCAGAATCTACCAGTCGGTAATCGACAAGGAACGCCGCGGTGACTACCTGGGTAAAACCGTTCAGATTATTCCCCATATTACCGACGAGATAAAAAGACGCATTAAAATTCTTGGTTCAAAAGGCAAGTACGACATTGTTATTACTGAAATTGGGGGTACCGTTGGCGATATTGAGTCATTGCCCTATGTGGAAACTGTTCGTCAGTTAAAATGGGAATTGGGAGAGAAAGCTATAGTAATTCACCTAACATTGGTGCCTTACCTTTCCGCCACCGGAGAACTCAAAACCAAACCAACACAGCATTCGGTAAAAATGTTATTGGAAAATGGTGTGCAACCCGACATTTTGGTTTTAAGGACCGAACATGAAATTGAATTGTCGGTTCGCCAAAAAGTGGCCTTGTTTTGCAATGTTGGTCTTGAATCTGTTATCCAGTCGATAAATGTGCCAACCATATACGACGTTCCGTTAAAAATGTTGGAAGAGAAGCTGGACATAACTGTATTGAAAAAGCTTGATCTGACCATAAACGATGACATTGATCTCTCGGCATGGAACAGCTTTCTTACCAAGCATAAAAATCCAACACAAACCATCGAAGTTGGCATTATCGGAAAATACGTGGAATTACACGATGCATACAAGTCAATTGCTGAAGCTTTGGTACACGCAGGAGCAGTAAATCGTGCCAAAGTAAATATCAACTGGATTCATTCGGAAGAGATCAACAAAGACAATGTTGACGATAAACTTTCGCATTTAAACGGCATGATTGTGGCTCCCGGATTCGGACACCGTGGAATGAGGGGAAAAATTTTAGCCACAAAGTATGCGCGCGAAAACAATACTCCTTTCCTTGGAATTTGCCTGGGAATGCAGGTTGCAGTAATTGAATTTGCAAGAAATGTGCTCATGCTGGATGGTGCTGATTCTTCGGAGATGAATCCGAAAACTCCCCACCCGGTAATTGATTTAATGGAGCAGCAAAAGGGAATAACAAATTACGGTGGAACAATGCGCCTGGGCGCCTATGAATGTCGGATTATTGAAAAAGATTCGAATGTTTGTAAAGCCTATAATAAACTTACTGTATACGAACGTCATCGTCACCGTTATGAATTCAATGAATTGTATCGTGAGCAATTTGCCAATGCAGGGATGACACCGGTTGGAATTAATCCGGAAACCGATTTGGTTGAGATCATGGAAATACCTGCTCATAAGTGGTTTGTGGGTGTTCAGTTTCACCCGGAATACCGGAGTACCGTTTTAAATCCCCACCCACTGTTTATAGATTTTATTAAAAATTCGTTAGCTGAAGAATAGATCATGGATAAAAAATCGATAATTGGAATCCTTTTAATATTTGTTATTCTTATTGGATGGCAATTTCTAATGGCTCCTTCCGAGGAAGAAAAGCAGGAAATGAAGCGCATTCAGGATTCAATTGCACAAGTAGAAGCCGTAAGGGCAGCTGAACAACAAAAAATTTCGGAACAGCAGGAAATCCAAAAAAATGCAGCTATTGTCGCCGACACAACAGGTCAGAATCAGGCCTTACAGGCCAGGCTGGATGAATATGGCGTGTTTGGTGCAGCTGCCGTTGGTGAAGAGCAATTCACTACCCTTGAAAATAACCAGGTTAAAATTACATTCTCCAACAAGGGAGGTAGGATATACTCGGTTCAGTTAAAAGATTATCAAACACATGATTCCTTGCCTTTGATGCTATTTGATGGTCCGGAAACTTTGTTTGGATTAAATTTCTTTGCACAAAACAGAAGTATTCAAACCGACCAGTTGTACTTTAAGCAAATGGACGGAAGAAAGAATATTACGGTTTCCGGTCCGGAAGTTAGAAAAGGTGACGAGGGTAGAATTAAGGTAAATAATGAAAATCCCGGGGGAAATGAGTCTGTTACATTTCGTTTACAAGTAGCTTCTGACCGGTTCATTGAATACGTTTATACACTCGGGCACAACTCATATATGGTTGATTTCGAACTGAATATTCAGGGAATGAACCAGTATATTGCCCGTAATCAGTCCTATCTGAATTTCTCCTGGGCATTTGATGTGCCACGCCAGGAACGCTATTCAAGATTTGGCGAAGATCGTTATACCAATATTACGTACAAGTTTTTTGAAGACGAGGTTGATAATCTTGACAAGAATAAATCGGACGAAGAAAATCTTACTACGCGGGTAAAATGGATCGGTTTTAAGCAATTGTTTTTTAGTTCAACACTGATTGCTGATGAGTCATTTCCAAATGCCCATGTGCAGCAGGATAAGTTTGAGTATGAGGAGAGTAAAGATTACCTGGGGTATTTTAAAGCGGATATAGCCATGCCCTATGGTGGCACTGAAAAAGAAAGCTTTGGAATGAGGTTCTTTTTTGGACCCAATCACTACCAGACTTTAAAACAGTATAATTTAGATATGGAACGTCAGGTAGACCTTGGGTATGCCATTGTTCGTCCTGTTAATAAATACCTGATCATTCCTGTTTTTAACTTTTTAAGAAGGTTTATCGATAATTTTGGCATCATTATTTTATTGCTTACCATTCTTATCAAAACGGTACTGTTCCCATTTACCTATAAATCATTTATGTCGCAGGCTAAGATGAAAGCATTAAAGCCTGAAATTGACGAAATAAATGCCAAGTTTGGAAAGGATAAGGCAATGGAAAAACAACAGGCTACCATGGCACTCTACAAAAAAGCAGGGGTGAATCCCATGGGGGGGTGTTTACCTATGCTGCTGCAGATGCCAATTCTGTTTGCCATGTTCTTTTTCTTCCCAACATCAATAGAGTTGCGTGGTGAAAGTTTCTTGTGGGCAACTGACTTATCAACCTATGATTCAATTCTGAATTTGCCATTTAATATTCCTTTTTATGGCGATCATATCAGTTTATTTTGCTTGTTGATGACAGTTACAACTGTAATTTCAACAAAATTGAATCAGTCGGCCGCCACAAGTCAGGGAATGCCCGGAATGCAAACCATGATGTACATGATGCCGATTATGTTCCTGTTTCTTTTGAATAATTATCCTTCAGGATTGAGTTACTATTATTTCCTTGCCAACCTGATTACAATTGGTCAAACCTATTTGATTCGTTCGTTTGTTGATGATGATAAAATAAGGGCAACTTTACAGGCCAATAAAAAGAAACCGGTTAAAAAATCAAACTTTCAAAAACGTCTGGAAGAAATGTCCAAACAACGTGGTGTTCAAGGTCCAAAGAAAAAATAGATTTTATAAAGTATAAAACCTAAAATCCGGCAAGATGAATTTCATGCCGGATTTTTTTTTTTGTGCTTTCCACTCATTTTAATATCCCGGTTATGGTGTTAAGTGCAAAATTGAATAGTATCGTCTGGATGTTTAAAACAAAATGCCGGCAACATGTGGTCTGAATTGCCCTGTCTTTTCCCATCTACATTCAGTTTGTTGCTTGATAATCAGATCTAAATACGAAAACAGGAACTAAAGATGTTAGGTTGCATGGAAACAAAGTTTTTATATTTTTGTGTCCGTGAAACCATCGGGAGAAATACATTCTGCCAATACGGGTGGTTGTGCACAGGGCGTTTCACAGGCAGGATTGAACACTCTGTATCCGATGATGAGCGGTAATAGAATAAATTATAACAATCGCATGGGAATGAAAAAAATGGTATTCATTTTTATTTTTGTCTTTGTGTTACTGAATGTGGGAGCACAGGAACGCAGTCTGACCATATGGAATAAAAATGAAGTCGCCATTAATCCCTGGGAAAAAATAACCATTGAGGTTGCACAAAAAATTCATTATTCGCCCGAGTCGAGTACCATCGATTTAAAATATGGTGAAATGTTCATTGAACATGAACCCTTAAAAGGATTGGAATATGGTGCCGGATTTCGAGTTTCGCGTTTAAACTTGCAAAATAATAACTGGCGAAATGAAAACCGTTCAATGCTTTTTGTGAATTTTTCAAAGCCTATGGATCAGTTTGAACTGAATTTTACCAATCGGCTGGAATACCGTGCTTTTAAAGAATTGGACAATTATTTCAGACATAAACAATCGCTAAAACTTGATTTTCCGAATATTACAGAGTGGGGGATGCGTTTTTATGTTTCCGAAGAATCGTATTATAAAATGAATGGTGACGGAACGCATTTGGCACGTTTCTACTCGGGCTTAAAGGCTTTGGAAAAAGAAAGAATAGAGATGAAAATCTACTATTCATTGGAAAGAGCCAAAGTTGCCGACAACTGGATTACCGCCGATATTATTGGATTAAATCTGAGTTTTACCATATAATACCCCATTTATTTTCCGTTTCATTATCACCCTGGAATTGATTTATCAGGATTTTCAGATCTTCGGATCTTCAGACAAGAATGGCAACAAGAAATTGATTAATGATTGTTGAGAGAAAAGACCGAAGTCTGGAGACGGAAGTCCGAAGACAACCATAAATAATAAAATGATTATTGCCTATTGATTATTTTAAAACATCCAAAAATCCGGGAATCCAAAAATCCAGAAATCTGAGAATCTGAAAATTCGAATATCCTGTCAACACTAATCTCTGTAACATTCCTATATTCTGAGATTCTAACATTCGGAAAATCCAATTATCCATAAACCGACACATTCGACTCACTACCTGGATTTTCCCAGGCCGGAAAAATTCAAAATAACTCAGGTCCGGTTTCAAAACAGACTGCTAAAATTTCTCTTTACACTTTTTTAAACCTTTTCCGTTTGAAAAAGTCAAATCCGTATTGAAGTAAAAAACGGTATGCAGATCGGCAATGAAATGATCTAAAATTAGTTCCTGAAATTGGTAATCTTGTACACAAATATTATAATTTAATTTAAATAAATAAAAAAT
>JBFEWU010000294.1:0-5830 GCA_041546215.1 Draconibacterium sp. | reverse complement strand
TATGAAACATCTGGAAGCCGATGCCGGTCAAATTGAAATTGGCGATACGGTTTCGGTTAGTTATGTGGATCAAAGCCATGCTTCCATTGATCCTGAAAAATCGGTTTTTGAAGTCATTTCCGGTGGAACAGAGACCATCATGCTGGGCAATAAACAAGCCAACTCGCGTGCCTACGTTGGCCGTTTTAATTTTAACGGCGCCGATCAGGAAAAAAAATGTGGCGTACTCTCGGGTGGTGAACGAAACCGCTTGCATTTGGCACTTGCACTAAAAGCTGAAGGAAATCTGCTGCTGCTGGATGAACCAACCAACGACATTGACGTAAACACCTTACGTGCTTTGGAGGAAGGACTGGAAAACTTTGCAGGTTGTGCAGTGGTTATTTCGCACGACCGCTGGTTCCTCGACCGCATTGCCACACACATTCTGGCTTTCGAGGGCAATTCGCAGGTACACTTTTTCGAAGGTTCGTTCTCGGAATATGAGGAAAACCGCAAAAAGCGAATGGGCAACGAAGCTCCGAAACGTTTTAAGTACAAGAAATTAATGGTGTAAGAAAGTTACAGGTTGCAGCTCCCCTGCAACCTGTAACCTGCATATCACCTCCTGCTAATCCAATACCGGTGGTTACCAGCCCGGTCGTTTTAAGAAAACTTCTTCGTTCCATCAAGTCAGCCTGGTTAATTTTCCGCATAAGGGTAGTTAAATGCATAGCTGCCTGAACCGAGTTCAACCACTACGTCTTCAACCATTTGTTTCGCATTTGATTTCAAGCTTTCCTCCATGGTCACTTCCTCCAGTTTTGCCTTGGGCAATCTTACCTGTGCTGTGGTATTTGCCGGGACATTAACGGTGTAGGTCATTTTCCCGTCTTCAATTTTCCACGATGAGGCAATTTCTCCATACATCGAAGCAAAGCTTGCATTTACTTCATTCAGTCTGCCTCCCGGATGTGGTTCAAGGAAAAAATGCTTGTACCCCGGATTGTTTTCATCTACTTTTATTCCGGCCACATAACTATAAAGCCACTCTCCAATGGCACCATAGGCATAGTGATTAAAACTGTTCATTCCCACGTCCTGGAAAGAGCCATCGGGTTTTTGACCATCCCAACGCTCCCAGATTGTTGTTGCACCTTGTGTTACGGGGTACAACCATGAAGGGTATTCAGGCCTGTGAAGCAGGAAATAAGCTAAATCATCGCGTCCGACTTCCGAAAGTGTAGGACAAAGTAAGGGTGTACCCAAAAAACCGGTGGTTAAATGTTTGAATTTTTGCACATCCCTGGCCAGGTAATTCCCGGCATTTTCCACCAGTTGATCGGGTAAAATACCGAAGGCCAGTGCCAAAACATAAGCCGTTTGTGTATGTGACACCAAACGTCCGTTAGGAGTTACAAATTCACTACCAAAAGCATTTTTTATATGGGCAGCCAGTTGCCTGTATTTCACGGCATCTTCTTTTTTGCCAATTATTCCGGCTATTTTAGCGGTTAAAGTTGAAGTATAATAGAAATACGCCGTGGCCAGTAAATCTTTTTCGGTGGTGGCTCCGGGATAATCCGAACGGGTAGTGGCAAAGGCCAGCCAGTCACCAAAATGCGGATCATCGGTCCATAAATAATCATCTCCTGCCCTTTTAGTCATATAGCCAAGCCATTTTGTAATGGCAGGGTAACTTTCTTCCAATATTCGCCGGTCGCCATAAATTTTATAAACATTCCAGGGAATAATGGCCACAGCATCTGCCCAACCGGTAGCACCTCCATTCCCTTTTAACACATCGGGTATTACATGGGGTATTTTCCCGCTTTCCAACTGGTCGGCAGAAACGTCCTTCATCCATTTGGTATAAAAAGCAGCCACATCGAAGTTAAATCCGGCAGTTGGGGCAAATACCTGGGCGTCTCCGGTCCAACCAAGTCGTTCATCGCGTTGCGGACAGTCGGTGGGCACATCCAGGAAATTACCTTTTTGTCCCCACTGAATATTGTGCTGTAGTTGATTTATCAGTTCATTGTTACAGTTAAAAGTTCCGGTTGGTTTCATGTCGGAGTAAATAACAACACCAACCACATCATCCAGGGTAGGCGTTTCTTCAAATCCTTCCAATTTAATAAACCTAAAACCGTGAAATGTAAAACTGGGTTCGTAGGTCACCTCTCCGTCGTTTGCAAAAATATAGGTATCGGTACATTTTGCAGAACGCAAATTGTCGGTATAAAAATTTCCTTCCTTATCTAAAACCTCGGCAAATTTAATTTTTACTTCCTGGTCTTTTTTGCCTTTCATTTTTATGCGAATCCATCCAACCATGTTCTGCCCTATATCAATAACAGTTTCGCCTTTCGGTGTGATCATTAGCTTTATGGGCTTAATCTCCTCCACTGCCCGCACAGGAACTCCCTGTGGTGCAACCAAAGCTTTCTTATTCTTTTCCACCATCGTAACTTTGGCCCAATTACTCTGATCGAAATCTGCTGATGCCCAGTTTTTCATCTCCAACCGTGCATCATACACCTCGCCATTGTAGATATCCGATTCAACAATGGGCCCTGTTGTGGCATACCAGTCCTCATTGGTCGTAATAAGTTCACTACTGCCATCGACATAATCTATTTTTAGCTGCAGTAGCAATGCTAGCTGCCCTCCATAATAGTTACGCTGGTCCTTCCACCCTATATTTCCGCGATACCAGCCGTCGCCCAACACAGCGCCAATTGCATTATCCTTTTTCAGCATATCGCTTACATCGTAGGTTTGGTATTGCAAACGCTTGTTAAAACTTGTCCACCCGGGAGTAAACAGCTGGTCGCCCACTTTTTCTCCGTTTATAAAAAGCTCGTATAAGCCAAGGGAAGTAACGTAAACACGTGCCGATTTTATTTTTTTCGAAGTTGAAAATTCATTGCGGTAATAATGCGCAGGCAGCGATTTCTTTTCTTCCGGTTCATCGCCAAGGGTGATCCACCCTGCTTTCCAAAGTTCAGGCTGAAGAATTCCGGTTTCCCAGTACGCAGGGGTACTCCATGCACTGGCCTTTCCTTTATTGTCCCACACACGAACCTGCCACCAGGCACGCTCCATGGAGTTTAAAGCTTCTCCTCCATAAGGTACATTCACCGAAATGCCGGAATCAACTTTCCCTGAATTCCAGATTTGTTTGTTCTTTTTGGATAATTCTCCTTCTGATTTTGCCACACGTATTTCATAGGCAAGCTGACTTGTTTGTTTCTCCCCGGAAATGATTTGCCAGCTAAAGCGTGGCTTCTCAATATCAATTCCTATGGGATTTTCGTGATATTCCACCCGTAAATTTACAACTTCTGTTTTCCCAAAAGTTACCGATGAAAACGCAACAAAAGCAAATGCAATCAGAAATGATTTCAATGAAAATTTAGTAAAGTTCATTTTATTTTAATTATTGGTTTAGTTCCCTATTGTTTAAAAATTTAAATTTAACAATATCATCAGGCATTAACAATACTGGATTTGACATTTATTTTATACTTTTTGACACATTTATTTTCTGGTAATTCTACTTTACCTGTTAATCTGCTATTTTAGAGTAAATCACGTTATTCCTCCATTCTAATATTCTAATCCTCCTCCATTCTAATCTTCCAATTCCGGTTGTCCGAAGATCCGAAAATCTAAAAATCTGAAAATCCTGATTAATCAATAGACAATAATCATTAATCAATTTCTTCCGTCTCAGTTGTCACTTTGTATGAACTTTGGGAATAAAAAATTGAATTGCTCCATGCTTTTCTTGTATAAAAAATGTAATTTTCCATCTCTTAAGTATACAATTTTCAAACAAGGAAGGTATCAAATAATATCATTGACAAAAATTTTAAATTTTTACATAAACCACACAACAAAAATCTTTATTATGTTTAAAAAACTGTTTCAATCGCTGTTAGCGGGTATTCTGCTATTTACGTGGAATCAGCTGGCAGCTCAATCTGAATCGCAGTTCAGTGAATACCATACGAACAAGCAGGTTCAGCAGCTGTTAAAAAAAATGACCGGGAATAATGTAAGCCTGCATACCCTGGCAGAAAGTCCCGGAGGAGAAGTCATCACCATACTGGAAATTGGTACGCACCTGGAAGACGCTCCTGCTATTTTTGTCGGAGCCAACTTCGAAGGAAATGTTCCCCTGGCAACAGAAGGAGCCCTTTACCTTGCCCAAATGTTAATCGATTCGGGTGCTTACACCGAAAATGTAAAGTGGTACATCATGCCACAACCCAATCCCGATGCAGCAAGCGGATATTTTGCCCCGGTAAAATCGGGATTAGACCTGAACAAATATTCCGTAAATAACGATGCCGACGAAGCCACAAACGAAGATGGATTTGAAGATTTAAACGGTGATGGATTTATTACGCAAATGCGTGTTAAAGACATTGAAGGTGATTATGTGGTTTCGAAATCTAATCCGCTGATTATGGCAAAAGCCGACACTAAAAAGGGCCAGCGTGGTGTCTATAAAATCTACTCAGAAGGTATTGACAACGATGCAGATTCTAAATATAACGAAGATGGCGAGGGAGGTATAAATGTTGGAATTGCTTTTCCTCACCTGTTTCCAAGGGAGACAAGCGAAGCCGGAATATACCCGGGACAAACACCCGAAGTTTATAGCATTATGCGTTTTATCTACGATCGTCCGGAAATCGCAATGGTATACACACTCGGGAGTTCGAACTTCTGCTTGGTTCCTCCCAAAGGAGGACGAAAAGGCGGAGCCAACCTGGAAAGCATCAGACTGTCGGGAAGATATGCACGTATGTTAAATGCCGAATCGGGGAAAACCTATAGAATGTCGGAAGTAATTGAAATGGCAAAAGCCGTTTTCCCACCCGGGATGGAAGTTACACCCTCAATGATCGCCGGAATGCTGGGCCTGGGCGCGGCAGTAAATCCACAGGATGACGACCTTGCCTTTTACAAGGCTTTTTCTGAAGATTACAAAAAGTATCTGGCAGCAAAGAAATTCAATACCGAAAGACTTGACCCACAGCCTGCAAAAGACGGTTCCTTTGAATTGTGGGCCTATTATCATCTGGGTGTTCCTTCATTCAGCATGAATTTGTTTACGGTTCCAAAAGCAAAAGAGGAGAAGAAGGAAGCTGAAGATGCGGTTTCGTTGGAAGAAGTTGGAAAGATGTCGCCGGAAGATTTTATTGCCCTGGGAAATGATAAGATTACCGCCTTTCTAAAAACAAACAATGCAACCGGCCGGTTTAAAACTGATAGTGTTGTTAAAATGATGGAGAGTGGACAAATTACACCAGAAAAAATGGTGGGCATGATGAAAAAAATGCCTAAACCTGAAAAGGAAGGTGAACTGAGCGAAAAAGATAAAGCATTGCTGGCCTACTCGGAAGCGGAATGGGACGGAAAAGGATTTGTAGAATGGAAAGCCATAGACCACCCAAGCCTGGAACAGGTTGAAGTGGGTGGTTATGTTCCCTATTTGGAGACGACACCCAAACCTGAAAAGATTGATTCGCTGGCAGGAACGCAGCTTCCATGGCTATTACAACTTTCAAAAAAACTGCCGGAAATAAAATTTGAAAGCGAAAAGCTAACCCGCATTGGTGAAGGAATTTACAAACTTGATGTGTTTGTGGCCAACAATGGTGAGCTTGCTTACCCAATCTCCATGGGAGAACGCAATGGTCAGCCTGCCCCGGTAATTGTTGTGCTCGATGGCGATCTAGAAATTCTTGAAGGAAAACAAAGGACAACACTTGGCAGCATTGGAGCTAACCAGCTTAAAAAACTTTCGTGGCTGATTAAAACGACAGGGAAGAAG
>JBFEWU010000059.1:0-17099 GCA_041546215.1 Draconibacterium sp. | reverse complement strand
TTGTTCTTTGCTCTTTGCTCAAATATATAAATTACAGAATTTTAACCATTTATGAGAAAATAAAAAAACACAAACCGACATGAAAAAGCAAAAACTGCAATGGAGAATTACAGCAGGCATTGCCCTTCTGTTAATTCTGATCACATTTACTCCCCTTGTCATTGCTCCCGGCAGGACAAGCCCAAAATTATTCGCCATGCCTTACACCTTGTGGACAAGCATGCTCATTGCCATTGCCCTGGTAATTCTCACCTACATTGGAGGAAGAATTCGTTTCAAAAACGATGAGTGATCGTTGGTCAGCACAAAGCGATTCTTTTGGTGAAAGTGAAACTTAAAACATTACATCCGGATTATGCCTATGAATTTCGTTCCAAAAACTCAAATCAGACAAAATAAAATCCAGGATTTTGAGGCATTTATGCCTGGAAGATATTCTAATGCCTTTACGAAATAAAGAAAATTCTTAAAGTTGACTATCCCCGTGGCAATGCCACGAGGAATTCTTTTGATTAAACTAAATTAAAACAACACATTATGCTAAAATGGCTTTTAATCGTCGGAACAATTTACACTGCAATCCTTTTTTATCTGTCATGGCGTTCCCGGCAAAAGATAAAGTCCAACGAAGACTTTATGATGGCCGGCTCCAACATCGGCCTGGTTTTGGGATTTATGACCTTTGCGGCTACCCTGTTTAGCACCTTTACCCTAATGGGCATGCCCGATTTTTCGAGAACTCATGGTGTGGGAGCCTGGATCTTCCTGGCTGTTTCCGATGCAGGAATGGTTTTTCTTATTGTTTGGTTTGGCTTTCATCTTCGAAAGCTGGTCGCTCAAAAAGGATTTAAAGGAATGTCAGGTTTGTTGCAGGCCTGTTATAATAATAAGTGGGCGGGATATGTCTATTTCCTGGCTGTGTTTATTTTTCTGATTCCTTATGTTGCCATTCAGATAAGGGGTGTCGCCATTTTTCTGGAACAGGCCTTTCCCGTAGCGCTGCCGGCATGGGCATGGTCTGTAATTATTGTGATCATTATGCTTATGTATTCCGAGTTTGGAGGATTAAAGGCGATAATTTATGCCGACTTTATGCAAGGAACCATGTTACTGATCGTGGTATGGATCGTTGCGATAACCTGTCTCAACTATTTGGGTGGATGGGCAGAGATGTTTCAAAAAGTTGAACTTGCAAATGAAGCATTACTATCCACACCGGGACCCAAAGGTTTATTAAATGCTCAATTCTTAATTGCTTCATTTTTAGCTATTTTAATGATTCCTGTTACCCAGCCTCAGCTTTCAACCCGGCTGATAATCATGAAAGATTCAAAATCACTCCGGCGCATGGCCGTTGCCGTTGGAACCTTTGCCATGCTTGTCATATTTCCGACAATTATCATTGGCATGTATGGTGCCGTCCGTTATCCCGATGCGTCGGTGGCGGAATTTTTGGGACAAGTGCTCTTGCGCGATCAACCCGGTTTTATTGCATCAGCCGCAATCATTGGATTGTTCGCGGCTGCCATGTCTACTTCCGACTCGCAGCTATTTGCCATGGGAAACGAATTAAGGGGTTTGCTTGGCCATAAAGGCAGCGACTCGCTTGTTCCCATAAGAATAGCCATCATCACTTTTGCGGTCTTCTCCTTGTTGTTTTCGCTCTTTAGTTCCGATCAACTTGTCCTTTTGGCACGAATTAGTTTTGCAGGCACAGCCATGATGGGTCCTTTGGTGATACTGGGCATATTGGCAAAAAAACCAACAGGATGGTTTATGGTTCTGGCATCCGGACTTGGATTGGCAGCCTTTATCTTGTCGCAGGCGGGAATTTTGCCGGCTGTAGTCGGACCATTCAGAATGGACTTATTTCTCATGATCACCTTGTCGGTTTGCGGATATGCAAACTACCTGTTCAGGAAATAATTAACCTATAAAAACGAAATACCGATGACCAAATTTTTCCTCCTTTTTGTGCTTGTTCCCGTGTTCATTTATAGCTGCAATACCGCCGAACTGGAACTTATAAAAAATAATAAAACCAATTATGAAATTGTAATCTCCACCGATGCCGATCAAACCCTAAAAAAGGCTGCTGCCGAATTGCAAACCTATCTCCATAAAATTTCATCGGTACAAATACCCATTGTGTCAAATGATACAGAAAACGAAGGTAAATCCAAAATCAACGTGGGTGTTGATGAAAATTTACCTTCAACACATTCCGTTTCATACCAGGTTGATGACACCTGGCTAAACATTAGTGGGGGAAATGCTCAAAGCACTTTGTACGCCGTCTACGAATTTCTGGAACGGGAGCTGGGATGTCGCTGGCTTTCACCAGAAGTGGAAAAAATACCTTCTGCCAAAATTATTTCCCTGCATAAGTCGACAAAATACAACTATACGCCTGAAATTACCACCCGTACCGTTCACTCGAAATTGTATTACGAAAACCACGATTTTGCCGATAAACAAAAAGTAACCCACGAGGCATTCCCCCATTACGTGCCAAATGCGCGTGTACACACGTTTCATCGTTTTGTTCCTGAAAAAGTTTTCTATAAAGAACATCCTGAATATTATGCTTTACGCGGAAAGCAGCGAAGGCATACTCAACTTTGCCTGAGTAATCCCGATGTGTTGCAGATTGTAAAAGATTCGGTACGTGCTTATTTCGAAAGATATCCTGAAGCGCATGTAATTTCGGTAAGCTCGAACGACAACACCCAATATTGCGAGTGTGAACACTGCGCTAAGATTGATGAGGCGGAAGGTTCTCCAAGCGGATCGATGATCTGTTTCGTAAATGCAGTAGCCAAAGAATTTCCAGACAAAATCATATCAACACTGGCCTACCAGTACACCCGCAAACCTTCGCTTACCAAACCACTGGATAATGTTCTGATTACACTTTGTTCCATAGAATGCGACCGAAGTGCACCCATTGAGGAAAAGTGTACCGATTTTGCAGAAGATTTAAGGGGCTGGAAAGAATTGAGCGACAACATTCGGATTTGGGATTACACCACACAGTTTACCAACTTCCTGGCGCCCTTTCCCAATATGCATACCCTGCAGCCCAACATTCAGTTTTTTCGCGACAACCATGCCCGGTGGATTTTTGAACAACACAGTCACCATCCCAGTGAATTGTTTGAATTACGCTCGTATCTAACCGCCAAATTACTTTGGAATCCGGATCGGGATGCAGATGAAATTATCAGCGAATTTGTGGACGGATATTATGAAGAAGCCGGCATCCATGTCAAAAAATACATCGATGCCATTCATGCTGAGATTCAAAAAAATAAAGATTTCTTTTTGTTCTTATACGGTGATCCGGCACAAGGATTCGAATCGTTTTTGAGCCCTGAAAACCTGAAGAAGTACAATGCTTTTTTTGATGAAGCTGAGGAAGTGGTATCAGACAAAGCCGATGTACGGCAACGTGTTAAAATAGCTCGTATCAGCACCGATTATGCTTCCCTGGGGATGGCACGAAATGGAATGTCGCCCCGGTTTCAGCTTTTGGAAAACGGAGGTATTTCGCCGGGTACCGCACAACGCTTAAAACGATTTGAAGAAAGTTGCAAGGCCGCCAATATCACGCTCATGAATGAAATGGGCTATGGACTTGATGAGTTTTTGGCACTTTTCGAAACCACCCTGAAACGTGCGGCCTCTGAAAATATGGCCGCAGGTAAAGCGGTAAA
Source organism: Draconibacterium sp. (assembly GCA_041546215.1). Lineage (GTDB taxonomy): Bacteria > Bacteroidota > Bacteroidia > Bacteroidales > Prolixibacteraceae > Draconibacterium. Next base: position 13,383 of record JBFEWU010000059.1, on the reverse strand, counting down.
GCTGCTTAGCCAACCCAAAAAGTATGCTGATGAAAATCCACAGGTTCTAACCGACGGGGCATTTGGAGGAAGTAATTTCTATGCCAACTGGTTGGGTTTCGAGGGCAACAACATGGAAGCCGTAATTGACCTGGGAGAAACCATGGAATTCAGCTCCATTTCAACCGGCTTTTTGCAAGTTACCAACCACATCGTATTTTTCCCGAAGCTTGTAACTTACCTGGTTTCCAGGGATGGTAAATCCTTTACAAAGGTTGCACAAATACCTTCTAAAAAACCCATTACAACGGAAAGCAAACGTAACGATCTGGAATATTTCAAGGCCACATTTAAACCGGTGAAAGCCAGATATATAAAAGTCAAAGCCGAAAACGTAAGCAAAGCGCCGGACTGGCATAATGCTGCAGGGTTACCGGTCTGGATCTTTGCTGATGAGGTAATTGTGAACTGACCTGGTGATTGGAAAGGGAGAAGGATTTGGTATTCGTCCGTTAAACAACGGATGGATCCCTTGCGAAACCTTTCATCAAAGGTTAAATCCGGATTCAAGGGAGATCATTTTTCTTCCTTACGATAGTTTGCCGGTGACAGCCCAACGTGCTTGGTAAATATCCGTGAAAAATAGTATTGATCTTCGTAGCCCAGCTTCAAGCCGATTTCCTTCACTTTCAGATTTGTTTGAGTAAGATACTTTCTGGCACGATCCATTTTAAGGTGAATGAAAAAATCCTGCGGAGCACTGTCCAGATTCTTTTTAAAAAGCTTGTAGATATTCGATGCTGAGCAATTGCAGGTTTCTGCCAGTTCAGCAACACGAATGGTTTTATTCAGGTTGTTCTTCATAAAAGCAATTACTTTTTGAAGTACATCATTTTCACCTTCCTTATTTACCGAGCGGTAAACACTCAAATATTTTATGGAACTAAGAAAATGCTTCAAACAAATATTGGCATAAACCACCTTCTCGGGCTGAAAATAATCCTTCAGATTCTGAATCATTTCCTCAAAAAGCATAAGTCGCTCTTCGATCCTGGCATCATTACTGGGTGGAATTTCAATTGCCTGGTTTAAAGGAGGTGAATAAATTGCGGCATTTTTACCTGTGTAATGAAGCCAATAATTGGTCCAGGGGCTTTCTATGCTGCTGCCATAACTGCAAACCGTTTTGGGTGGAATAATAAAAAGTTGGTTCGCCAAGATCTTCTTACGTTTACCTTGCGTTTCAATCCATCCTTCTCCATCGACACAATACATCAGAATGTACTGACTGGAGCCCAGGGGACGGTTTCGCACATGGCCTAAAGCCCTTGGGAAAATGCCAATATGGGTGATGTATAAATCCCAGATGCGCGGATCTTTCAGCACCTTCTTTTTTACAATTCCTGGCATGTAGGTCATTCGCTGACCAACAAATCCATCATTTCTAAAATCTATCTCTTCATTTAATTTCATAAACCCGGAAACAAAATTGAACGCCTAACTATCAACAACATATACTTCTGTAAATCCAAACGAGCTTACAAAGCTAAAAATATAAAATAATCCATCTCTTTTCACGATTAAGCTATTATTTGAGGGAAAATAAGCGCTTAACTTTGGTCAAAACTAAATTTGACCATTCAAAATCCAATATGATGAAAAAACCGATTCTGCTCATTCTCATTTTTTTACTCGTTATCTCAGCATATTCGAGTGATGAAAAAACTGTAAAACAATCAGCAACGCCACTTCGCGAGTTTATGGATTTAAAATTTGGAATGTTTGTTCACTGGGGCCCGGTTGCCATTCGGGGCACAGAAATTGGCTGGTCGCGTGGCCGTGAGGTTCCAAATGATGAATACGACAATTTGTACCGGGAATTCAATCCCACAAAGTTTAATGCCGATGAATGGATTAAAACATTAAAAGATGCGGGCATGAAGTATTTCGTGATCACTACCCGCCATCACGATGGATTTAGCATTTGGCCAAGCGAATATACCGACTATGATATTTCGGCTACCCCATATAAAAAAGATGTGTTAATGGAGCTAAAAAAAGCCTGTGATAAATACGACATATTATTTGGCACTTACTACTCCATTTGTGACTGGAAACACCCCGACTATCCTTTGGGAAGCCCGGGTGGAAAAACAAAAAAGGAAAACGGCGACATGGAAAAATTCATTCCGTTCATTAAAGGTCAAACCAAAGAACTGATTGAAAAATACGATACCCGCATTCTGTGGTTCGACGGCGAGTGGGAAGAACCCTGGACCCACGAAATGGGACTTGATTTTTACGATTATCTGAAAGGATTGGATCCAACAGTATTAATAAACAACCGGGTTGACAAAGGAAGAAAAGGAATGGAGGGGATTACAATTTCGGATAAATATGCCGGTGATTATGCTACTCCCGAACAACGTATTGGAGCTTACGACATTGAAAGTCCATGGGAATCATGTATTACCATCTGCAGGCAGTGGGCATGGAAACCCGGAGACAGGATGAAAACATTTGATGAATGTATACAAACCCTGATTAAAACCGTGGGAGGCGGTGGCAACCTGCTTTTTAATGTCGGCCCCATGCCCGATGGAAGAATTGAAGCCCGCCAGGCAGACCGGTTAAAAGAGATGGGAGACTGGCTAAACAGTTACGGAGAATCGATTTACGGGACCAAAGGAGGTCCCTACAAACCAGGCGAAAAAATGGCCTCAACGCGCAAAGGCAATTTCATTTTCTTACACCTGTTTAACTGGTCGGATAAATCGCTAACCATTCCCGCTCCTGCAGGTGTGCAGGTAAGGTCATGCCGGGTAATGAACAAGGAAAACATTGACTGCAACAACAAAGGCAAAGACCTGGTGCTTTCGGTTCCTGAAAACTACCTGGGAAAGCCGGTATTAACCCTTGTATTGGAACTCGACAAAGATGCGTCAACGGTGCCGTCTATGGATGTAGACTAAAACACTATGCATTGGAAATGGCTTGATCAGGAAATCCGGAGAAATTGATTATTATGGATTTTCAGACTTTCAGATTGCTGGATTTTCAGATAATCCGATAATAGAACTGATTAGTGATTAATGGCAAGAAAAGACCGAAGTCTGAAGACAAAAGAAATTGATTAGTGATTAATGATTAAAGGGATGGCCTTGTTAAATTAGGATGGATCAGGATATTCTAAAACTCTGATATTCTAATATTCAAAAGTCCAGCATTCAGGATATCCGAAAATCCAGATATCCTGTTTACTGAACACTGTATCTTTACTCTTTGTTCTTTGCTCTTTGTTCTAATCCATACTATGCAGCTGCAATAAAAAGAGGATATACAAATTTGATTTTCATAAATAAATGACAGCACATGAGCAGAAATAATTTTTCAGAAACAAATTACGGATATACAGACATACGCGGAGAATGGAGACCTGAAAAACCGGTATCGTTTGCACCCGTTTTTGTTTGGCCTCCAAAGCTTCGGGCCTTCCTTCGCTGGCTGTTTAATTACCTGTTTACCTGGAATTTATTTTACCTGGCCATTGTATTGATCAGCTACAATTTTCTTCAGCCACCACTGGAGCAGATGAGATCATTCCGGCCCGGATGGATGGCAATACTATTCATCAGGAACATGGCGCTGGTATGGATAATATACGGAGGCTGGCATTTTTACCTGTATGTATTAAAAAAAAGAGGAACAATCGGGAAATACTGCCCAAGATGGCAAAGCACAAAGGGCTCTACTTTTTTATGGAACAACCAGGTTTATGATAACATTTTCTGGACATGCGCGGTTGGCGTGCCGGTCTGGACAACCTACGAAGCAATTAGTTTCTGGTTATACGCCACCCATAAACTACCCTATCTTGACTTTCATCAACACCCCGTACTTTTCATCCTGGTATTTCTGCTCATTCCCTTCTGGCGAGAATTCCATTTTTACATCATCCACCGCCTGATCCACTGGAAACCCCTCTATCGACGCATTCACTATTTACATCATTACAACATAAACCCGGGCCCCTGGTCGGGACTTGCCATGCACCCCCTTGAGCATATTTTATATTTTAGCGTGGTGCTCATTCATTGGGTTATTCCTTCGCATCCCCTGCATTTCTTATTTAACTCACAACATACGGCATTAACACCGGCTCCCGGCCATACGGGCTTTGAAGGAAAAATTGTAAAGGTCCTGCCTTTTGGTTCTTATTTTCATTATCTGCACCACCGTCTGTTTGATTGCAACTACGGCGAATCAACCCTTCCGCTTGATAAATGGTTTGGCATTTTTGAAGATGGTTCGCAGACTCCCTATGAAAAAATGGAAGCTGCCAGGGCCTATCAAAAACTTCAGGTAAGCCGGATTGAACAGGAGAGTGCGGAGGTAAAGTCTTTCTATTTCAAAGCAGCTGGCAAATCTGAATTAAAGCCTGCTATTCCGGGGCAGCATTTACGCTTTCGTTTTCCTTTTTCTGACGACGAACTCTTAACTTCTGAGAGCGGAAACAAAACACAAAAAACCAGGTATTACCTGCGTAGCTATACTGTCTCCAATGCCGGTGCCGGCAACGAATACCGCATTTCGGTAAAGGCTGAATCCAATGGAAAAGTTTCCACAGCCTTACACCAGAATTTAAAGAAGGGAGACATTATTGAAGCCAAAGGCCCTTTGGGAAATTTTACGTATAAAAGAAACAAAAAGAAAGCCGGTATTTTTATTGCTGCAGGGATAGGAATTACTCCCATTTTAGCCATGCTTGATGCATTACCTTCTTCCAAGGCTGATAATTATTTGATTTTAGCCGCAAAAACCAACCTACACATGTGTTTTACGGAAGAAATCAAGGAGATCTGCGCTAAAAATCCGGGACTGCATGTTTTTGTATTTTTTAGCCGCCAGGACAATATTGAAGCCACCAACCTGCCAAAAGAATGGAAACAACATAATAAGCGGATAAGCTTCGAAGATCTGGTGGAAATACTGGGAGTCAGGAAAGCCTATGATTTCTACATTTGCGGCCCCGATAAAATGACCACGCACTTGCGAAGTCAGATTCAGTCGGGCATGAACCGTAAATCACGTGTTTACACCGAAAGCTTTGGCAATAATCAACAAAAGGAAAGCCAGCCTGTTAATGATAAAGCTGTCGAGATTAATTTTTCAAGGTCGAACCAGACCATCGCCTGGGATAACACTTACCACAACATCCTGGAATTTGCTGAATCGAACGGGATTAGTCTCGAGGCAGGTTGTATGTTTGGCGAATGTGGTGCCTGCAGCACCGAAATTAAAAGTGGTAGCGTTACATATAATTATGCCACAGCAACAAAACCGGCCAAAGGAAGCTGCCTGCCATGCTCCTGCCGGCCAGAATCCGATTTAACGATCAATGCTTAACATCAGATATCATGAAAATCAAATTTGTATATCCGCTTTGGGGCAGCAGCCATTTACCATTGAAGGATCTTATTTTAAAAATTAAAGCAGCCGGGTATTCGGCACTGGAAATGAATATCCCCATCGATAAAAACTACACTGAAGAACTATTGTACGTGCTAGAGGAGCAAAACATAACTCTTGTTGCCCAGCAATGGCTTGCTCCCCATAAGGAAAGCCTCGAAGAATATGCGGACAAAATGGAAAAATACCTTTATCATTTGGCTTCTTTCCAACCCGTATTTATCAATTCGCACACCGGAAGAGACTATTATTCGTTTGAACAAAACTGCAAGCTTTTCAGCATTACCCGGAAAGTGAGCAAGGACACGGGCATCAAAATCATACATGAAACCCATCGTGGCCGGGCGCTGTATTCGCCCATTGCCACAAATGCTTATTTCAGGAAATTCCCCGACCTGCGGATAAATGCCGATTTTTCGCACTGGTGTTGCGTGTCGGAATCGCTGCTGCAGGAGCACGACGATTTTTTGAAGGAGGCCATAGTTCGCTCAGACTACATTCATGCACGTGTTGGCTCGGAGCAGGCTCCACAGGTTAACCACCCGGCAGCTCCGGAAAACAAGAAAGCCCTGGATGCACATTTGGATTGGTGGAGTGAAATTGTCAACCTTCATGAGACACAGGGTGATCCTGTATTTTATGTATGTACGGAGTTCGGACCTGAACCTTATTTGCCAACATTGCCCTTTACCAATAAAGCCACAGGCGACCAGTGGGAAATTAATTTATACATGAAAGATCTGTTACAAACGAAGCTAATATCAAAAAAATGAACTCAAGAGAAAGCGTACTAAAAAGCCTGAATCACCAGGAATCCGACAGTGTACCTGTGGACATGGGCAGTAATCCCAGTTCGGGAATTTCGGCCATTGCCTATTCAAACCTATTGAAACACCTGGGAAAAACCCACTTGCCGGTTCAAATCTACGACGTTGTGCAGCAACTTGCACAACCCCACGATGAGATATGCGATCTTTTTGGGATTGATGTGCTGGATATCGGGAGAGCTTTTAATACCGGGCCCGGCGACTGGAAACCAACGGTGCTGGCCAATGGCGACAAAGCCTTTTACCCTTCCTGGTTTCATCCGCAGCAAGATGAATCGGGCGATTGGATTGCCAGGCATACATCGGGCCTGCCCATTGCAAAAATGCCTGGCGGAGCAACGTTTTTTGACCAGACCCATTTCCCCTGGCTTGATGCTTATCCTGATGATTTTAGCTCGCTCGACGATGCCATGTCGAAAGTTCTGTGGTCGGCATTTGTCCACAGTCCCTGGGATAACGCCGCGATGCCCGTATTCTGGGATGAGTTGAGAAAAAGAGCCATTCATTTAAAGGAAACCACCAACAAAGCCTTGATGATTGTGGTAGGTTGCAACCTGTTTGAGTGGGGTACCTTCATCCGGCGTATGGACAACTTTATGATGGATTTATACATGGAACCCGACAATGTTGAAAGGCTTTTGGATGCCTTAATGGAGCGTCACCTTGAAACCCTGGCCAAAGTTTGCGAGGCCGTTGGCGATGTGGCTGACATTGTGCGTTTTGGCGACGATCTGGGTGCAATGAACGGCCCGTTTATGGATCCGGAACTCTACCGCCAGTTGTTTAAACCCCGCCACAAACAACTGTGCGACTTTACCAAAAAGAATAGCAATATGCACACCTTTATACACTCGTGTGGAAGCATTTACAAACTGATCCCCGACCTGATTGAAGCAGGCTTTGACATTTTGAATCCCATGCAAACACAGTGTACCGACATGGAACCAGAAAAGCTGAAAAATGAATTCGGGAAAGAAGTTACCTTCTGGGGAGGAGGTATTGAAACCGTAGGAACCTTAAATGCAGCTTCCCCCGAACAAGTAAGGGCCGAAGTATTAACCCGGCTTGAAATACTTTCGAAGGGAGGTGGCTACGTTTTTAATACGGTGCACAACATCATGCCCGATGTACCACCTGAGAATATTATTGCTATGTTTAATGCGATAAAAGAATTTAACGGAGAACCAAAAATTAAAATATCATAAAAAAGAATGAGTACAATACTATTTAGGCGATGAAATACCATTATAATAGCAGTTCCAGCAGAACAATGCCTGAACGTACTCCTAAAAAATCAATTTATAGCATATGAACTTTAGTGTAAGCGTAGTCGACATCGGGGTAATTTTGGCATACCTGGTCGGAGTTGTATTATTGGGAATATACACCGTGCGGAAAAAGATAAAAACGGCTTCATCGGAAGATTATTTCCTGGCAAGCAGGTCCTTGAAATGGCCCATAATCGGCACCGCCCTTTTTGCCGCCAACATATCAACAATTCACTTAATTGGCTTTGCCGAATCGGGATTTAAATACGGGCTGGTTGATGGACTATTCGAATGGATGGCCATTCCGTTTTTAATATTTCTGGGATTTTTTATTGCTCCTTATTTTTTCAAAAAAAGAACCTCAACCATCCCTGAATTGTACGAAAAAAGATTTAACGGCACCTCGCGAACCTATATGGTAATTCTTGCCATTTTAACGGCTTTATTGCTTCACATCGGGATCAGTTTATATGCCGGGGCAGCCTTGGTTCAACAGTTTTTTGGCCTTGATCCGACAATGGGCATTATTTTTATTGCCGGTTTAACCGGCTTGTACACCGTTGTGGGTGGTCTAAAAGCAATAACAACGGTTGAAGCCGTGCAAACTGTTTTATTGATTCTTGGTGCGGTGCTTCTTACCTTATTTGGTGTTTTTGCGCTTGGAGATGTGGGTATTCATAGTTTTGCTGAATTCAAAGCCAGCCTGAAACCCGACACACTATCAATCCTACGTGCTCCCGACAGCCCTGCCAATCCAGCTACCGGGGGGATTACATGGTACTCCGCTCTTTTGGGATACTTCGTGTTGGGATCGTGGTATTGGTTTTCCGACCAAACCATTGTTCAGCGCTCTTTGGGATCAAAAACCAGTTACGATGCCCAGCTGGGTCCTATTTTTACCGCTTTGCTAAAAATACTTCCGGTTCTATTCTTTTTATTACCCGGAACAATTGCTTATGTTTTGTTTAAAACCGACATTGGCACAGATACCAAGCTCACTCTTCCTTATATGATCGATAACCTAATGCCTGTGGGTTTAAAGGGATTGATAATTGCTTCCTTACTGGCTGCCTTGATGAGTTCGGTTGGTGCCGCAATCAATAGTGCGTCAACGCTATTCTCCATCGATATCGTACAACGACTGAAACCCAAAACCAGCGATAAGCAACTGGTAGTGATTGGCCGGATAACAGGCGTAGTGGTGATGATCCTTGCCATATTCTGGTCGACCCAGGCCGATAAATTTGGCGACACAATAATATATACCGTGAATGCTCTTGGAGCAATGATTGCACCTCCCATAGCTGCCATATTTCTTTGGGGCATGTTTTGGAAAAGAGGAACTGAACAAGCTGCAAATACTACTTTTGCATTTGGACTGATTACCGGAATTTTTGTGTTCCTGTTTGATTTTCCCTATCAGAACTTAGTTCCAGGGCTAAACACACTGGCTGAAATCCTGGCGAATAATTTCCATGCAACCCTTACACCCGACAGCAAGGCCATTACCGATATTCTGGGCATTAATTTCATGATGCAAGCCTGGTGGAAGTTTATTCTCTGTTCGGCACTTTTTATTGCTGTTAGTTATGCTACACCAAAGCCTACGGAGGCCCAGATCTCCAACTGTATTAATTTAAGGGAATACTGGCCAAAAAAATGGTCGGGAATTAGCGATTACAGGGTAATTGGCTTTTCCATCTTTGCCATTCTCCTTGTTATTTGGCTGGTACTGGAAGCTGTTGCCTGATCCATAAAACCACGAAACAAAAAAATATGAAATCATTACTTTCATTACTTCTGATCCTTTTTCTGTTTGCCTGTTCGGCACCAAAGGAAGAACCGCAGGAAAAAGCGGTAAAACGTTACGGCTGGGTTATTAAAGTAAAATCCGAAAAACTGGATTATTACAAGGAACTGCATGCGAATCCCTGGCCTGAAATAAATGCAAAACTAAAGGAGTGCAACATTCAAAACTATTCGATTTATTACCGCGATGGTTTACTCTTCAGCTACCTGGAATACACAGGATCGGACTTTGAGGCGGATATGGCAAAAATGGCTGCCGATACAATGACCCAGAAATGGTGGAAAGAGACCGATCCATGCCAGGAACCGGTCGATTCAGCAGAAGATGGTGTTTGGTGGGCAGATATGGAAGAGATTTACCATTTGGATTAAACCCGGTTTACTTATTAAGCTTGGGCTGATATCAGCCATGGAACTCACCTTATTGAATCCCTTCGGTCCACTCCGAGTTATATAAATAATCGTTGTAGGGGAAACGCTGCGAATGAATTGCTTTCACGCGTTCGTATAATTCATTTTTGAAATCCTCGACATTTGCCTTTTCCTTTGCGGAAATAAAAAGTGCAGGTGTATTGCTTTTTGCCATCCACGATTTTTTCCACTCTTCCAATGTAAAGTTAGCTTTGGTGCGTGGCGACAAATCGTCGTCATCTTTTTCCTCGTAGGTAAAAGCGTCGATTTTATTAAAAATATACAGGGTAGGTTTATCACCCGCATCAATTTCCGTTAAAGTAGTATCAACGGTTTCAATCTGCTCCTCAAAACCGGAATGAGATATATCCACAATGTGTAACAGTACATCCGCTTCCCGTACCTCATCCAATGTTGATTTGAAAGACTCGACCAAACCATGGGGAAGTTTGCGAATAAATCCAACCGTGTCGGCCATAAGAAATGGCAGGTTCCCGATTACCACTTTACGTACGGTGGTATCGAGGGTTGCAAAGAGTTTGTTTTCGGCAAAAACTTCCGACTTTGCCAGCATATTTAATATGGTAGATTTTCCAACATTTGTATACCCCACCAGAGCCACCCGTACCATCTTTCCACGGTTCTTTCGCTGGGTTGCTTTCTGCTTGTCGATTTTAACCAGCTGCGCTTTTAACCTCGAAATCTTATCCAGAATAATCCGGCGGTCTGTTTCAATCTGCGTTTCACCCGGACCACGCAGGCCAATCCCCCCTTTTTGTCGCTCAAGGTGGGTCCACATCCGGGTTAAGCGTGGAAGCAGATACTGGTACTGTGCCAGTTCAACCTGTGTTTTAGCATGTGCCGTTTGTGCACGCTTCGCAAAAATATCGAGAATGAGATTTGTACGATCCAACACTTTACATTCTAAAAGTGCTTCAATATTCCGAAGTTGTGTTGGCGACAGTTCATCGTCGAAGATTACCGTATCGGCTTCAACAACTTTTATGTAATTACCTATTTCCTCCAGTTTTCCCGGGCCTACAAAGGTGGCTTTATTGGGCGTATCGAGTTTCTGTGTAAATTTTTTAAGAATTACAGCACCGGCCGTATCGGCCAAAAACTCCAGTTCGTCCAAATATTCCTTCACCTGCTTTTCATCCTGTTTGTGATTGATTAAACCAACAATTACTGCTTTTTCTGTTTCTGGTGCTGTCTCTATCATTTTTAAAATCTTTATAAAAAAAAACTCCTGCTTCAGTATAGAAACAGGAGTGCAAAAATATTGTTTTTTATTTTCTACTGCAACACGAAGTTAATGGGTACCGTGTACGATACGTTAACTGGTTTCCCACGCTGTTTACCCGGCTTCCATGGAGGGAGCGTATTGACAACGCGAAGTGCTTCTTTGTCAAGCGATGCGTCAACACCCCTTGCAATAGATGCATTGACAACTCTGCCGTCTTTACCAACAACAAAAGTTACATATACTTTACCTTGAATACCATTTTCCTGAGCAATTACAGGATATTTAATGGCGTTGGCAATATACTTACGTAATGCCAGATCACCACCCGGGAATTCAGGCATATCTTCTACAATAAAAAACACCTTAGCTTCTTCTTCCTCTTCTTCTTCTGCGGTTTCGATTACCGGAGCAACGTCAATCACAGTTTCATCATCGGCCTCAGTGTCCTCAATCTCTAATTCATCTTCAATTTCCACATCATCGTCAACAATATTCAGTACCTCAACAACTTTTGGTGGTGGAGGTGGTGGAGGTGGTTTAACCTCTTGCTCACGGGTAATTGGGATAATTTCTTCTTCAACTTCCGCGGTTTGGATAGTACCCAACGATTCTGCTTTACTTGGTTTAGTTGTCCATTCAAAAGCCAGTAAGGTAACACCTAACGCTACAACCAATCCCAACAGCAAAAAAGTATTTCTTTTGCTTTCAAGATCAGCTTTTGGTGATTTTTTAAGTTCCATACTACTTATTATTATTTGTTTTATTCGATTTTATGCCCCTAAAAAAGTGGGGCTTAAAGATAAAAAATAATATTTACATGCAAGATAAATTTCAACTGATTTATAAAATCTACCTCAACTCGAAATAAATAGGCACGTTGTACCTGACTTTCACAGGTTTTCCTCCCTGCATTCCCGGGTTCCATCTGGGCATTCCTTTTACTACCCTCATAGCTTCGTTATCGAGCGATGTATCTACTCCACGAAGGATATTTACATCGTATATATTTCCTTGTTCATCTACCACAAAACTCACGTAAACTTTCCCTTCAATTCCGTTTTCCTGCGCAATAACCGGATAATTAACATGGCTCGACAAATAATTTATCAAAGCGCGTTCACCTCCGGGAAATTCCGGCATCACCTCAGCAATGATAATTATTTCCTCATCTTTGTTCCCGGGATGGTCTGTTTGCTGAAAAACCAGGTTATTAAAATCAATTCCCACCGGATCATCGGGTTCTTCAAAGACCAGGTCTAGATCCTCAACTTCGGTGGAATTGTCAACAATATCAAAGTCGGGCACCAAAACAACCGGTTTTGGGACTTCTTTTTTCTCCGGTTTTGTTGGCGGAATATATACCCAATCCACAAATTCAATATCGGCCGATCCGAAATCGATGACCTCTTTGGCGGTGCTTGTTTTCCATTCGAAGGCATACAAAACGGCACCCAGGGCCAGTACAAGACCAATTAAAAAGAACATACTTCTCTTGTTTTCCAGGTTGGCTTCATCACTTTTTTTATTATCAATCATGGCTTAATTTTTTAGTGTTTTCTAATAAATCAATGAACGCCGGCTTTGTTTTCTGCAGAACAAAAAATGCATAACAAAAACTTTACCACAATTTTTCTTCCCATGCATTTTACGTGAAATAAAAAAATAGTTTATATTTGCAGCCACGCATTTGGGGGATTAGCTTCCCGATTATCATCGGGACAGGCAACTTCGCTAATCCGTAGAGTTTTGTAGGAAGTTGTCAAGTTTATTGGGGGATTAGCTCAGTTGGCTAGAGCGTTTGACTGGCAGTCAAAAGGTCAGCGGTTCGATTCCGCTATTCTCCACTTGATTTTCAAAGAGTTACGAAAGTTTTCGTGGCTCTTTTTTTTTACTGTGTAGTTTCACTGTGTAGTTATAGGGCAAAAAAAATCATTTTTCAAAAACTCGAAACTTATTTTCACCACGATCTAAGCTTATATATCTAGCAATTTGCTTATCGTTTATATAATGCTTTTTCGTTACACGCAGGTCTGCATGTTGCCTAATTTTATCGCCCTGTTTATATGCATAGATTTCTTGTGCTGTTATATAAGTACTTCTTAAGTATGCAAACTGGCATTTATAGTTTCTTTTTAGTTTTTCAAAAAAGAATGTAAAGCGTCTACTCGTTTTCTCCTCCATATCCGTTCTATTTATTATTTCTGGAGCGAGTATAAAATTATTGGTTCCTTTATTTCTATTCATATTTAATTTTAATAACAAATGTTCTAATTCTTCAATAACTGGAATATATACAAAATCTTTTTCCTGTTCATTGTTGAAATTTTTAAGTTTGTTCTTTTTATCATTTGGACTTTTAATATAAATAGTTTTA
>JBFEWU010000461.1:0-3373 GCA_041546215.1 Draconibacterium sp. | reverse complement strand
CCCCATTTAAAAGCCCCTTTTCGCTTTCTGCTTCGAAATAAAATCAAGTATTTTTTCGATTTCGATGTTCAATCCTTGATTCACATTATTCCTATGAAACAAAAATTATCCGTTTTTATTATCTAGTTTTTGGTTCAAAATCCTGCAATTTATTGCAGCTACTTAAGTCTGGATAAGAACAAAGAACAAAGAACAAAGAGCAAAGAGCAAGGAGGCAGTGTTCAGAAAACAGGATCTCTGGATTTTCGGATATTCAGATTGCTGGACTTCTGAATATCAGAATGTCAGAATGTTAGAATATCAGAATTTATTGACCAAGCCATTAATCAATAGACAATAATCATTAATCAATTTCTTTTGTCTTCCGTCCTATTTCTATTTATTTTTAGAATTCCATTCTATTCTTAAACCTATGTATTTCTAATGCATAGTGTTCTATTTTGAAAAAATATTCAGTTAAACTGGGATTATTTCTGCCAGGGGACCGCTCCGGCTTTCCGGATATGTTCGGCCAGCATATTTCTCATTTGCTTAAACTTTTCCGACATCGGATCAAGGGGAATCTGTTCCAGCGGATCGGTTTCGAGGTTAAAAAGTTGCATGGGTTCAAAGGGAGTGTTTTGAACCAGTTTGTATGGGCCGTAACGTACAGCATAATAGCACAATCCACTGTAATGGCCACCTTCCCGGCGCATAAAATATACTGCACGCTTATCGGTGGTTTGCGAATTTCCCTGCAGCGTGCGATACAAACTCATTCCATCAATTCTGTGGTCGATATCAATTCCTGCAATCTCGCAAAGCGTTGGGTAGATATCCATCATAAGCCCAAGATTATCACTTGCCGTTGACGGTTTAATCTTTTCTTTCCATACAAATACGGCAGGAACACGAATTCCTCCTTCGTACATATCCTGTTTTCCGCCCCGAAGATTTCCGTTGGATGCTCCACTTGGTAAATGACCACCGTTATCGGAAGAAAAAACGATTAAAGTATTCTTTTCCAGTCCGGATTTTTTTAAAGCCTCCATAACTTTACCAATGCCATCATCCAGATGTTCAACAAAAGCTACATTCTTTGCCCGTTTCTCTGAAATCCCTTTTTCCCGTGCCTTTACCTTGTTAAACCAATCGTCGGGTGGCTGAATGGGGAAGTGGGGGGCATTGTATGCCAGGTACAGGAAAAAAGGTTTTTTCTCATTTCTTTGTTTCGTAAGATAATCGACAGCCCAGTTGCTGAAAACATCAGTGGCATGTCCTTCAGGTTTTATCTCCTGGTCATTCAGGCGCATATAATTATTCCCCTGCCTTTGGTGTGTCCAGTAGTTGTCCATCATATCGCCCAGAAAACCATGGAAAAAGTCGAATCCACGTTCATTGGGGGTATTTGGCGATTCTAATCCCAGATGCCATTTCCCGATTATAGCCGTTTTATAACCGGCTTTCTTTAACATCTCCGGAAGGGTGATGGCATCTTCCTTAAAATAGCCCCAGCTATTCATCTCGTTTGTTCGAATAACACCCGGAACTCCTACCATATCGGGGTAACAACCGCTTAATAAACTCGCGCGGGTTGGCGAGCAAACCGTGCAATTGGCATAAAACTGTTTAAACTTCAGGCCTTTTTCAAACAACTGGTCGATATGAGGGGTTCGAATATCGGTTCCGCCCTGGCACGAAAGATCACCATAGCCCAGGTCGTCGACCAGTATAACAATTATATTGGGTTTTGATTTACTTTCAGCGGTCGAAATGTTAAAGGCAAATAAAGCAGCTACGAGTATGTTGATAATCGTTTTTATCATGGTTTATCCGGTTTTGTGATTCCTCATAAATTTAGGTAATTTTTCCGATCGGTTGAATACAATTTATGAAAATTAGCTAATACATACCTAATGGAGTAATTTTAATCTCTAATATTGAACTTAACTACCCGTATTTTGCGGTTTGTTTGATCTTTTAAAGTAGTACATTTGTATTACATACAGCATACGTCTCAAATAATGAATATTTAGTATGCCATTGAAAGTTATTCTGAGATGGACCAGGAAATACTTAACAAAAATTGGAAGTAAACTTACCCTGAGAAAGAAGTAAGATGTTGACTAATCATACATATTCAATTTCAAAAAACACAACAATGAAATTAAGTTTTAGGCCCTATGAATTACGGCTAAAGCATGCTTTTACCCTGGCAGGCAGTTCGCGTACAACAACCCCGGTGATGTTGATTGAGTTGGAGTACGATGGTTTGGTGGCATATGGAGAGGCGTCGCTGCCACCTTATTTGGGTGAGTCTCAGGAAACTGTGGCCAATTTTTTGAAAAAAATAGATTTGTCGGCATTTAATGATCCATTCAGGATGGATGAAATTTTGGAATATATTGATGGGATTGAAGCCGGGAATAGTGCAGCAAAAGCTTGTGTTGATATTGCCCTGCACGATTTGGTGGGGAAAATTATGGGGCAACCCTGGTATAAAATCTGGGGATTAAATCCTGATAATTCGCCACTTACTTCGTTTACCATTGGAATTGACACACCTGAACTGATTGTTCAAAAAACGAAAGAGGCCGCAGAATTTAAAATTCTGAAAGTTAAAATGGGCCGCAATAACGATAAGGAATTAGTAGAGACAATTCGCTCGCTTACCAATGTCCCTCTGTGTGTTGATGTTAATCAGGGCTGGAAAGATAAATACCAGGCGCTTGATATGATTCACTGGCTGAAAGAAAAAGGGACTGTTTTTGTGGAACAGCCTATGCCCGGAGATCAAACGGATGATATGGCCTGGCTGACTGCCAAAAGCCCATTGCCCACCATTGCCGATGAGGCTTTTCAGCGCCTGGGCGATATTCCAAAATTAAAAGATGTGTATTCGGGAATCAATATTAAACTTATGAAGAGTACCGGAATGCGTGAAGCCAAAAAAATGATTGATGTGGCACGTGCGCTGGATATGAAGGTGATGATAGGCTGTATGACCGAAACTTCGTGTGCGGTGTCTGCAGCATCGCAACTTTCTCCATTGGTTGACTGGGCAGACCTGGATGGAGCGTTGCTGATCAGCAATGATGTTTTTGAAGGGATGAAGGTTATCGACGGAAAAATTTCCTTACCCGAATTGCCCGGGATTGGGATACGGAAAATTTAATGAAAACGAAACAGGCATAAGATCATCGATATCCTGGCAAGAAGGCTACGAAAAAGAATCAAGAATCAAGAACAAAGAACAAAGAGCAAAGAACAAGGAGCAAAGAAGCAGTGATCAGTATACAGGATATCTGGATTTTCGGATATTCAGATTGCTGGACAACTGAATATTAGAATGTCAGAATGTTAGAATGTCAGAATATTAGAATGTCAGAGTATT
>JBFEWU010000093.1:0-14076 GCA_041546215.1 Draconibacterium sp. | reverse complement strand
TAAGAGCTTCCAGCAGTCCTACTCTCTTTTCAACATCCTCCTTATAAAAAGTAAGAATTACCATTGTTTCTCCGGTCGAGCTTGTGCGGATAATCAAAGTCCGCAAAAATCCCTCCTGCTCCCTGATATCAAAAAACTCCAGTTCATTATTGATCGCATAATCATAAATAAAGTTCCTTAGTTTATTGGAAGGCCCGGGTTGCAGCCAACATTTATTTATGCTAATAACTTTATCGTATAATCCTGGCACATGAAATCCCAAGGCATCAGGTTTTTCAATCTCGGCCCCGGATTCAACCTCATCGAAGGTTAACCAGCGCTTATTTGAAAATGTAAACTCCAGTTTATTTCGATAAAAGGTATTTTCCTTCGAACCAAGAATTGGTAAAATTCCGGGTAAGTCTATTTTTCCAATTCTGGATAATTGATCGTGCACCTGCTTTTGTTTGTAGAACAATTGTTTTTCATATGGCAACATTTGCCACTTGCATCCTCCACAGGTACCAAAGTGTTCACAAAAGGCATCAATTCGGTCGCTACTGTATTCCTTAAAGGTTTTTACAAAAGCTTCCTGGTATTTTTTTCTCTTTTTGGTCACCTGTAAATCCACCACATCGCCCGGAATTGCATGCTTGGTGAACACCACCATTTCCTTAACCCTGGCTACTGCTTTACCCTCTGCTCCAATATCTTCAATTCTTACGTTCTCGTAAAATGGTTTTTTCCTGTTTCTTGCCACGTTCTCAATTTTTTGTGCAAATATAATTCAATATTACAGAATGCCTTATTATTAGCAATTACTCGATTCCCAAAAAAAAGCAACTCTTCCCATTTTGGGAAAACTGAGCTGTTTTTCATTCACAAAAGCAATTTTATGTTTGCTAAACCATTGCTAAATAAATTGTTTCCCTATATTTGTTGATGATTTAATGGTTGGTTTTATTTTCAATAAGTAAAACTTAAAAGGGGAAAGCGACTTCTGTATTTATGATTGGTTTTGTGTTTAGGGGTTTGTAAATTATCAATCATCTTCAAAAAGCGTCCATAGAGCTTTCCCCTTCCTTTTTACCCGCAAGGGTATTTTTTTTGTCAAAAATTTAAAGTTTTATTCTTTCTTTAATACTTACCTTTGCGACTTTATTTTTATTGAATATGATTTCCTTAGATAAAATTAACCTGAGTTTTGGCGGCTTTGAGCTGTTTAAAGAGATAAGCTTTCTGATTAATCCCAAAGACAGAATAGGACTGATTGGAAAGAACGGAGCCGGCAAAACCACTTTACTTAAAATAATTACCGGCAAGGAGCAGCCCACAAAAGGCAGGGTTGGTATTCCAAAAGATGTAAGCATTGGCTATTTGCCTCAGCAGATGAAAATCGTAGACTCCAGAACACTCAAAGATGAAACCACATTGGCCTTCCAGGAACTCATTCAACTGGAGAAGAAGATTACTGCAGTTAATACTGAAATTTCAGAACGTGAGGATTTCCATTCGGAAGACTATCTGAAGAAACTTGATATGCTTACTGAACTTAACGAGCGCTACCAAATGCTGGGTGGTGCCAACTACGAAGCAGAGCTGGAACAAACACTGTTGGGACTAGGTTTTGAAAGAAGCGATTTCGGAAGAATGACTTCAGAGTTCAGCGGAGGATGGCGGATGCGGGTTGAACTTGCCAAACTTTTACTTCGTAAACCCGATGTTTTTCTTCTCGATGAGCCAACCAACCACCTGGATATTGAGTCCATTCAATGGTTGGAAGATTTTTTGAGAACCTACAGCGGTGCAGTGATTTTGGTATCACACGACAGGACTTTCCTGGATGCGGTGTGTAACCGAAGCATTGAAATTTCACTGGGTAAAATTACCGATCAGAAAATGAACTATTCGAAGTTTATTGAGTGGAAAAAAGAACAGCGTGAAGTCCAGTTGGCTGCCTATCGTAATCAGCAAAAAATGATAGAAGATACCGAACAATTTATTGAGCGTTTCAGGTACAAAGCCAGCAAAGCAGTTCAGGTACAATCAAGAGTAAAACAGTTGGATAAACTGGAAAGAATTGAAATTGAAGAGGAAGATAATTCAGCATTAAAATTAAATTTTCCCCCTGCCCCACGATCAGGTAAAGTAGTTGTTGAGGCCAAAAACATTAGCAAATCATATGGCAATCTTGAGGTACTTAAAAACATTGATCTAAGCATTGAAAACGGCGATAAAATTGCTTTTATTGGCCGGAACGGCGAAGGAAAAACCACCTTTGCCCGCCTTATCATGAATGAACTTGAACATCAGGGAACCATTAAACTCGGGCACAATGTAAAAATTGGCTATTTCGCACAAAACCAGGCGCAACTCTTAAACGACGAATTAACAATTTTTGAAACCATTGATGAAATTGCCGTTGGCGATATCCGAACAAAAATAAGAGATATTCTGGCAGCTTTTCTGTTTCGTGGAGAAGAGATTGATAAAAAAGTTAAGGTTTTGAGTGGAGGTGAGAAATCGAGATTAGCCATGATTCGTTTAATGCTTGAACCGGTTAATTTTCTGATTCTGGATGAGCCAACCAACCATTTGGATATGCGTTCAAAGGAGATTTTAAAAAATGCACTGGCAAATTTCACAGGAACAGTTTTGGTGGTTTCACACGACAGGGATTTTCTCGACGGACTGGTGAATTGCATTTATGAATTCAGAAACAAAAATGCAAAACAACACCTAGGTGGAATTTTCGATTTCTTATACCGTAAAAAGATGGAAACCTTAAAGGAACTGGATACCAACAGTGCAAGAGCAAAAACAAACAAACAAACGAGCAAGGCAGGACCTGCAAATGATATTAGCTTTGAAGAACGAAAAGAAATTAACCGTACCATTTCACGCCTTGAGAAAAAAGTGAATCAAACCGAAGAACAGATTGCGGAGCTGGAGAAAGAGATAGAAACAATGGACCATAAACTTTCATCGTCGGAGGAACTGAAGGACCATTCCATTTTTGAAAACTACGAAAAACGAAAGGCACAACTGGAGCAAGTTTTGCAAGATTGGGAAAACGAACACGAAGAACTGGAGAATTGGAAACTTAAAAAATCCTGGTAATGATAAACAAAGAAGATTTTATTTTTGGAACAAGAGCTGTAATTGAAGCCATAAAAAAAGGTAAAACCGTCGATCGAATACTTATAAAAAAAGGACTTCAGAATGAACTGTTTTACGAACTTCAGCAGCTGATAAAAGAAATTGATATTCCGACACAGTATGTACCGGTTGAAAAAATTAATCGGGTTACCCGAAAAAACCACCAGGGAGTTTTAGCATTTATTTCCCCCATTGAGTACGATAATCTTGAAAACTTATTGCCGGGTATTTACGAAAAAGGAGAAACACCACTCATCTTAATTCTGGACCAGATCACCGATGTCAGAAACTTTGGTGCCATTACTCGTTCGGCAGAATGTGCCGGAGTTCATGCTATTGTAATACCGGAAAGAGGCATGGCACGCATTGGAGCCGATGCCGTAAAGACTTCTGCCGGTGCCATTCACCACATACCCATTTGTAAGGTAAAAAACATCACCGATACAATTAGCTTTTTACAAGCCTCAGGAATTTTTATTGTAGCTGCAACCGAAAAAGCGAATAAGCCATATACCCAGGCCGACCTGACCATGCCCTTGGGAATCGTAATGGGCTCAGAAGACACAGGTATTTCAAACCAGATTCTTAAAATAGCTGACGAAAAGTTGCAGATACCAATTCTGGGTAAAATCCAATCATTAAATGTTTCCGTATCGGCAGCTTTAATGATTTACGAGGCACTTCGCCAAAGGAGCTAAGCGTTTACTGGAATAGTTCTCTTAAACGATTCTTCCAATGAAATAAATGTTTCAGTACTTGCAATGCCCTGTATTTTCTGAATACCTCCACTCAGAATGGACTTAAGGTGTTCGTTGTCTTTGGCATAAACTTTTACAAAAATGGCATACTGACCTGTGGTATAATGACACTCAACAATTTCAGGTATTTTTTCCAATTCTTTAACTACTTCGGTAAAAAGACCACCCTTTTCCAGAAAAATACCAATATAGGTACAGGTTTTAAACTCAACCTTTTTCGGATTAATATGGTAACCTGAACCAACAATCACCTCCAATTCAACCATCCGGTTTACCCGTTGATGAACCGCTGCACGGGAAATACCCACTTCTTTTGCCACATCTTTAAAAGGTATTCTTGCGTTCTTTGTAATGATGTCAAGAATCTTTAAATCCCAATCGTCTAAATTATTCCTCAAAGTCATATCTATCAATTTTCCACCAAAAATACCAATTAACTAACATTAATTCAACATCCAACATGTCTTTAATGTAAAAAGTAACAAAATGAAAACAATAGTGCCAAACAAAGACAATTCAATATTCATATTATCTTTTTGTTAACTATACGATCCTTTTTCTTTCTTTTTTCCATTTTTAACTCCATACAAAAACATAAAACGATATATTTACTGATATTTTTAACAGACAGTATAGTATTATTATTACAAATCACAACTCTCAGTTCTTGCATCAAAGAAAAACGGGAGTGATACTTTTCACTCCATTTCGATGCTGTTGAGTTGCATAAAACTACAGACAGATGAAAAATACAGTAAGCTGGTATCTTATTTTAACCCTATTAGTAATTGTTGCCCTACTTGGTCTTATTATTCCCTCAGAACTAAGCACCCAGGATTTCTCCAATTTAGATTCAGGAGATACGGCATGGATGCTCACTGCAACCGGTCTTGTTCTGTTAATGACCCCGGGACTTGCATTCTTTTACGGAGGCATGGCCCAGCCCCGCAACATCATATCTACCATGTTACAAAGTTTTATAGCCATGGGCATTGTTAGTGTGCTATGGGTTGTAGTTGGTTTCAGTATTGCTTTTGGAGATAGCGTCGGAGCCGAAGGTTTTGGTTTATTCGGAAATCCTTTAACTTACTTCATGTTCAGGGGAGTTGGCGGTGGCACACATCCCGATTTAGCTCCAACATTCCCATTTGCGGTATTCGCAATGTTCCAGCTAAAATTTGCCATCATAACACCTGCTTTGATCACCGGATCATTTGCAGGGAGAGTCCGATTCAGGGCTTACATGCTATTTATGGTGCTGTTTATAACTTTTATTTATGCTCCACTTGCCCATTGGACCTGGCACCCCAACGGATTCCTCAGAAACTGGGGTGTACTTGATTTTGCTGGTGGTACCGTAGTACACATGTCGGCAGGTTTTGCAGCGCTGGCCGGGGCCATATTCCTGGGTCGCAGAAAAGACGCAGGCAAAGAATTTAAACCGGCCAACATCCCTTACATCCTGCTGGGAGCAGGCATGCTCTGGTTTGGCTGGTTTGGATTCAACGCAGGTTCGGCACTCGCTGCCGACGCAGTTGCAGCCTCGGCACTGGTCAATACCAACACAGCTTCGGCAGCCGCCATGTTAACCTGGATCTTCTTCGATGCTGCCCAGGGCAAAAAACCATCGGCTGTAGGTGCATCCATTGGTTTAGTTGTTGGTTTGGTGGCCATCACTCCGGCAGCAGGCTTTGTCAATGTTGGCTCCAGTATCTTCATTGGCGTTATTGCTGCCATCGTCAGCAACTATGCCATCACCCTGCGCACGAAGTCGCGACTTGATGACACTCTGGACGTATTCCCCGCACATGGAATGGGCGGCATTGTCGGCATGCTGGCAACGGCTGTTTTTGCCAATGAAGTTGGTCTGATCCATGGCGAAATCACCACCTTTCTGTATCATCTGCTGGCCCTGCTAATTGTCAGCGTATTTACTTTCGGAGGCTCGATGTTGATGTATAAAATCACCGATATGATTGTTCCCATGCGCATTTCACCACACGGCGAAAAAATTGGTTTGGACATTAGCCAGCACGATGAAGAGTACAACTTTGTTTATTCGGAAGAAAAACTTAAATAAGATGTTATTTGCATAAAAAAAAGCCGGTTAAAACCGGCTTTTTTTTTATTTGATGGGAACTTGTCGCTTAAAATCCATTTCAAGCGATATGAACGTTTCCGTCCGGGCGATCCCTTCAATATCCTGAAGTTCCTCGTCAATTAATCGCTTTAAGTGCTTATTGGTTTTTGTCTGAATTTTCACAAAGATGGCATAGGCACCGGTGGTATAATGACACTCAATAATTTCGGGGATATTACGTAAAGCTTCGGCTACCTGAGTATGATACTTGGCTTTATCCAGATAAATCCCCATGTAAGCACAAGTATTATAACCCAACTTCTGTGGACTTACAATAAATTCGCTTCCGTGCACCACTCCGATATTCAGTAATCGCTGTACCCTTTGGTGAATTGCTGCTCCTGAAACTCCGCATTCGCGAGCAACTTCAAGAAAAGGAATCCGGGCATTTTTCGTAATTAACTTAAGTATCTTTTCATCCAGCTGATCTATATCAGCTGCTTTCTCTTCTAAAAAATCAGTATCTTTCATTTAGTATTTTTCTGAGTAGTTTCAATCTCGTGGACAAATGTACGTAAATTTTACGATTGATAAATTCAGATGCTTAAAAACATAGATATTATAACAAATCGTAAGTTGAGGAAGTTTTCGCCAAATCTCTTTATTCCATTCACAAATCAACTTTTTTGTGCGATTTTTGCTATATCGGCACCCGTAGGTTCCTGGAATACTTTTAGCTCAAACTCAGGAATTACCGCAAAAATATGATCAAAAATATCGGCCTGAATAGATTCGTAGCGGCTCCATTCCTGGTCCTTACTAAACACATAAATTTCAATGGGTAATCCTTTACCCTGTGGCTGTAATTGCCGAACCAAAAAAGTCATATCCTTATGAATTTTTGGATGCTGATGCAAATAAACCTCAAGATACTTTCTGAATATGCCTATGTTGGTTTGATGACGCCCACTGATAAAGTCTTCTTCTGATAAGTTTTTGCCCAGGTTATAGTTTTTCAGTTCCTGCTCTTTTTCCAACACATAATCACGGATTAAGTCAAACTTCTCAAAACGATTTAACATTCCTGCATCACAGAATCTAATGGTGCCCGTATCAATGGCAACCCAGCGCTTTATTCTTCTGCCGCCCGATTCTTCCATTCCCTTCCAGTTATTGAAGGACTCTGAAACCAAGGCGTAGGTAGGAATTGTGGAAATGGTTTTATCCCAGTTCTGAACTTTTACCGTATTCAGTGTAATATCCAGGACTGTCCCATCTGCGCCATGGCTACGCATTTCAATCCAGTCACCAATCTTCACCATATTATTAGCCGACAACTGAATAGAAGCCACAAATCCGAGAATGGTATCACGAAAAACCAGAAGCAACACCGCTGCCATTGCCCCCAATCCCGCCAGCAATACCGTTGGATCCCGATCTAACAAAATAGAGATAGCCATAATAGCAGCCATAAAAAACACAAAAATATTCAACAACTGAATGTATCCTTTTATGGGTCGGTGATGCGAATATTCGGTGGTATTATAAATATCGAAAGCGGCATTTAGAACTGAACTGGCAATGAACACAATTATCGCCGTAAAATACAACTTCGCCAATTTTAACAGAAAACCACTAAGTCCCCAGTAATAATCTTGTGAGAGTGCCTTAAAAACCTCGGGATCAAGTTCACTAATTTCCTGGTGCAGTATGGGAAATGAAAAATCGGCTGTATAATAAAGTATGAATGCCGGGGCCAGATGAGCCAGCCCCCTGAATACCTTATTTTTTATAAGAATATCATCCCATTGTGTTTTTGTACGTTGGGCAATTCGTTGTACAATTCGTAAAAAGACCTTGCGTGTTATAAAGTGAGCCAACCATGCCACCACAATTATTATCAGCAAGCAAAGTAATGCCACGATGGGTTTGGCCAGAAACTCTAAAATCCCAAGTTCACGAAAATGTTCAAGCAGGTAATTATAGACAATCTTCATATTTTTATATTAGGATAAATACTAATTTCACCCAAAAATAATAAATGCACATAAAATGAAGATGAACTTTGCTCTTATTCTTATCATTCTTTCCAATTTAACCTCGGCGCAGGTCGAATACCATTCCTATTTTAAAAATAGTGCGTTGCGTTTCGACTTTCTTTTGGGTGGCAACAGCACTGATGTTAAAGTTTATCCACAGGAAATGAAACAAGAACCTTTTTGGGCCGGTTCCAAAAGCCATTTAATTGACCCCTTTAATTACGGTAGTTACCGATTCCGTATATTCGATTTAAAATCCGACAGCCTGATCTTCAGCAAAGGTTTCAGTACTCTTTTTCAGGAGTGGCAAACCACTGCCGAAGCCAGGACAACCAACAAAACCTACTACCAGGCCGTCATCTTTCCATTTCCCAAGGGAACAATTCGTTTGAAAATTGATGCCCGTCAGTGGGACGGCAGCTTCAAAACACTGTACAATACCGAAATTGATCCAAAAGATTATTTCATTCTTAAGGAGCAGCCCGAAAGATATGAAACCATAGATATCGTAAAAAATGGCAAACCCGAAAAAAAGGTTGATCTTGTTATTTTAGCAGAAGGTTATACCTCTTCCGAAAAAGCTAAATTTATTGAAGATGCCCATCGGGTAAGTAACTATTTATTTGAAGAAGAACCCTTTAAATCGGAAAAGGAAAAGTTTAACGTGAAGGCTGTTTTCACTCCTTCCCTTGAATCAGCCACCGACGTTCCAGGAGAGAACATTTATAAGAATACACATTTCAATTCGAAGTTTTACACCTTTGATTTACCGCGCTACCTTACAACCAGTGATATGAAATCTGTTTATGATGCCGCATCGCTTGTTCCCTACGACCATATTTACGTACTGGTGAATACCGAAAGATACGGCGGCGGCGGATTTTACAACTTTGTATCGGTTTGCACTTCGAACAACCAACTTACCAGAGAAGTTTTTGTACACGAATTTGGTCATGGATTTGCAGGATTGGGCGATGAATATTATACCTCTGCAGTTGCTTACGAAGATTTCTATAACCTTGAAGCCGAACCCTGGGAACCGAACCTGAGTACAATGGTTGATTTTGACCGGAAATGGAAAGCTATGATCGAGAAATCGACTCCTGTTCCAACTCCACGCACAGAAAAATTCAGTAAGACGGTTGGCGTTTTTGAAGGCGGTGGTTATATGAGCAAAGGGATTTTCAGCCCCGCCATCGACTGTCGGATGAAAAGTAACCAGGCAGATGGATTTTGCCCGGTTTGTCAGGAATCAATCAAAAAGGTCATTCGTTTTTATTCAGAATAAAAAAAAGCGACACTGAGTTTCAATGTCGCTTTTTTTTTTACAGCTACCGGATCACTATTCCTTATCCAGCAGTTTGTTTGTAACAGCATACGCTACAATTAAACCAGCTCCTCCGCAAATTAATATGGCGGTAAAAAAAGCTACTACTTCGTTCATTACTTTGGAAAGTGCGAAACCAATTACAACGCCTAAACCAATTGCGATTAAAAATATTCCCCACTTTACCAGTGCCAGTTGCGAACATTTGCCTTTAAAAATGCCTGCATCCAAACCTTTTTCAACAAGCGCCAGACGCTCTTTTGTGCGGGTTGTCCAGTAAACATACAAAATAGCAAAGATTGCTAAAAAAAACCCGATCGGTACAAATAATCCTTCCATGATATTTAATTTTAAATGATTATTATTATTTTGTTTTCGCCCTTTTGACGCATGTTTTTTATACAGGTTACAACTTTCTCCAAATTAATTACAAAAAAACTCTTTTAGCTAGTGTCGTGTCACGCCTGCTCTTTATTCTTTGTTCTTTGCTCTTTGCTCTATGTTCTATGCTCTTTGTTCTATCAGATAAATTGCAGGACTTTAATCATCTACTGGAAAATTAATAATTTTAAAATATTCTGTTTAACTTGTAACCACTCAATAATAATTGCGTCAAAAGGACAAATGGAGCAAAGAGACGATATCTATTATATAGAAAAAGTAAGAAGCGGGCAAAGCAATTACTTTTCATATATCGTTGAACAATACCAGGATATTGTTTTCTCAATTGCCCTAAAAGTTCTTAAAAATCGTGAGGATGCTGAGGAAATGGCACAGGAAAGTTTCATAAAAGCCTACAAGTCGTTACATACTTTCAAGGGGAATGCAAAATTTTCGACCTGGCTGTATCGAATTACTTACAACAATTGTATTTCAGAAGTCCGGAAACGAAAAATTCATTTTACATCGACAAATGATGTGGAGATTAAAGATGAAACGACAGAAATAAACCTGGATGGAATTCCGGAAGAAAACAGATCGAAAGCCATAAGGCAGGCGCTGGATAAACTGCCCGAAGAGGAATACACACTAATTTTGCTGTATTATTTCGAAGATCAATCCATTGAAGAAATCAGCAAGGTGACCAAACTCTCGGAAAGCAATACAAAAGTAAAATTGCACAGGGCGCGCAAAAAGCTCTATTCAATTTTGAATGAAATGATGAAAGATGAAATATACACCATATTATGAATGAGCTGGAAGACATAAAATTAAAAGCATTATTGCAAAACCTGGAGCTAAACTCTCCCAGGACAGGATTCTCGGTGCGTGTAATGAATAAAATATTTGAAGAAGAGAGTGCTCTGGAACAAATTAAATCAGAGCGGATCCTGGGGAAAGGATTTTGGATAATTACCGTGCTTTTTATAGCCTTGTTGGTGGCCATATTTATTTTGTCAAACTCTGGAATGGAATCAACAGGAGCTGTACAGGAACTACTTCCCGAAATGAAAGGCCTTAGCCAGGAATATGCATCCATCCTCGGTAAATTGGGATCTGTACCACTGGGTATTGGTGGCTGTCTTGCTGCCTTTTCAATATTATTATTTATCGACCGTTTTATTAGTTCAAACAGCAAAGTATTTGCCTAAACCCTAAGGATTTATCTCGTCTGAATTTTATTCGTACTGTTTTAAAATCCCTTTCATAATCAGGTACTGGGCTGCAATATAAGTAATCATTACAAAAAGTCCTTCATATGGAATTTCAGCAAAAAAACGGTTAACTGCGATTAAAGTGTCGGAAACCACAAAAAACAGCGAACCCACAAAAACCAGAGTGAAACTAATGGGGTGCCCGTTACCAAAGCGATTAAGTGCCATCGCCGACATGGTCAGGAGAGCCACCATATACACAAAAATGGCTAATCTTAATACCGCATCCAAATGTGGGAATAGCAAAATATAAACCATCAATCCAAAGGCGATGTATGGAATAAGCCAAACCGGTTTCTTCTTCAAAAATGGTTTTTTCCCTGAAATATTTATGGTGCGAAGGAAAAGAAAAACATATAAGATCTGTACCACCAAAAACGATGAGATACCCAAAATAAAATATAGAAAGTCGGCCGCATACATCATAAATAAATCGCCTACCCACGAAAACAAGAAACCAAGGGCAGCAAGAGCCACAACGCTTTTATCCATGTTTTTCGAATGCCCCAAAAAATATACACCAATCCAAATCATTAGAAATGGCTTTGAAAACTGGTCAATCTGTGGACTTTGGAGGTACTCACCGATTAAAACGGCGAATACAATAAGGGAAAAAAGCAGATGGAGTAAAAACTTTTTCATCTTATTAAAATTGTTTGTTCTTAATGGTATAAGATGGAACTCCCATGATTTTAATAATATGCCTTCGTGTTCCGCCAACTGGCGGATCATGGTCGTTTCATTCGTTTGAAGCAAGATAAAATTTATCTATTCGGTTGTGTTTTTAAATTCTATAGCTTTATTTTTTATTCCTTTTAAATTGATTCGTTTTTATAATCTGTCAGCTGGCAGATTCTCATGATGGATTCATTTGTTTGAACCGTTGATAGGTTTAAAAGTAAGCTTATTTCAATGAAAAATAAAATGGAATACAAAATATCACCATTTTTTTGGCAATCATGTTATGCTACAAACAGAAAAAAGGAGGAAGTAACTCCAGGCAGGCAATGTAAAGTGTGAATTAATCCAAAAGCTTAATAGCAGGCTTCTGCCATCAGGAATTCGCTAACATACTCTTTCACGCCATCTTCCAGTTCAACAAAAGATCTGGTGTAGCCTACATCACGTAGCTTTTGCATTTCAGCTTCGGTATAATACTGGTATCGTCCGCGCAAATCAACCGGCGTATCAATAAATGAAATGTTTGGATTAACGTTCATACTATTGAAAACAGCAGTTGTCAGGTCCAGAAACGAACGCGCTTTGCCGGTCCCAACATTGTATATTCCAGAATTATCCTGGTTCTCCATAAAGAACATCATAACATCGGCAATGTCTTCAACAAAAATAAAATCGCGGCTTTGTTCACCATCCTTATAGGCTTTATGATGCGAGCGAAACAATTGCATCCTACCCGTTTCCTTAATCGTTTTATAGGCATGCAGCACCACCGATGCCATTCTTCCTTTGTGATATTCGTTCGGCCCATAGACATTAAAGAATTTCATTCCTGCCCAAAATGGAGGTGTACGAAACTGTTTTAGCGCCCAAACATCAAAATCGTGCTTTGACCAACCGTACAAATTCAAAGGCCGCAGATCAGAGACTTTCCGGTGAGCATCTGAAAATCCATCCTCTCCATTACCATATGTTGCAGCCGACGAGGCATATAAAAATGGCACCTGTATTTCAGAACAAATATTCCAGAGACGCTGAGTATAAATTAAATTTAGCTGCTGATAGAGTTCAGGCTCCTGACCAACCGTGTCGGTTCTTGCCCCCAGGTGGAAAATAAAATCAACATCCTGGGCATTTTTTATCAGCCATCTGAAAAAATCATCACGGTCAATAAACTTCCTGTATTTCTTTTGCAAGAGATTAAGATCCTTCCAGGGATCGTCGAATTTGTCGACCAAGATCAGGTCATTATATCCTGCTTTGTTGAGTTTTCCAACTAAATAACTACCGATAAAGCCGGCCGCTCCTGTTACAACTATCATTTATCCAAGTGGTTTCATTTGGTACAGCAAAAAACTCTGTTTTCTGAAAAAATGGTTTTCAGTATTAAAACTAATCCCACCTAATTTTATTGTACCGGGCACAAAATAAATTTAACTTTTTTTAATACCCAAAGATTTCTGTCATAAATGACAAAATATCTGTATGCAACTGGGCTTGCCTGCTCAGAAATCCGGTCGCACATTTGTATCAAGACGCAAAACAGATCCGGCCCTTTCTTTAAATTCGAATGTATGATTTTTTTATCTTTTAATCTTCAACGGCACCTGGTCATTCAAATGGTGAATCCAGTTTCATATGCACTGCATAAATGCTTTTTCATGTTGCCGAAACCGAAAGATTCCTCAAAACTTCCAGAACACATTCTTTTAAATTTTCCAATGCAACCGGAATATTCCATTTTGAGGAATCTCGTGGCTCAACAAAATTCGAAATGGAACGAATTTGATAACAATCTACCCCCAGCCAGTTACAGGTATAAATTACAGCTGCACCTTCCATCGATTCGACGTGTGCCGTAAATTTATTTTTTATTTCAGCAATGCTGTGTGCACTTCCAATGCTTTTATTGATTGTAATCCCCTTAACTTTTTTCAATTTAATCCAACCGTTTGCATTACTTGTCTTCAGGACGCCGCTTTCAAACGGGAATTCGTTTGTTTTCATAAAACCCGCCTCGAAGAGTGTCAGGAACTCATCATTCTTTTCAATGCCAAGATCGGCAAACTCATCTGAAATTACATTTACCACATCGCCTATTTGCAAATCGCATGTTAAGCTACCCGCAATTCCCAGGTTTATAACCCGGTCGTATTGTTTTTCGCGTAGTGTGTTTGTTAAATGAAACGTTGTAAAAGTAGTGCCAATGCCGGTAATTAAGATATCAATTTCTGTGTTTCCAAGTTTGTATACTTTCAGCAAATGACTTTTTTCATCAACCTTTACCAGCTCATCCACAAGCATTTTTACCTCCATCCAGGTGGCTGCAACTATCAAAATCCTCATATCTTCAAATTTGTCATTTTTATCCAATGATGAAATCATATATGCTTTAATACTG
>JBFEWU010000367.1:0-4771 GCA_041546215.1 Draconibacterium sp. | reverse complement strand
GGAACAGGAGGGACTTCGCACAATTGGGATGTAAATGCAGTTAACGGAACCTATGAAACCGTACTTCCTTCAAATACCGGAATGTCCGACAGGGTTTATGATGGTAAAATTAATTGTGTTACCTGTCATAACCAGCATTCAGATGCCATTGGGAAATCACTGAGAGTTGACAACTCTACGGACGGTATGTGCAAAGACTGCCACTCACCCAGAAATCTAGGTAAATTCAATAACGGAGTGGCCATTAACACCAGTAACATAGGAAGTCACCCCGTTGGACTACCAAATCCGGGCCTTCCCGATTACGTGGCAAGTCCTGCAAACCTTTCTTATATTGGAGGTAATGTGGAGTGCTCATCCTGTCATGGTGTACACGATGTTGCAGGAGGTGTACTTACCACCGATGGTAATTTGCTTAAAATGACCAATGACAATAATCTATGCAAAGATTGCCATAACTACCAGGCGCATAAGGGCTTTGAATGCCTGGACTGCCATCAGCCACATGGGGGTACAAATATCATGCTGATAAGAGATGTAGTCAATGGAAAGGACGTTGTGTTTGACTCCCAGGGAACAACAGCAACTCCGGCCCAGCTAGCTGCCAATTCATTTGCTGACGGGGATCCTGCTTTATATGATGGTATTTGTGAAGTATGTCATGATCCTGCTTTCGATGGAACACCACTGGGGCATCATACCAGCGATGGAAGTGATGGAACCGCCCACAACGATGGGAAATATTGTGTAGAATGCCATCCTCACCGGGATCCTGATACCGGCACTTCCTTTCCCAATGGCAATTGTCATAATTGTCATCAATCAACAGCAGGAGAAGACCAGTTATACCCTGCAACCGGGGCCCATGACAAACATGCCGGTACGCAATATGGATTTAAATGTGAAGTTTGTCACTGGGAACATGGTGATGGAGGTGCCCAGGAACCTTCTCACTCAAGTGGCACGACGGATGTTGTCTTTAAACCCGGTAGTCTCGCTTTCCCTTTTGGCGCTGATGCGGGATTAACACCAACCTATGATTCAGGTACTAAAACCTGTTCGAATATTTACTGCCACAGTAATGGAAGAAATGCTTTCAGAGGAATTGATAATAGTGTAAATCCTGCCACAAGTGGAAATAATACCGGTATATTTTGGACCTCTTCTAGAAATCAAGGTTCCCAGGCCGGTACTTTTGCAACCACTCCTGCCTGGAATGCAGCACCAGGCACAATAAATGATTGCGATTTCTGTCATGAAGGAAATGGAAATATGACAGCGCCATATACAATTGCAATAACTGATAACATTGTCCATGACCCACCCGCTACTGGAAAGCATGAATCGTCATCACATTATTCTAATGCCAAAGATGCGGTAGGTAATGGATGGCCTGGGACTCAGTGCTTTTGGTGTCATAATACCAATCAGCCTAATTTAGTAGAAACAGGGAAAAATCAAGGTGATGTGCAACAAACTGGAATGCTCAATGGAACTTATGGTACGAGCTTTCATGTTGATGGATTTACATACTTTTTATCAGAAAGTGTGGTTAATGGCGGTTCAATGATAAATCGGCCTGATGGAACTACATACAGTCACGGAACAACTCCGGATGCACAAGGCGCCTCTCACTGTGGCGATGGAAAGCAATGTTGGTAAAATAATTTTATCACTAAAGACTGTTTTAATAAAGCAGTCTTTAGTTTATTAATCAGTTTATGAAAAGATATTTTTCTTCCCTGTTTTCATCAAAGGCATCCATGATTTTACTCTTTTTCTTTATAGTGGTTATTGCCATCGCCACATTCATGGAAGAGAAATACGATACCGCAACAACCAAATTACTCATTTACAATGCGCATTGGTTTGAGCTGTTAATGCTGCTTTTGGTTGCCCTGTTTGTTGTTCATGTTTTTAAAAAGAAACTTTTCAGCAAAGAGAAATTACCGCAGCTCATTTTTCACCTCTCATTCATTGTCCTGTTCATCGGGGGCGGCATCACACGCTATTTTGGCTATGAGGCCAATATGCACATTGTGGAAGAAGAATCGGTAAATGTTTTATACACCCTGGAACCGTATTTTCAATTGCAAATACCCGGTGAAGACATTGAATACTCCAGCCAGTCTCCTGTGCATTTCTCGCAAATAGAGAACAATTATTTTCACCTGGAATTTGAGACACAAGGGGGACTGATGGAGATCGAGTACAGTGACTATGTCTTTAATGCCCGGGATTTGTTTTTAAAACTCGCCGGAGACGAAGAAAAATTGCAATACATGGAAAGGAATCCGGACGAGAAAAGCCCCGATGCCCTTACCATTAAGGTCACCTACCAGGGGAAAAGCCGGGAAGTGGTTTTATTTTATGATGACACCCGGTACATCCAACCCTTTAAATCCTTTGTTTTCGGCAATATACAACTTGAGTTCACTTATGGCCCAAAACCCATCGAAATCCCTTTTTCCCTGCAACTGGATAAATTCACCCTGAGCAAGTACCCCGGCACCAATATTCCTTCTGCATCGGAAAGCAGGGTGACCTTAATTGACCAAAGGGAAAACCTCCGGGAGCAACACCTGATCGCCAAGAACAAGGTTTTGGATTACGACGGCTACCGTTTTTTTCAAACTTCCTATGACGATGATGAAAAAGGAACCATATTGTCGGTGAATTACGACTATTACGGGACCCGGATAACGTACTTCGGGTATTTTTTGATGCTGGCGGGTGGCCTGTTAATTCTTTTTTCCCGGAAATCACATTTCTCGCAGTTGGATACGAAGATAAAACAGGTAAGAGAAAAAAGGAAGGCCCTTTTAACCCTCTTTATTATTCTGATGGGCTTGAATAGTTTTGGCCTCACGCAAAATAAGATTCAAAATCCCATTCATGAGGAACATGCCGATGCATTTGGGCATCTGCTGGTGCAAACCTACGATGGCCGCTTTTCGTCGGTGCATTCCCTCGCTGTTGATGTCATTCATAAAATTTCAGGGAAAGATCAATTTGATATTCCGGGGAAAGGAAAGATGGATGAGATGCAGATTTTCCTGGACATGCTCGTTGATCCTGATTTCTGGACGAAGCAAAAAATCATTGTCGTTCGCGAAAAAGCATTGCGCGACTGGCTAGGCCTTCCGGGCAAATACGCTTCATTCGACGATTTTCATGAAAACCGCAGCTACAAACTGAATGAGCAAGCCCGGAGTGCTTTTCAAAAGAAAGCGGCGGAACAAACCACCCTTGAAAGGGAGATCATTAAAGTTACCGAGCGGGTAAATATTGTCGCGATGACCATTAATGGGAGTCTGTTAAAATTATTCCCCGTTCAGAATGATGAAAATAACAAGTGGGTTAGCTGGACTGATTCGCTTGCATTTGTTCCTTTAAGCGGAGATGCGCTAATGTTTAACAACGCTTTCCAGCTTTCTGAATTTAATTACAGCAATGTAATGCGCGCCTACCTCATCTCAACCATATATGCCAGGGAAACCGGTGATTATTACAAAACCGGCAAAATCACCGAATCCATAAAAAGCCTTCAACAGCAAATAACACCTGGTGAATTGTTGCCATCGGAAAGAAAAACGGACCTGGAAGTGTTCTACAATAAATCAAAAATATTTGAGCAGTTAAAATATGTGTATGCCCTGTTGGGCCTGGTTCTGTTGGTTTTGACCTTAACGGAGAATTTCAGTTTGAAACCGGGTCAAAAACTGCTGATGGCCATAAAAATCTGCACGGTTTTGGTTGTGGCCGCTTTTGTTTACCAAACATTCGGCATGGGTCTGCGCTGGTACCTGGGAGGACATGCTCCCTGGAGCAATGGATACGAGGTGCTTTTGCTGGTGGCCTGGGGAGCCCTTTTGGCGGGATTTTATGTCATAAAATACTCTAAAATTACGCTGGCTTCAACCGCATTACTGGCTTTTTTACTGTTAATGACAGCCGGACACAGTTATTACGATCCGCAACTGACAAATTTGAATCCCGTTTTAAAATCGTACTGGTTAATCATTCATGTGGCCATCATTACAATCGGATATGGTTTTTTGGCATTAAGTTTCTTAACCGGGCTTATCAACGTCATTATTCACCTGGCAATACCCAAAAAAAGAGCCGGACTTTATTCTCTGGTTATACAGGAGCTTACTTTTATTAACGAAAAGCTGGTTACCATTGGAATGTTGTTAACGGCCATAGGCACATTTATCGGGTGTATCTGGGCAAACGAATCGTGGGGAACTTACTGGTCGTGGAACGCCAAACAAACCTGGTCGCTCATAATCGTGTTAATTTATGGTGTGGTTTTACATTTCAGGTATATTCCAAAAATGAAATCTGCCCTGGCTTTTAATATTGGTGCGCTTCTTTCATTCGGAAGTGTTATGATGACATTTGTTGGGGTAAACTACTATTTCACCAAGGGATTACACAGCTATGCATCCGACGATCCTCCCATCTTTCCTTTGTGGGCCTGGATAACGATAATCGCCCTACTGATCCTGATCATTGCAGCGGCCATTAAAGAAAGATTCATGCAATAATGACAAGGGAAAAGACCGAAGAAATTGATTAATGATTAGTGTCTATTGATTAATGGCTCTGTGGTCCTCTGTGTGAGCTCTGTGTTTTGGTTTTTAACCGCAGAGAGCACGAAGAAGACACAAAGCTACGCAGAGAAAAATAAAACACACACCGCTGCCGCGCGATTGTATCGCGTGGTCAAGAAGGATTGCAAGGTACGTGGAGCCCGACAACAATG
>JBFEWU010000341.1:0-5029 GCA_041546215.1 Draconibacterium sp. | reverse complement strand
GATTAATTCTACATCCATCAGACTTACCCGACATTTTATCCAAACCACTACCTATAAAGATGTTATTTAAGTATTGATCATAGTTATTTAAAGTCATACCCCTGCCTGCTTCTTTTGTAGAATGTGACTCATAGTAGGGCACTATTCTGTCGTCGTGTTTAAATGAGAATGTACATTGATAAAAAAGATTGTGTACAAACAATCCAGCGTCCCCCCACTGCACAATCTCAGAACCTATAAACAAGTTATTATCTATAATTATCGGACCATGACCTACTTCAATTTTAAATCCTTCCTCATGGAAATCAGTAATAACATTCCCTGTAACTCTGGTGTTTTGAATTCCCCAATCTAGCCAGATACCTTTTGTACGATGTTTTAATCCTGCTACACCTTTGCAATAATTATTTTTAATAATCGCATCAATAGGGAAGTGCAATTTTATTGCAGCTGTTTCGGCCCCACCAAATTCATTTTTGTAGTTTATATCTTCTATATAGTTCCCTTCAATTATACTACCCACACATCCGTAACAACCTACCACTCCACCTTGTCCGCAACGTGCGATATAATTATTGCTAATAATGTGATGACCAAATGAATTTATATCAGGAAGATATTGACCATCAAAAGAGGATTTTGCATAAAATTCCTTGTTCCAATGATAATCTTCGACAGCCCCAATACATATGGCCACACATTTCACATCACTTATCCGGCAATTTTTAATTATCCATTTATAGCCAAATCGTGTTCCTATGGCGCCTTTCTGAAACTGATCCGGTGGAGCCCAGTTACTTGCTGCATGTTTTACTTCAAAACCATCAATTACAATATGCTTCAATCCCTGTTTCTCAGGAAATATCACACACTCCCTGACATTAATTTCTGCCAGGTTTTTATTGGGATCAGCCCATCCGAAATTAGCCCAAATTCTGGTTGTTTTTTCATCCACCTCAGTATACCATGTATTGGAAAATATTTTCACCTCTTCCAATGAAAACTTTTCATAAAAGGTCTTTCCGTTTAAATAAACTTCTCCTACATGATATTTTTCTCCACGATTTAACCAGCTCCCGGATATATTTATATTATATGGATTGTAATCTCCAAAAAAAGAGTTATCCAATTCCACCACCCAAACATTGCTTTCCTGTTTTACCCACTTTTCTATTTTTTCAGAACCACGAATGGATACATTTTCACCGTTAGCTGCCTGAAAAATAATTGGCCTTTCGACAGACTCTCCACTGCGCGGAGGCACTATTTCCTCGCGATAAATTCCTTTATGAACTATGACAATATCGCCAGGCTCTGCAATATCTGCAGCAGCCTGAATAGATAGCAACGGTGACTCTTGTGTGCCAGAATTTGAGTTATTCCCATTCTTGGAAACATGATACTCTCTGGCAAAACCAGAAAGACCAATTATTAATACAGGTATAAAAAAAAGTAACTTAATCATTGTTTAAAATTTATTTACATTGTCTTGTTATACCGAACAGCAACTTCATATTCATCTAATAGTCTGACATTTATCTATTAAACTCTGTTAAAGCATCCAGCATTGCTATTACATTTTTAATTGGGACATTTGCCTGAATATTATGTATTGGATTAAATACAAAACCTCCATTTTTAGAGAAAATCTCACACATACGAAGTACCTGTTCTTTCACTTCTGCTGGCTTTCCATACGGTAGCATCTTTTGTGTATCAACGCCACCTCCCCAAAAAACCAAATATTCGCCGTATTCTCTTTTCAGATGTTCGGGCACCATTCCAGCCGCATTAATTTGCACCGGATTTATGATGTCAAATCCGGAATCAATAAAACTGCTCATAAACGGTTCAACAGCTCCACAACAATGTTTAAATGTTTTCCACCCTGTATTCTGATGAATCCAGTTATTCATTTTTTTATAATAAGGCATGTACAACTCTTCATAGGTTTCAGGTGAACAAAATGTCGAATTTTGTGTGCCAAAATCAGTACCACAAATAAATACAGCGTCAATTTTGTCGCCTATTACATTATAATAACTTTTGAAATTTTCAACAGCTATATCAGTTTGCTTGTCAAATATTTCATGAAGCAAATCCTGACGCATCAGGGTTGACATATACCACTCGGTAATGTCCCGAATGCCTTTGGGATATTTGAGGTTGATACCCGGAACAAGTGCTATATCACCTAAAGCTGTTCCTCCAAAATTGGCAATAACTCCCTTACCCGACTCTGCTGCCTTTGACGACTGCAATTGCCAGTATTCCAAAGTATTATCCGAAACAAACCTAAATTCCTCCAAATTATCCTCTGCTTTTAAGTTCAATTCATCTATGGGCAATTGCCTGATAATTGCATCAAAAAAGTAACTCGCTTTTGGCATTTTACCTGATGCCTGTACGGAGGTATCTCCTTCCGGAAAGACCAGTAAATCTCCATTGTCGTTAATTCTTGTATTGAAATTCTCTGGAACAAGAACTTCCTGATTCCAAAATGTTTTGAAAAGCCTAAAATTCTCCTGGGGAATACCAAACATGTTATCCTTCCCCCATAAGCCAATTACATCAACTCCCATTATTTCAAGAAGATCACTTTCAATTTCTCCCAACATTTGGTATGGCTCTATTACCTTAATAGGGTGTTTATCCAGACCAAAATGTTCTCTCAATTTTTCTACTACAAGAACATGAATACCAGTTACAGCATTGGAACCAAAATCAACTGGAATCCGCGCCGACTGTTTGTGATTTAATGTATTCCTTAACAATTCTCTTGATGTCATCATTTTACATTTTTATAAAATTTATCAACTTTATATAAACCTGCCCTTTAATCATTTCTGAAGAATCCTTTACTACCCAAAAAAACTCTCGAGAACAATTGAATTCAGCACAGTAACTCCTCCTCGCAGAAATTATCTTGCTGCGAGGATAAATTCCATTACGGACTTAATAAAATCCGTATTGAGCTATTTCTGCTACCTACTATACGTTAAAAAATGATACTTCTTTTGTCCCATATGAACATCATTACTTATTTGAGTCACATAGTATTCATTGGCTTCACTTTTTAGATTAAACCCACAACGATATGATTATCTATTATTTATACACATAACACCAACTTTTATCATGGATAATTCTATAATTGTGATACCTTAATTTTATTTTATTTGCATTCCTATTGAAAGTATGTATTACAATTAAATAGATACAGATATTATATTGCTCAATCGATAGAATTACTTCAATGTTTTATTTGGTTTTGCTCCCATTTTCAATATCAACTCTCCACCCGAAACAATCTCATCATGTCTTAAATACATCCGGTTTAGATTTTCTCCGTTAAGTTTAACCGATTGTACATATAGATTTTCCTTACTGTTATTTTCTACAATAATTGTAAATTTCTTTCCAGCATAATAATCCTTATCCAAGGCAATTTCAATCTTATCAAAAATGGGACTTCCAATCTGGTATTTTGGATTTTCAGTTGCACCGGCATCAAGTTGAAAAAGTCCTATTTTCATTAAAACAGATAAAGTTCCCATTAATCCCTGGTCTTCGTCCCCGTTATAACCAACAAATGGTGAAACTCCGGTATATACAGAATCAATGACTTCACGGCTCCATTTCTGTGTTAACCATGGAGTATCTATTTCATTAAATATGAATGCAGTCTGCATGGATGGCTGATTGCCATAATTGATTGGAATATTCCTTACATATTCTAAGGTTTCATCTGCATGCGATTTCGCAGAGGTAAATCCGAGTTTCCTGGCCTTGATAAATTCGTTGTTAAGTTTGTCTGCCATGGCTTCCTTCCCGCCCATTAATTCCGCCAATCCTGCATAATCATGTGCAACATACCATGTCATTTGGGCTGCGTTTGACTCCACAAAACCATCCCTCTCATATTCATAAGGATCATAAGGTGTTCGCCAGTTACCGTTAATATCTTTTGGCCGAATAAAGCCATAACTTTTATCAAATAAGTTTTTCCAGTTTTCAGATCTTTCTAAAAAGTACTTATAATCATCCTTTTTATCTAATGACTTTGCCAATTGTGCCAAGGTCCAGTCCTGGAATGAATATTCTAAAGTCATTCCTGCCCCATCTTTGTGGTAAGCATTTATCATTGGTTTGTATGGATGAGGAACATATCCCTTTTCAATATAAGGTTCAATACCTCCTCCTTCTGAGGTATCATGTTCGTATCCGGCTTTGGCCATTATTCCTCCAGGCATATGGTTCTTTTTTAGCCCCTCATAGGCAAGGTTGATATCAAAATCCTGAATACCCTTCATCCATGTACTTACAACAAATGGTGTTGATGATGCACCGACCATTACATAAGTATAATTCCCACCGGAAGGGCCTCTTGGAATTAAACCTCCATCATTGTAATAGTTAAGCATTGAATTACAGAAATCAGAAGCAACTTTAGGATAAGCTAGTGGCCATAACGTTGAAATTGTCCATTGTGCTCCCCAAAAAGCATCAAAGTTATGGTGATTGAATTTGGGATTTCCGTTCTTATCCAGAGGAATTTGTTTAACCAGACGTTCATCTCCGGTAAAATCACAATATGTACCGCTGGCATCGCTAATAATTCTTCTCCCTTGTAATGCATGCCATAAATCGGTATAAAATCTTACACGGTCAGTTTTTGTTCCTCCTGATATTTTTATTCTCCCCAACCATTCATTCCATTCCTGCTTTGATTCATTTACAATTTTGTCGAAATCCCAATGTTTAAGTTCTGCAGCTATGTTTTTTGAAGCCTGCTGCTCACTGGTGTAAGAAATCCCGACCTTCATTAAAACGGGTTTGTTATCATTGTCTTTAAAGACAAGTAAAGCCCCTCCATTTGTTCCTTCAAAATCTTTGCTCTTTTCCTTAATGGATTCATCGTCCCAAATTATCATATCCTTAACAGGTTGATTTAGCTCAATGGAAAAGAAAACCGGAGTTTCCTTAGGTCTACGTCGGGTCGCTGCATTCATTACATATCCAGAGAATT
>JBFEWU010000238.1:0-7496 GCA_041546215.1 Draconibacterium sp. | reverse complement strand
TCTGAGTACATTTTAAGGGGGTAAGAGGTTGCAGGTTAACAAACTTGATCTTGAGCTTTTTCATAATCTTTGCGGCTTTTTGAAAATCTGAGCTATCCCAGTCAGGAGGAATTATGACAGCTGCATAACAATCGACTTTGAAACGAT
Organism: Draconibacterium sp.; assembly: GCA_041546215.1. Classification (GTDB taxonomy): domain Bacteria; phylum Bacteroidota; class Bacteroidia; order Bacteroidales; family Prolixibacteraceae; genus Draconibacterium. The sequence goes on along the minus strand of JBFEWU010000238.1, from coordinate 7,349 downwards.
TCAGTACTTTCAGTGCCTGAACGTTTATTTTATCGCTGGTTTTTTTGTTATAGGATTCCAAATCTGTGTTCCTGAATGATTCCAGCCCTACAATGACGGTTCTCAATCCTGCTTTTTTGAAATCGCGGATAATTTCAGGATTGGAAGCGATAAAATCTGCCCGTCCATAAACAAGAAAATGTTTATCCAGTTTTTGTGCCTTCAATTGATGAATAAAGCTTTGAACCCGTGATGCATTTAACAGAAAATCATCATCAACAATATAGATCTCTTTTTCATTGATTCCCTTTAATTCTTTAAAGACCTCATCCATATTCCTTTCATGGTAGTTGCCACCGGTAATCTGCCGGCAAAAGCAAAACTTACATTGATATGGACAACCGAACGATGTTTTAAGCAAAGCCACTTTTTCATGAAACACATAGAAGTATTTCTTACGATATCGACCGGTAAGCGATCGATCCGGTATGGGGACATAAAAATCAAATTCTGGTAACTGTGCAAATTCAAGAATCTCATGCTTTTCTAAAACACCTTCAGGGAATGATCCTGACCCGTCTATAAAGTCCAGCAAGGCGGGAAAACTTCTTGTGGCATTACGTACAATCCGGTAATCAATGTAATCACTATCGATATCTTCCGGGAATTTCTCAAAGTGAACTCCCCCCACAATGGTGATAACACCGGGAAGAACTTCTTTTGCTTTTTTGCAATGCGAAATAATTGAAGGGATATGTGTGATATAACCGGTAAAACACAATATGTCAGGTTTATTTTTGACCAGGATATGATCAAAACTTTGCTCCTCCAGAATCATATCATAAATACTGACCTCGTGCTTCTTTTTAACGAGTGTAGCCAGTATCTCAAGTTCAAGTGGCTCAACGATCATTAGATGCTGTAGTCCAATTGTGTTTTCACATGGCTTTGGACGAATAAAAATAATCTTCATCTGAATTTTTCATTTTTGTGAATACATTGGGAATATCAGTGACAGTAGCATAGTCAATCAGTCCTTTCGTTATTTTTAATGCCCATCTTATCAGTCTGTTATGGTGATAAATGAACATCCTCCTTTCAGAGAGTGATCCTCCAAGACGAAGTTTGACAAGTTCGGCCGTCTGACCGAAATCAATGGTCTGCGTTTTATTGAGAAATGCACAGTAAAGGATACTTAACAGGTTATTGTGATAGGATCTGAAAGCATCCCGAAGTTCATAGTTCATTCCTCCTAAGAAGAAATAGAGGATTTGCTTATCGGTAACGCAAATGTTCCAGCATAAGATATTATGTCCATAATAATGGGTCGTCAAAATATATTGCTTAGGAAGATGCTGAAAGAATTCTATGCGTAATTTTTCAAGCTTTGTCTTAGTTCGGGACATTACGGATTCATAAAGTTTATAATGCTCCCGGCCAAATTTACTGCATGAGGTTTCTTTCGATTCAACTTTATGAAACCGTCTTTGGCTCAGTCTTATTTTTCTGCGATACGGATAACGTAACTTCCCAACATAAGACTGAAAATTATTGAATTTGTTGTGAAAAATAATGGATGGCAAGGTTCGTAAATTCACAATGCCTTTTGCACGATAATCCCGGATTAAGTTAAGCCCTAAAAGTAAACCTCTCTCGCTTTTCCGGATATATTCCAAAAGCCTGCTTACAAAAATGGGATCTCCGGCAACAGGCTCTGCTGCAACAGATACAGGAATACCAAGTACATTCATTGTTAGCGTTAAGCTCAGCCCTGAAAATGTAAACAAATTCACAGGTAATGTATATACAATGGCTATTGCAACAAGCTTATTGCTATCATACATTTCATAATAGCGCTGCGAGCAGTAATTGTATTTATGGGCATGTTTTAAGAATGCTGTCTGTTGGAAACAAGAGGAGGAAATTTGATCCCATTGTCCAGACAATCCTTCAGGTGATGATTTTATTTGGAAAGTTATCATTAAAATGGTTTTCCTTAAAATACGTTATTGCATCGTAGGGGTTACAGGAAAATAATAACTGTCATGTACTTATAGCTATGATAAACAGTAAACGTATTGGCAAGAATTATTCTTCGGGGGATAAATTTTGTAGTGGTTACTTCCCGATACAAAAATTCTTAAAAATATGACCAAGTACTTCGTTGTCTGATATTTCGCCGGTTATTTCTGCCAGGTAGTGCAGGCATTCGCGGATATCCTGGGCGAGGAAATCGCCGGTTATTTGCATGTCCAAACCATTTAAAACCCGAACAATGGCTTCGTGGGCATTTTTTAAAATCTCGTAGTGCCGGGCGTTGGTAATGATTACATCTTGCTGGTCGGCTGCATCCAGGCTTATGGAATGCGACATGTAATCAATCAGTTCATCCATATTTTCCTTCTGCTTTGCGGCAATAAAAACCATCTTCTCTTGATCGGTCAGTTCCAGAACTTCCAGTTGCTGAATCGTTTCTTCCAGTCCGGTATCAATTTTATTGGCAGCAATAATTAAAGTTTGATTTTCGGAAATTCGTTCACGTATTTTCTGAATCCGGGTTTCGACCAGTGAGTAAGGATTGTGCGTGTCAACTACCAAAAGGACCAGTGTGGCCTGTTCCAGTTTGCTGTAGCTGCGTTCAATCCCAAGGTTCTCGATGTGATCATCCGTTTCGCGAATTCCGGCTGTATCGAAAAAACGAAAGGCAGTTCCGTGGATATTTACCACATCTTCAATGACATCGCGGGTGGTTCCGTGGATATCCGAAACGATGGCCTTGTCTTCGTTTAACAAGACATTTAGCAGGGTCGATTTCCCCACATTTGTTTCTCCGACAATGGCTACCGGAATTCCGTTTTTAATGGCATTTCCCAGCTGAAATGAATTCTTTAATTTTCGTAAAAGCAATTCTATCTTTTCGGTTAAATTTCTTAATTCAGTCCGGTCGGCAAATTCTACCTCTTCTTCACTAAAGTCAAGCTCAAGTTCAACCATGGCCGTAAAATGCAACAGTTGCTTGCGCAAGGCATCTATTTCTTTCGAAAACCCTCCGCGCATTTGGTTTAATGCCAGTTTATGTGCTGCAGCATTCGATGATGAAATCACATCGGCAACAGCCTCTGCCTGCGACAGATCCATTTTGCCGTTTAAAAATGCACGCTGTGTATACTCGCCCGGAAGTGCTAATCGTGCTCCGTTTTTAACTAATGCTTCCAGTATTTTTTGCTGAATATAAATGGATCCGTGGCAGGAAATTTCCACAATATCTTCGCCGGTAAAAGAGTGGGGGGCTCTAAATAAACTTATAACCACTTCATCAATGGTTTCATGGTTTAAAACGATTTGTCCGAAATGAAGGGTGTTGGCCTTTTGTTTAGCCAGGATTTTTCCATCTTTCGGACTTTTGAATATTTTATCAGCAATGGAAACCGCATCACTTCCTGAGAGGCGGATTACAGCAATCGCCCCGGTTCCGGGGGATGTGGAGATTGCGCAGATTGTTGATTGGTCGAGCATCTGAAAAAATTTGTTTGCCCAAAGATAATTGATTAATTTAATTCCTTCTAAATAACACATAGATGGAACTATTAATTAAAGAGGCCGCAAAGCTCATCAACGAATCAGAATTTACAATCGCATTTTCGGGAGCCGGGATTTCAGTGGAAAGTGGTGTGCCGCCCTTCAGAGGGGAACATGGTTTGTGGAATAAATACAATCCGGAGGTATTGGACCTGGGATACTATCTAAATCATGCTGATGAATGTTGGGTTTATATACGGGAAATTTTTTACGATTTTTTTGCCCATGCCAAACCGAATAAAGCCCACATGGTTTTAGCTAGTATGGAAGCTAAGGGGCTGCTGAATTCTGTGGTAACTCAAAACATCGATAATCTGCATTTTGAAGCGGGAAGTAAAGTAGTACACGAGTTTCATGGGAATGCTAAGAAGTTAAAGTGTTTGAAATGCGGACGGATATATGGGGCAGAAGAAATTAATTTTGAAAATATTCCTCCGAAATGTAAGGATGATGGTGAGATTCTGAAACCAGATTTTATCTTTTTTGGAGAAGGAATTCCCCATGACGCCTACTCGAATTCCTTTGCTGATGCAGAGAAGGCAGAAGTTTGTATAATTATAGGCTCAACCGGGGAAGTAACCCCGGCTTCGTATGTTCCGCGAACAGCCAAGCAGGCGGGTGCAACTATAATTGAAATAAATCCGGAAGAGTCGGCTTTTACACAATCGCTTACCGACATTCATTTAAAAGGAAAAGCTTCGGAAATATTGGAAAAATTGGCAAAACAATTATTTTGAATTTTTCAACCAAATGTTTAAAGTTTAAGTTGAAAACGCGCTAACTTTTTAACAAACTGCTTTTAAGGGAGCCGCATTTTTCGATTAAATTGAAGAAAAATTATATTTGCGCATCAATTTTGAATAATCTTCGGTCTTCGGACAATTGACCATAAAAAAATAAGCTATGAAACGAACATGGTCTGCGAAAAAAAAAGGTTATCCTTCGGCTGTCGGACTAATGTGAGTTTCATCGGGCCATGGAAAACGATCAAAATACCGGCATAAATAATAAACAGATTTATAAATACTTATATAAAACATATTGAGATGAAATTATTAGAAGGAAAAACAGCAATTGTTACCGGCGCTTCACGCGGGATTGGAAAAGCAATTGCAATTAAGTTTGCACAGGAAGGTTGTAATGTTGCATTCACCGACCTTTTCGAGGATGAAAACATGAAAGCTACGGAGGCTGAACTCAAGGAACTTGGTGTGCAGGCAAAAGGGTATGCTTCGGATGCAAGTAATTTTGAAGATACAGATCGTGTTGTAAGCGAAATTGTAAAAGACTTTGGCAGAATTGATGCGCTTGTAAACAATGCCGGAATCACAAAAGATACTTTGTTGATGAGAATGACTGAAGAGCAATGGGATGCCGTGATTAATGTGAACTTAAAATCTGTTTTCAATTTCACAAAAGCAGCTCAGCGCACCATGTTAAAACAACGTTCGGGATCGATTATTAACCTGAGTTCAGTTGTTGGTGTTAGCGGAAATGCGGGTCAGGCAAACTACTCGGCATCGAAAGCCGGTATTAACGGTTTTACAAAATCGGTAGCCCGAGAACTTGGTTCACGCGGTATTCGTGCCAACTCCATCGCTCCGGGCTTTATAATTACTGAAATGACCGGTAAAATTCCTGAAGATGCTCGCAAGGCGTGGGAAGCCTCAATCCCATTAAAACGTGGCGGTACACCTGAAGAAGTGGCAGGAGTAGCTACTTTCCTGGCATCCGATTTATCGTCGTACGTTAGCGGGCAGGTAATTACGGTTTGTGGTGCAATGAATACCTAACAATTAAGGATAAATGACAAAAAGCAGTTTGAAATTTTCAGACTGCTTTTTTTATGTCATTTATTGAACTTTTTCTTGGACTGACCACAGTAGATATCCAATATATTGTGGATGAATTTCCAGTGGAGCACAAAGCATCCTTTTTCGGCAAAAAAATGATGGGGTGAAGTTTATGTTCAAGCGCTAGCAGTTATTGATACATTAGGTGCCGGAGATTTTTTACATGGAGCCTTTTGTTATTATTTCCTGCAAAACCTGAATTTTAAAGACGCCTTGGAAAAAGCATCAATACTGGCAAGTAAAACATGCAGGTGCAAAGGTTCCGGCTGTTCGATTAATCTTTAATTTTTCTTGCTTCACATAAAGTATTATCTGAAAAATAATCCGTAAATTGTGTTGGGAAGAGGTAATAAATTCTAATATGTTAAACAAATCGATTGCGTACCGTTTGAGTATTTATATTTCGTTGGCCGTTATAGGTGTATTTGTCGCATTTATCGCAATTTATTTTTTCTTTAACCAAAAGATAATAAAAGAAAATGTTCAGAATGAAGCCATTCGTTTGAGTTCAGACGTAATCGGAGACGTAAGAAGGCATATTATTTCCATCAAAGAAGTTAGTAATAATGTCTCGGATCAGATTTATTTTTACATGGAACATGGACATTCTGATGAATTTATTACCACTATTTTAAAAAGGTACCCCTTTATACATGCACTGCACATTAATTTTGACGAAAAAGATCCGGCGATAGATTACACCAATTTTCACTTCTTTAAGGAGAACGATTCGGTACAAATTCAAAAGTCTAATGAAAGGATTAATACATGCATTCTCGCAGAAGAATCAGTTGCGGAATTAATAGAAAATAAGGTGAGTGGCTGGTCGAAACCATTTATTTGTAAGCGTAATAACAATTATGTGGTATTGTATTATACCCCAATTATGCAAACTGTTCCCGGGCAGGAGGCAAGACAAATTGGGGAGATCCTTTGTGAATTATCTTTGCTGGATCTAAATGCATCGATTAACCGCATTAAAATTGGAAGAAGGGGATATGCTTTTTTGATTGCAAGAGATGGGTATTTCATTACGCACCCTGACCAAAATCTAATATTAAACAGAAACGTGTATAATTTGCCTGAGAAATCTTTGGATGAGGAGAAAATTGATTTAAATGCTGTTTTGGGAGAAGGATTGACAGGCAACGTTATTTCCTACGCCGCCCATCTGGATTATGAAAAATGCTGGGTATATTATACCCCCATAAAAGAAAGTAGCTGGATGCTTGTTTTTTTGATACCCTACAAAGAATTGTATGAACCACTCTATCTGCCCATTTTGCAAATGTTGTTTTTTTCGGTGCTTGGGATTCTGATTATCTACCTGTTGATCACGTATATCACCAATAAACAAATTCAACCATTAGATTCGGTAACAAAGCAACTAAAAATTTTTAGCAGTTTAACCGGAGATATGCGCGAAGTGTCAGATAATGAGGTTGTCAGGATTTCCGAAAGTTTAAATTTCATGAAGTCGTGGCATGAAAAGTATAAAATGTCACAAACGGAAGAAGCACAGAAAAGTAAAAGCCATAAAGAAGATATCCATCAGGCATCTGAAATACAGCGAAGTTTTATCCGAACCGATTTCCCGGCTTTCCCCGACAGAAGCGACATTGATTTATATGCCATTTATAAACCTGCAAAAGGTGTCAGCGGCGATTTATTCGATTTCTTTTTTATGGATGATGCACATTTGGTATGCACCATCGGCGATGTTTCAGGAAAGGGTATCCCTGCCGCCTTTTTTATGAGTGTGGCACAAACCATAATCAAAAATAACGCCCGGGAAATTTCGACAAAATCGATTGTAACAGCTGCCAATAAAGAGCTGTATACGACCAATCAGCACCAGTTTTTTCTTACCTTGTTTCTGGCCGTGCTGAATGTGAAAACCGGCAAACTGGTCTATTGTAACGCGGCACACACGGCTCC
>JBFEWU010000133.1:0-11632 GCA_041546215.1 Draconibacterium sp. | reverse complement strand
CTCAAGCAATAATTTTCTAAGTTTATTCAAAGTAACTGCCCTGTTGTTCGCCACTTTTTTTGTTTCAATGCCGTGCCAAAGGGTTTCGTTAAGCTCTTGTACTGGAGCGCCTATTCCGTTTTTTAGTGTATGAATTACAACGTAAATCCAAAGTTCTTTTATTTTAGGTGTGAAAAGTTCTGAAACATCCTTCCCCTCCTTATTCACCGCTTTGAACTCACCGAAAAGTTGAATCCGGTTCTCTTTAGGTGCCTGGATTAATTCATGGGAATGGGTTTCCTTTTTAATGCGGGTTCGTCGCATAATGATCCAAATTACGAGGACGAAAACCAGGAGCACAATGGCCGCTCCGGAATATTTTTTAATGTTAGTAAATAAATCAACTTTTGTTTCATTTAGTTCCAGGTGGATCTCCTCATCCGATGAAAGGCGAGTGATTTCTTCATTGCCAAGCGGACGGTTCCAAATATGCAGATTGTCGATGTAGCCTCTTAGGCTTGCCCCCCGCGATAGAGCAGTTCCGATATGAAGGTCACTTGTTCCTGAGTAAGCAGGATGTCCGTCAGAACTTCCCACAAACCGGCCATTCACAAAAATAGCCTGTTCTCCGGTTTCAATAATATAGCGCCAGGTGAGATGGTACCATAAGTTTTCTTTTAAAACTTCGTCTGACATAAAATCGTTTGCCCAGAGCCCGAAGTAAGGATGCCCCGAGCGGAGAACCAGGTGCATTCCACGACGATAGCCTGTTTCGTCGTTCCCTAGTATGGCATTGTCGCCAAACTCCAGGATATCATTGAATTTAACGAAGCAACTAACCGTAAAACTACTATTGGGCAAACCGTATAAATTCGGATTACCCAGTGTGACTTTCGCATTCTCCGGAAGGCGTAAAACGCTTCCACGGTCAATGTCCTGGCTGAAAGAGAAGTTATTCCCCTCGAAGACCCGTTCGGGATTTACATAGTCTTTAACCGCTTCTTCAAAATGAAAACTTGCTGTAATATTTTCACTCAATTTGAGTGGATTTGCCAATATTGAATAAGACTCCGGGATGTGCATCTCGGTGGTTATAATGATTTGCTCTGGAGTCATACGGTACCCCGGCGCAAAGGGGGTAAGGATTACTTCCTCTCCGCCACGAATTGGAAAACTAAACTTACCACCGGTAATGAGTATGTCGGGATTTTTCCAGTAAACGCGCTCCAGGTTTTTCCCGGGAGTACGCACCAGCCCTTTTATGGCATCGAACGAATTTAATTGGCCCACAATAAAATCGAAATTATAAATGCTGGGCCCAACCGAGATGAAGTTCGGCTTTTTGCCAACTTTGGTCCAGCTGTCCAGCAAAAAGTTGATATAGTCGGGAACGAGATTCGCGTTCAACTTCCCGGCATTTGTGCCAAGGGGTAAACGATGGAAATTGTTTATTTTAAATAGTTCGCGGTTAATGTTTGACTCGCTGTGAAGAAGAGCTGAGTTGGGCGTTAGCTGACTGGCTCCAATTTGTAATGCATAATCTTCCAGATGATGTAAAATGCGGCTTTCGTTTGTAATTGCACCCTGCACAAAAAAGATAATTCTTCTATTGGCTTGCACCAGATATTCTGTAGATGGCCATTTCTCACCCTGGGGTAAATAAAATATAAGAGGAGAAATGTCTGAACCATTTATGATTGAATCGAGCAGTTGAATGTCACCTGCATAATTGATAAAGACAGGAATAATTCGTTCCTCGTTTTCTGCAATTACCTTCTCAATTTTTTCAAGTACCGAAGAGAAAGAAAACCGGCTGTTTAGCAAATAAGCATCCTTGTCTATGCTTTCAATGTCAAATTCAATACCCGACCAGGTGTTTTGGCCCATGAAATCCCAAAGGCGATTGCTGTTATAGTCGCCCGGATTAATTTTAGCAACCATAAAAGACCGTTCGGAGAAGTCCTCTGCCTTTGCGCTGAAGCCGGAGATTACGAATAGAACAACCGCGACAAAGAATATAATATTTTTAGCTTTTTTATGCATAATTACATTTAAAATTAAGTGTGTAAATACACTTAATTTCCCATTATTTTTAATTCAAATATATCAATTTTAGGATTAATTGAAACTTTTTTGTAAAAAATATATCTCGGCGAAACTGCTTTTAATTCAGTAGTTTACATTTTTAATTAAGATGTAATTAAGATTGCGTTAAGGGGGAAGTATGTACTGCATTAAGTTTTAACTAATTGTGCACGCGTATTATTGCAGCTCAAATTAACTTTTAGTATGACTGGTAAAACGATCAAACGAAAACATTATTTGTTCTTTATCGCCGGAGGATTAAGTGTAATTCTCTTTTTACTTCTTTTTAATAAAACAATTGATTATACCTCAAGTAACGAATTTTGTAACTCGTGCCACGTTCATCCACATGCCGAAACCAGCTGGAAACTTTCGCCGCACCACAATACTTCTAGTGGCGTTTCCATTAATTGTGTTGATTGTCACTTACCACCAAAAGAACAAACAGCCCATTTTTTAACACGTAAAGCTTATCATGGTTTTCACGATTTGTATGCCTACTTAACCATGGAGCCCGAAGAAATTGATTGGGTAGAAAAACGTTCAGCAGAGGCGGCTAAACGTTTCGTTTATGAGGATGGATGCATAAAATGTCATACCAATATGTTTCCGTCGACTTTGAATGCCCAGGGTTGTCAGCAACATATTAAATATATTCGCGATCCTGAAAACAATTCATGTTTACAGTGTCATCACAACATTGGTCACGATAGGGGCGAAATAAATTTGATAGCAGAGGACTATTCGGTGGATCCGAAGGAGATATTTAAAGAACTTACAAAGGTTTCGGAGTTTCAGACTTTTGAAGAGAAGATACCCGGAACATCAGTTTCCTTTAAAATGATCGCCATTCCGGGAGGGCAGTTTAAGATGGGTAGCCTGGCTGAAGAAGCTTTTCGTAACAGGGATGAGGGGCCTGTACGTGATGTTTTGGTCAACGATTTCTGGATGGCAGAGATTGAGGTTTCATGGAATGAATACCTGGCATTTTTTACAGCAACCGGTTCGCAGGGTCGTAAAGAAGCCCTTGAAATTAATGAAGAAGTTGATGGGATTTCCGGCCCGACTCCTCCATGGGGTGCCCCTGACCAGGGTTGGGGTAAAGGAAGTCAACCGGCAATTACCATGAGCCATCACGCTGCGGAAACCTACTGCCGTTGGTTATCGCAGGTAACCGGAAGAAAATACCGCCTACCTACCGAGGCAGAATGGGAATATGCAGCTCGGGGTGGAACCAATACTCCCTACTTCTTCGAAGGATCGCCAAAAGACTACGAAGCTGATGGATTCTTTAAAAAACTGTTTGGGTCAAATACGGAAGTGATTAATAAATATGCGATTTCACACCTTAATAGTCCGAATAAAACACAGCCTCCCGAGCGTGTTGAGGTGAATCCTTTTGGTTTGAAAAACATGCTGGGAAATGTTGCGGAGTTTTGTTTAGACTATTACGATCCTAAAGTCTATGGAAAATACCCGAAAGGGGTGGTACGAAACCCACGAGGTCCACGAAATGGAGTGGAACACGTTGTCAGGGGAGGTTCATTCAGAAATTCGCCAAAAGATTTACGTGCGGCCAGGCGCGATTTTACAAAGACAGAAGACTGGCTGGTTACTGATCCACAAATTCCCAAGAGTATTTGGTGGTACTCCGATACAAAAAGTGTTGGATTTAGAGTGATTTGTGAGTACGATGCCGAAACATTTAATCCGTAAAAATTAAAACAAAATACTATGAATAAGAATCAACTGTCCCGCAGGAATTTTCTTGGAAAATCGGCATTAATTGGCGCAGCTGGCGTGGCTGGGATTAGTGCTTTAAGTTCTTGTGCAAAAAAAACAAAAGAAGTTGATTATACATTTCCTCCTTTGTTAGACAAGGCTCCCGATGGTAAAAAGTTAAGGGCAGGTTTAGTAGGTTGCGGAAACCGCGGAACCGGTGCGGCACTTAATTTTTTGGCCGCTGGTAACGACCTGCATTTAGTGGCACTGGCCGATGTTTTTGAAGATAAGGTGTGGGATTGCCGTGATAAATTATTTAAGCAACGTATTGAAATTCCTGAAGGGAATTGTTTCTGGGGTTTCGATGCCTATAAAAGTTTGCTGGAGGCAGATCTGGATGTGGTGATTTTAGCCACTCCTCCTCATTTCCGTCCGGCACATTTCGACGCCGCTGTTCAGGCAAAAAAACATGTCTTCCTGGAAAAACCTGTTTGTGTTGATCCGGTTGGTGCACGCCAGGTTATTGCAACTGCCCGGAAAGCTGAAAGCATGGGCTTATCGGTCATTACCGGCACACAACGCCGTCATCAGCGTGATTACATTGAAACCTTTAAACAAGTGGCACAGGGAGCCATTGGAGAGCTAACAGCTGCAAAAGCATTCTGGTTACAGTCGCATGTTTGGTTTCGCACCCGCGAAGAAGGTTGGACGGATATGGAATATATGCTTCGTAACTGGAATAATTTCAGTTGGCTGGGTGGCGACCATATTTTAGATACCCACGTGCATAATATCGACATTATAAACTGGTTTATGGGAAAACATCCTGAGGAAGCAGTTGGTTTTGGCGGACGTGCCCGAAGGTTAACCGGTGACCAATACGACTTTTTCAGTATTGATTTTGATTTCGGGAATGGTGTTTTCTCGCATAGTTTCTCGCGCCAGATGGATGGTTGTGCCAACCAGCTGGGAGAGCGCGTGATGGGTACTGAAGGGTATACCAATTGTAAAAATACAATTTATAATCCCGATGGTTCAGTCAAGTGGACCTATGAATATCCGAAAAACAAGGACGGGCGTTCAACGGGTGTTGTAAAAGTTTCGCCTTATGTACAGGAGCACATACACCTGGTAACTTCAATTCGTACCAACACACCTGTTGTGGAAGCTGAACGTACAGCCATTTCTACCTTAACGGCAATTATGGGCAGAACCTCGGCTTATACCGGGCAAAAAGTTACCTGGGATGATATGATGACTTCGACCGAGAAATTAGGGCCTGAGACCTATCATATGGGGAATGTCGACACCGAATATCCGGTGCCTGTTCCGGGAACACCACATAAAGCTTAATGGATAGTATGATTTCCGTAGTTATACCATTATATAACGAAAGTACCCTGGTGGCTCGCCTTGTTAAAGAGGTAGCCAAAAGTATGCATGCCCTTGGCGAGGCTTTTGAAATTGTGTGTGTTGACGACGGAAGTACAGATGAAACGCTGAATAAACTCCTTGGGTTACAAGAAGAAAATAAAGAATTAAAGGTGGTCTCGCTATCGCGAAATTTTGGATTACAACCTGCTTTGACTGCCGGATTAGAGTATGCAAAAGGCGATTATGTGGTAATAATGGACGGTGATTTCCAGGATCCCCCGGAAGTTATCCCACAATTGTTTTCGAAGATAAAAGAAACAAAAGGAGATGTTGTGTCTGCCGTTCGGAGCCGGCGACAGGAGAAATTCAGCAAACGATTTTACATCCATATCTTTCACAAGATTTTTAAGAATATTACTGAAGGGAAACAGGTGGAACAAACCGGCAACTTTAGCATTCTGAGCCGTAAAGCGGTAGATGCCATTTTAAAGTTTTCCGAGCGCAACCGTTATTTCCCGGGCATTCGAAACTTTATAGGATTCCAGCACAATTCCATTGAATATGAACGTCCCGACCGCCTGGAAGGGGAAGCAAAAATGAGTCGCAAAAAGTTGTTTGCTTTGGCTGCCGACGCCATTTATTCTTTCTCCAAGTGGCCCATAAAGGCTTGTTTGTATTTGGGACTAATGGGAATTGTAATTTTCCTTTTGGCAATCGTTTACACACTGGTTTCGAAGTTTACCGGCTTAGCTCCAATTGGGTGGTCCTCAATGTTTTTGGCCATCAGTTTCTTTGGTTCGGTGCAACTCACCTTCCTGGGGCTAATTGGAGAGTATGTTTACCGCATTTACAAAGAAGTACAAAAACGCCCCATTTATCTTGTGCAAGAGGTTTATGAAACATCTTCCGATTTATCGAAGGGTGTTGACTCTGATGCAAATACAAAGGAGCAATCTAAAACGAATGAATAAAAGTGTTGACATATTAACTGCACGAAATGTGTTTGGCGCCAGTCTGGTTTTGGCGGCAATAATACTCGCATACCTGGCACCCAAAGCTGCAGTAAATGTCGACGAAATGCTACATTACCCACACGCAAAAAAAGTAATTAACTGGTATTATACGGGTGGCGAAGATGCTTCCTGTTTGAATTCTCCTGATCATCTCCAATACTACGGGCAGTCGGTTGATAATTTTACGGCATTTGTAAATCGGTTTCTCAACCTGGAAGACGAATTTCTAACCCGCCATTTTACGGGTGCATTTTTCTTCTTACTACTCCTGTTTTTTAGCGCTTTAATTGGAAAAGAGGTCAGTTCCTCTTACTGGGTTTCGACTTTGATCGTTATTTCAATCTTGCTTACTCCACGCCTGTTCGGGCAGGCTTTTGGCAACCTAAAGGATATTCCGTTTGCCACAGGATACGTGGCAGGAATTTATTTCATACTTAGATTTTTAAAAGAATTACCAAGGCCAAAATGGTCGTCGGCCGTGTTTTTGGGAATGGCAATTGCCTTTACTTGCTCGGTGCGCATTGGCGGTTTAATTTTGTTTGCTTACCTGGGAGTTGGTTTGGTGAGCATTGTACTTTTGAAGCCTTTTTTACTTAAATATATCGTTACAACTAAATCCTATTTTGTGAGGTTATTGGGCCAGGGACTTATAATTGCAGTTATCGGTTATTTTGCCGGTTTGCTGTTTTGGCCCTATGCCTTGCAGAATGTGTTTCGTAATCCGGTTGAAAGTCTTTCGGTTATGGAGCATTACAAAGTGAGTATTAAACAACTTTTTGAAGGCCAGGTAATCTGGAGTTCGCACTTACCATGGAATTACCTGGTGAAATGGATTGCAATATCAACCCCGGAGTTTCTGATTCCGGGATTCATATATTTTATAGCCTTTTTAACCTATAAATTTTCTAAACCATTGAGTGAACAACTCGTTTTTGAGTTGTTCCTCTTTTTTACGCTCTTGTTTCCGCTTGTCTATGTCACAGCTATTGGCTCAAATCTTTACAGCGGAATCAGGCAAATGCTTTTTGTGGTTCCAATTTTGGTCATTCTGGCATCCCATGGATTTTATGCCTTCCTTAAATTAAAATCCAAAAGGAATTTACAGATCGTCGCAGTAATATCAGTAATGGGTTTAATGCTTTTGCCTTTAAGGCATCAGGCAAGTACTTTTCCTGCCGACTATATTTATTTCAACACAATTTCGGGAGGAAACAAAAAGGCCTGGAGCAACTACGAATACGATTATTATTTCCATGGGATGAAGGAAGCAAGCGATTATCTGGTCAGAGAAATTGGTGATGAAAAGGCTGTGATTGCTATGAATACGCAGTTGCCCAATTACTTCGAGAAAATCCCAAATATCGATTTTAAATATACCCGTTACCTGGAAAGAAGCTCGTACGACTGGGATTACGGACTTTTTGGAGTGAACTACATTCATCCCTGGCAACTGAAAAGCGATACCTGGCAATCCAGTAAAATGGTTAAAACCTTTTATCATAGAGGAAATCCCCTGGTGGTTTTAATGAAACGCGGAGATAAAGCCGATTTGGAAGGAATTCGGCACATAAAAAACGGCCATTGGGAAAGGGGAGAAAAAATACTTGAGAACGAATTAAAAACAAATCCCAATAATGTTTGGTTGTATGTTCATCTGGCAAATGCAAAACTGGCACAAAATCAGTTTTCAGAGTTAGATGCCTGGTTGGAAAAGGGAAGGGCACTACATCCGGAATACGAACCGTTTTATTTGCTCGAAGCGCAAAAATTGTTTAACCAGGGAAAATATAAGCAGTCACTGGTCGTTTTAAACGAGTTAATTGAAGTAAATCCCCGCTACCGCAATGCGGCACCACTACTAAAACAAGTAAGAGAGAAATTATCGAAATAATAAAAATTAAAATTTTAAAAAATGAAAAAAGTATTTGCAATTATCACATTGTTTATCATGGGTTTGCCCACTTTGTTAATGGCACAAGACGAAGGTACATATATAGATAACCTTGGTGCCCAGGACAGTTCGTACCTGGATGAAGATTTGCTGGCTGACGTTGGAACACAGTCAGGTGGAAATTCAACCGTAATTATTATTGTTGTTGCCGTTGTTGTTATAGCTGCTGCTACATTCTTTTTCCTTAAAAAGAAGAAAAAATAATTCCTTGAAAGGATAAATAGCAATGCCGGATTAGCTGGATCTTTCGGCGAAGTTTGATTAAATGATTAGATAAAACCCGGTTATCAACCGGGTTTTTTGTATTTTGAAGACCTGTGTTTGTTTAGGTCTTATCCAATTTTTTCAATGGCCAGGCGAATTCTGGAAAGCGTTTCTTCCTTCCCCAACAGTTCACAAATCACAAATAAATCGGGTCCCATATTTCCTCCAACCAGGCTTAAACGAAGTGGATTCATGATGACTCCAAAGCCCCATTCTTTTTCATTCATAAAGGTCGAAAAAGCTTCCTTTATTGCATCGGCTTTCCAGTCCTGAACGGTTTCAAACAATTTAGCAATATCCGAAAGTTTGGATGATGTATCTTCTTTCCACTTCTTTTTTACTGTTTTGGCATCGTATTCGTCAGGAACTTCAAAAAAGTATGAACTCTGTTCCCAGAGGTCGGCCACAAATTCGCAGCGTTCTTTAACTTCTGCAACAACTGCAGCTATTTTTTCATCCGATGCCATAACTCCTTTTTCAGCAATAATAGGTTTAAAGAGTTCTGAAAGTTCTTCCACCGATTTCTTCTGGAAATAATGTTTATTGAACCACTTTGCTTTTTCCGGATCAAAACGTGATCCCGATTTTACCACACGTTCTAAACTGAAAAGATCAGCCAGTTCTTCCATCGAGAAAAATTCCTGTTCGGTTCCCGGGTTCCAGCCCAGCAAAGCCAACAGGTTCATAAATGCTTCCGGGAAATAACCATCTTCGCGGTAACCGCGGGAAACATCGCCCGATTTGGGATCGGTCCATTCCAGCGGGAAAACCGGGAATCCCAGTTTATCGCCATCACGTTTGCTGAGTTTTCCTTTACCCACCGGTTTTAAAATCAGTGGCAAGTGCGCAAAACGTGGTTTGCTTTCTTCCCATCCCAAAGCTTTGTACAATAGCACATGCAGGGGCATAGACGGCAACCATTCTTCGCCACGAATTACATGCGAAATTTCCATTAAATGGTCGTCGACAACATTTGCTAAATGGTAAGTTGGCATTCCGTCCGACTTAAAAAGTACCTTGTCATCTAAACTTTTTGTGGTATTAAAAGTTACACTTCCACGAATAAGATCTTCCTCGGTTACATCGGTATCAGCCGGCATTTTAAAACGAATCACATAAGCCTCGTCCGCTGC
Organism: Draconibacterium sp.; assembly: GCA_041546215.1. GTDB lineage: Bacteria > Bacteroidota > Bacteroidia > Bacteroidales > Prolixibacteraceae > Draconibacterium. Next base: position 2,111 of record JBFEWU010000133.1, on the reverse strand, counting down.
GATTTTTTGCGACACTTCTTCTTCTGAAAGGTTTAGTGAGTTGTTTAATTTGTCGCGTGTGCCAATTCCGTACGAAAAAGTTTCTTTACCGGCTTCGGCTTGTTTCCTTAACACATCAATATCTTCCGGAGTGTCGAAAGCATAGTAAGCCCAGCCTGTTTCAACCAATTGATCGGCATATTTTTTATAAAGTTCTTTACGTTCGCTTTGTCGGTATGGACCAAAGTCCCCACCAATACCCGGTCCTTCGACAGGTGTTAAGCCACACCAGTTTAAACTTTCAATGATATATTCTTCTGCCCCGGGAACAAAACGGGCTTGATCGGTATCTTCAATCCGAAGGATAAAATCACCCCCATGTTTTTTTGAAAAAAGGTAGTTAAATAACGCAGTTCTGACTCCTCCCATGTGCAAAGGTCCTGTTGGACTTGGGGCAAATCGAACCCGTACTTTTTTATCGCTCATTGTTCTGTTTTTAATTCGCTGCAAAGATAAAAAATAAGTATTCAGTTTTAAGCGGAAGCGAGTTGAATACGGAGAATAATCACTGTAACCAAAAAAATGCTTTATATCAATGTTTATCTTGTGATATTTCTTTTACTTTGAAAAAAAATTAAGAACTGAGGACATGTACGGAAAAATTAAGAATGACTTACAAAAAACACTTGAAGAGTTAAAGGAACAAGGATTGTATAAAAGCGAACGGATTATTACTTCGTCGCAAAGTTCCGATATTTCTGTTGCTACCGGCGAATCGGTATTGAATTTCTGTGCCAATAATTACCTGGGTTTAGCCAATAATCCGGAGGTGATCAAAGCTGCGCAGGATGTAATGAACGATTGGGGTTTCGGCCTGTCATCGGTTCGTTTTATCTGTGGGACACAACAAATTCATAAAGAACTTGAAGAAAAGGTTTCTGAGTTTCTCGGAACGGAAGACACCATTTTGTACTGTGCTTGTTTCGATGCAAATGGCGGTGTTTTTGAACCTCTGTTAGGTCCCGATTCTGCGATTATTTCCGACGAATTAAACCACGCTTCCATTATCGATGGTGTTCGTTTGTGTAAGGCGCAGCGTTTCCGTTATAAGCACTCGAACATGGAAGAGCTGGAGCAATGTTTAAAAGATTCGGCAGATGCGACCTATCGAATTGTTGTCACCGATGGTGTTTTTTCCATGGATGGTGATTTAGCAAAACTACCTGAAATTGTAGAGTTGGCTGAAAAATACGATGCCTTGGTTATGGTCGACGAATCGCATGCTACAGGCTATATTGGAAAAACCGGGCGAGGCACTGCCGAACACTTTGGCTTGTTGGGTAAAATCGATATCATTACCACTACCTTTGGGAAAGCCATGGGGGGTGGAAACGGAGGTTGTACTTCGGGTCGTAAGGAAATTATTGACATGCTACGCCAGCGCTCACGCCCTTATTTGTTTTCGAATACTTTGGCACCTGCCACGGTTGGAGCAACATTAAAGGTAATCGACATGCTTTCGGGTTCTTCCGAACTACCTGCAAAAACAATGGCCAATGCCGTTCATTTCCGCACAAAAATGGAAGCTGCCGGTTTCGACCTGGTAAAAGGTGATACGGCAATCGTGCCGGTAATGTTATACGACGAGCCACTTGCCATTAAATTTGCCGATGAGTTGCTTAAGGAAGGTGTTTACGTAATTGGTTTCTGTTTCCCGGTTGTTCCGCGCGGAAAAGCACGAATTCGTGTACAACTCTCGGCGGCACACACCACCGAACAAATTGATAAAGCTATTGAGGCATTTATTAAAGTTGGTAAAAAACTGGAGATTATATAAACCTTGTCATAATGAAATAAAAAACGGATTAGCACTTTGCTAATCCGTTTTTTATTGTCTAATTTATGTTTAAAATCCTGAAATTTATTGAAACTGATTTAGTTCAAATAAGAGCAAAGAACAAAGAACAAAGAGCAAAGAACAAAGAATCAGTGTTCAGTGTTCAGTAATTTTTGTTGTCATTGTTGTCGCGTATTGAGTATTAGAATATCAGAGTATTAGAATATCAGCATTTTTACCGCAGAGGCGCAAAGACGCGGAGATTTATCTCGCAAAGGCGCAAAGACGCAAAGTT
>JBFEWU010000041.1:0-19572 GCA_041546215.1 Draconibacterium sp. | reverse complement strand
TCCTACGGCATTGATGTATTGAAACAAAAACATGAAAAGCCTTTCTTCCTTGCCGTAGGTATTGTAAAGCCCCACTTGCCATTCGATTGTCCCGAACGCTTTTTTGATGCTTTGCCCGCCAATATTGAAGCACCCGCCATCTTAAAAGATGATTTAATTGATATTCCCGCTGAAGGAAATAGTTTCAGACGGGCCGGCGACGACCGCAGGTTCAAAAAAGATAATGCCTGGGAGGATGTACGTCGTGCCTATCTGGCCTGTATATCATGGGCTGATTTCAATATTGGCAGGGTACTGGACGCACTTGAAAAAAGCCCCTATGCCCATAATACCATTGTGGTGGTATGGTCGGATCACGGGTACCACCTGGGCGAAAAAATGAGTTTCCGCAAATTTACTTTATGGGAAGAAGCCACGCGGGTACCTTTTATTATTTACGACAGCAGAAAAGGGACCGGATTTAAACCCCAGCTATGCACACAGCCGGTTTCATTAATTAATATCTATAAAACCCTGGCTGAAATGGCCGAACTAAAGGCTCCTGGCTATGTGAATGGGCAGAGTTTGGTACCTTTGCTAAAAGATCCGGATCATAAAATTCAGCCTGCTATTACTTCGTGGGGAAGAGGGAATTATGCCGTACGCAGCGAAAAATGGAGATATATACGTTATTTTGATGGAACCGAGGAATTGTACTCGCATGATGATGATGCCAATGAGTGGCATAACCTGGCCGGCAAACCGGAATTTAAAGCAAAGAAAAACGAGCTGGCAAAATTCCTCCCAAAAAATGAGGCAGCCACCATTGAAGAATATGTAACGCCATGGAGTGTAGTGGGAGCCGATAAAACAAAGTTGGGAGCCAAAGCTGTAAATGGGGAAGAAAACAACAATTAAAAGATGATGAGGCGAATTACAATCATAATATTCTTTATTTGTCTGACTTCTGCGATAAATGCAAAATCCCCAAAACCCAACTTCATCGTATTTTTTACCGATGACCAGGGGTATAACGATGTGGCTTGCTTTGGATCGCCACTCATAAAAACGCCCAACTTTGACAGAATGGCTGAACAAGGTATAAAATTTACCAGCTTTTACGCACAACCCCTATGTGGTCCATCCAGGGCAGCCTTGCTAACCGGAAGTTATCCAATACGAATAGCCGAACCCGGTAACCTTAAAAATTTTCATACCAAACTGCACCCAAAAGAAATTACTATTGCCGAAGTATTAAAAACACAAGACTATCAAACGGCATGCATAGGTAAATGGCATGCAGGAGAAGAACCTGAACAGATGCCGTTAAAGCAGGGATTCGATTATTTTTTTGGCACACCAAAATACAACGGAAATACCAGGTTTATAGAACAATCGGAACACAGATGCCATGTGTTGAGAAACAACGATACCCTTAAGGTCATCAACACAGTGGAAGAAATGGGTCAGCTCACAGGAATGTATACAAATGAAGCCGTAAAATTCATAAAAAAGAACAAAGATAATCCTTTCTTCCTCTACCTCTCCCACAATATGCCACACACGCCGCTGGGAGCTTCCAAAAACTTCAAGGGTAAATCGAAAGGTGGCTTTTACGGCGATGTTATCGAAGAACTGGACTGGAGCATGGGCGAAGTATTGAAGACCTTAAAGGAAGAAGGACTGGAAGAAAATACCCTGCTTATTTTCGTATCGGATAACGGCCCATGGATTGAGAAGAGAATTGGTGATCATGCCGGTAGCGCATACCCCTTAAAAGGAGCCAAAGCCCAAACCTGGGAAGGCGGTGTTCGTGTCCCATGCATTATGCAGTGGAAAGGGCATATTAAAGAAGGCATAACCAATAATGAGATCTTAACAACAATGGATTTTCTGCCTACATTTGCGCAAATGGCAGGTGCTGATCTGCCCCCGGATTTAATCCTTGACGGAAAGGATTTTAGTGACCTGATTTTAAAAAATATAAAAAGCCCGCATAAGTACTTTTTTTATTATGCATATACACACTTGCAGGGAGTTAGAGATACGCAATGGAAGCTGGTACTGCCACGACCGGCACAACCTGCATACATGAAGTGGAGAGCACGAAAAATAGATGCTGTTCATGAGGTACAGCTGTTCAACCTGATGAACGACAAAGAAGAAAAACACAACCTGGCATCGGAATATCCGGAAAAAGTGGATGAATTGATGCAACTCATTGAAGAGGGACGAAAAGAGCTGGGCGACAATAACCGCATTGGTGCCGGTGCCCGCTTTTTTGATGAAGCTCCCAAAACACAACGAATAGAAGAATACAACACGTGGATAAAAGATAAAAATTAAAAGAAAATGAGAAACATTTTGGTTTTAGGATTGATCCTTATTATTGGAGCCTGCCAGGCTGCCGGGCTTGAACCAGACCTGGAAGAAAAAAACGAGAAAAAACTTCCCAATCTGATTGTGATAATGACCGACGATATGGGATATGCCGATGTGGGTTTCAACGGCTGTTTAGATATTCCCACGCCGTCCATCGATAAAATTGCCGACCAGGGAGTGAGATTTACCCAGGGCTATGTTTCATTTCCGGTATGCGGACCCAGCCGCGCCGGATTTTTAACCGGCCGTTACCAGGATCGTTTTGGTTTTACAACCAATCCATCCATCGATCCCAATAATCCTGTCTCCGGGTTACCTGTCGAGGAGGAAACCATGGCACAGGTACTGCAAAAAGCCGATTATAAAAGTGCCATTGTAGGAAAGTGGCACATGGGAACCCATGCTGTATTTCATCCCCTGGAAAGAGGATTTGACTATTTCTACGGTTTTCTTTCAGGTGGACACAGGTATTTCCCCGAAGAACTAACGCTGAATGATCTCTCAGAAGTTACCCAGAAATGGCAATGGTACAACACCAAAATTATTGAAAACAGAACACCTGTGGAAACGGATGAATACCTCACCGATGAGTTAAGCCATGCCGCAGTAAACTTTATTAACAAACAGGTGAGAGACAATCAGCACTTTATGCTCTATTTGGCCTACAATGCACCACATACTCCCTTGCAGGCCACCGAAAAATATTTGTCGCGATTCCCTAATCTTGAAGGGAAGAGAAAAACCTACGCAGCCATGGTCAGTGCCGTTGACGATGGCGTTGAACGCATACTAATGACACTGGAAGAAAGCGGAATTGAAGAAAATACCATTGTAGTCTTCTTGTCGGACAATGGAGGAGCGCACAATAATGGCTCCAGTAATGAACCCTTAAGGGGTTTGAAAGGAGACCTTTTTGAAGGGGGCATTCGTGTACCTTTTGCCATGAGGTGGAAGGGCACTATACCTGCAGGACAGTCCTATCAAAAACCAATTTCGTCCTTGGATATTATGGCTACTATTGTTGCCCAAACCCCGGTGAAAATAAATCCGCTTCGCCCTTTGGATGGGGTTAATTTAATCCCTTACCTCACAGGAATAAATGCCGGAGAACCGCACGACTACCTGTTCTGGAGAAAGTGGGAACAAAATGCAATGGCAGTTAGGCATGGCAATAACAAACTGGTAGCCAACCGTCAACAGGACCAAAATCCTCCGGAATTGTACAATATCAATGCGGATGGTGCTGAAACGACCAACATAAAATCTGACCAAAAAGAAGAAGCCGACAGACTGCTGAATGAATGGCAAAAATGGAATGCCCGCTTGAAAGACCGCGTCTTCCCCACCCTTGGAAGTGATGAGTGGTGGAAATAGCATATGGAATAAATGATTAACTGAAGGAGCTGAAATGAGACTGGAGAAGAAGATCGTAGTATTTACTATTGCCATCGCAATGGGTTTGGCTTGTCATGCACAAATTATTTTTGAAGATGATTTTGAAAGCTATGCCAAAGGAGACCATTTAAGTGAAAAAGAATACGGGATTGCACAAAGTGCCTCCTACGCCGGAACGCTTTCGGCTACCATTGACACCGTAAGTGGCAATAAATTCGTAACATTAAATGCTGCTGTAAACGGGCAGGCACGCATGCAGTTTTTAAAAGAAATTGAGTTGTCACCAGGTATTTCCTATACTTTCGAGCTGCAAACAAAAGGTGTATTTAAGCGCTTTCTGCAATTGCTTCCTGCAAGTGGTGGCGAATACTTGAGTAAAACGCCTGATGGAGAGATAATCCCAACTGGAAAAACAGTAACCATATCTTGTGGATCAACGAAAATGCCAGCGGAAACCAAACTCACTACTGCGATAGCAGCTATATCTATAACAACACCGTAATAATGGATTCGGCATATTCAACCGCCATTGATATCGATGCCAAAAACACCTTCATTTACAACAACATTTTTTTTGCTCAGAACGGGGCAGCCATGGGTGAAAAACAAATGGTGATCAAGAATAACGGAACTGCCCTGTTTATGACCAATAACCTATTTTATGGCGATGTTATCAATACCTTTAAAAACAGTGATACCCATGGCCTGGAAGGTGATCCCGATTTTGATCAGAACAAAACCGAAAATTGGAAAAAATATGAACTAAAGCCGGGCAGTCCCGGGATAAATACTTCCTGCTTGTCTAGCGGCATGTACATCATAACGCTTTGCAATGAACGGGAGACACAAGCTGAACGATTTTTTAAAACAAAGCGATAAAATAAGATGAACAGGATAATAACGTTCATAAGCGCAGTGCTTATGTAAGTTAACGAAACCCAATGATGAAAGCGTTGCTATATATTGTCGATTTTGTTTCACTTTTTAGTGAAACTCTTATCACCTCCCTGCGATTTCTTACAGCATTCTCTGATCATATGGATTAATTTTGAAAATGAAATTAAAAGAATTTATGAAACCGGCTCACAAAAATACTCTCCCTCACGCCTTGCTTTTGCTAATAATGATTATTTCCATTCATTGTACTACTAGTGATTCAGATGCAATGGATGAAGTAATCAGTGAAGAAGAAAAGGGTAACGAGCAGGTAATAAAGCCTGCGGCTAACAAAATTGGAATTAAGGAGTCAATAAGAACTCATTCGGTTTCAAAAAATCCGGGAGGAGTGGTTTCATGTTGGTTAATGGACTCAGATATCGAACGTCCCAGAAAAACTTCTTTCTCCGATGCCATGGAAGACATGGGAGTGAAATATATTCGTTTCCCATACGGGCATTTAGCCGATAATTACCTCTGGGATGCTGATGGAGACTGGGGCAATATCCTCACACCCAAAGTGGCCACATTTTCGCAGACACCGGCAAGCTGGGATTGGGCAGTTAATCAGTCCACCGGCGAATTTATAAAAGACATGGATTTTGATGAATACATTTCCATTTGCAATGAAGTGGGAGCCGAGCCGATGGTTGTGGTAAACATTCTTTCGTATAAGTATAAAAATGGCCCCGGCTATGAGGAGTTAAAGAAATCGGCTGTGGAATGGGTGCGCTATGCCAATATTACCAAAAAGTACAGGGTTAAACGATGGGCTCTGGGCAACGAGATTGACCATCATTCCGATTTAATCACGCAAAACGAATACAAAGCCCTGTACTCCGACTTTGCAACAGCCATGAAAGCTGTTGATTCAAGCATTTGGGTTGGTCCGGGCTTATTGGGGAACTGGCACACAGCACTGTTGAATCACGATCCTGGCAACATCGATTTTATTTGTGCCCATAATTATTTGTACAAGTATGACTGGCGCAACCAGGACTACGCAGGCTGGAAAAATGCCACCGGAATTTTGGTTAACAACGTAGAAAAATGCCAACTTGCTGTTAATAATTCCACGATAAAGGATATAGAGATTCATGTAACAGAAATGAATTCGCGTCCCTGGAGCGACAAATCGGATAACGACGACCTTTTCCGTGCACTGGCTTATGCCGAAATGGTTCTAAATGCCTGTACTTTCAGGAATGTAAAAGCTACTTACGTTTGGAATACCCATGGGCCATGGGGAGGTGAAAATGAAAATGCACCCTACAATATTCTCGACATGGATAATAATCCCGAACCACGCGGAGAAATCATAAAACTAATAAATGAGAACTTGTTGGACCACTTTGTTGAAGTTCCACGCATAAAAGAATTTGTAAGGTGCTATGCAACTGTAGATGAAGCAAACGAAAACCTCAGCCTTATCCTAATCAATAAAAACGATAAGTCAGAAACCGTAAATATTACTACCGAAATATCGCGTTTACCTTCAAATTATACCGTCCAAACCTATACAGGCAGTGGGCCCGGCGATGAAGCCCCAACACTTGGCGAATTAAATACAAAAACAATAGAACAGGCGATTATGAATGTTGAATTATCACCTGTATCATTAAATGTTATAGCTATAAAATTGAAATAATATTATGAAACCAACACTATTCCTTCTTGCAGTTTACCTGCTCTTTACCGCATGCGGAAACCTTGAACAAAAAAAATCAGAACTTCAAAAACCAAACATCCTGTTCCTTTTAGCCGATGATTTGGGGTATGGTGAACTGGGCGTTTACGGACAGGAAACCATTCAAACTCCTGTTCTCGACCAGCTCGCAAAAGACGGAATGCGCTTTACCGACTTTTATGCAGGTAATGCGGTTTGCTCGCCTTCACGGGCCGTTTTAATGACGGGCAAATCTTCCTCATTTAATACCGTAAGAGGCAATAGCGGAAGATATAACGACGACCGGTGGATGCGTGTTGCCCTGAAAAAAGATGAAATTACTTTGGGCGAGATGCTTCGCCAGGCAGGTTACCAAACAGGTTTCGTGGGCAAATGGCATCTCGACAATCCCAACGATATATCCACCTGGGCATACAACCGTGGTTTTGACTATGCCGTGCAGGAACAATGGGGTTCCCGATTCGGTGGAACACAATACGACGAACAAATGCATTGGATAAACGGGAAACAAGATTCGGTCTACTATCACGTTGATGAATGGGGATGCAAAGACGAATTCAGAACTGAACTGGCTTTCGATTTTTTAGAGCAAGCCGACAAGGAAAAGCCATTCTTCCTCTTTATGTCTTACCGCGCCCCACATGGTCACGAACGCAGTATCGGGAATAAAGAATTGTACATGGACAAAGGATGGCCGGCAAAAGAACGTTTGCATGCGGCTAAAATCACCCTGCTGGATAAACAAATTGGCCGGATGTTGAAAAAACTCGAAGAGATGGGTGAACTGGAGAACACCCTGGTACTGTTTACCAGCGACAACGGACCCCACCACGAAGGACATGACCATGAGTTTTTTAACAGCAATGGTGATCTAAAAGGATTTAAACGCGACATGTTCGAAGGCGGTATTCGTGTTCCATTAATTGCTTATTGGAAAGGAAATATTACTGCGAACATAAGTACAAACCACATGGCCGGCTTTCAGGATTTAATGCCAACTTTCGCCGAAGTGGCCGGAATTGAACAACCAGAACAAACAAACGGCATCTCGATATTACCTGTTCTTTTGGGTGAAAAACAAGCCATTCACAAAAGCCTGAACTGGGAGTTTCAACTCGATGGCTGGGGTAGAGAAATGCCCCATGGTGGTTTCCGGCAGTCGGCACGGATCGGGAAATGGAAAGGAGTTCGCTATGGAATAATGAACAAAACACAACTGTATAATCTTGAGGAGGATATTTCGGAAACAAAAAACCTGGCTGCCGAGTACCCCGAAATGGTTCAGAAAATGAATGCACTGTTTGAAGAGAACCGTACTGAAACACCAGGATTCCCGTATGGTGGAGTGGTTCAGGATTACAAACCAAAGCAAAGGTATGAAGCCAGTCAGAAATAGAAGCTTTTGCCGGCCCTGTTCGTATTGAAAATACGGAAATGTGTTCTAGGATAGCAAAAAACAGGCTGTCTTTTTCAATAAATCTTTACATATTTGCATTGATAATCATACCAGTACCTACCAGTTAATATACTATTATGAAATTGTCTTATCGCCTTACTGCCATTGTTTTGCTTTCTACAAGTATCTGCGTAAATGCACAAACGCGCACAGTTAAAACACTCCAAAGCAACTGGAAATTTATTAAGCAGGAAGTTGAGGGAGCTCAAGATCCACAAACCAGCGCCCAGGATTGGGAAACAGTTTCGGTGCCACACGATTGGGCAATTTATGGTCCGTTTGATAAAGAAATAGATGCTCAAAAAGTACGGGTGCAGCAGGATATGGACGATGAAGCCAGAATGAGAACAGGGCGTACCGGAGCGCTTCCACACATTGGTGTGGGCTGGTACCGTAAAACATTTACGCTGCCCGAATTTAAAACCGGCAAAAAAGCGTTGTTGGTTTTTGATGGTGCCATGAGCGATGCCCATGTTTTTATAAACGGCAAAAAAGTTGGTAATCATCCTTACGGCTATGCCTATTTTTACTTCGACATTTCAGACTATTTAAAAGATGGCGAGAACCTGCTGGCCGTTCGTTTGGAAAATCTTCCTTCATCATCGCGCTGGTATCCGGGTGCAGGTATCTACCGGAAAGTTCAGATCCTTGTAAAAGATGAGGTTAACTTCAGCCAATGGGGAACTTTTATCACCACTCCTTTTATCTCGGAAGAAGTGGCAAAGGTGAATATCAAATCGGAAATAAACGGCGAAAACATTAAAGTTGTAACCGAAATTGAAGATGCCGATGGCAAGGTGGTTGCAAGCAAAACATCCGGCGAAAAGTTCGGTCAACTGGTGGAACAGAATATTGCTGTGCCCAATCCAATACTGTGGACCATTGAAAAACCTTATTTATATACGGCCATTCAGAAATTATATCGTGGAGAAGAACTGAAAGATGTGCAGGCCACTCGTTTTGGGATACGAAGTGTGGTTTACGAACGAGGCAAAGGACTGGTTTTAAACGGGAAAGTGACCAAGTTTAAAGGGGTTTGTTTGCACCACGATTTAGGTCCCTTGGGTGCCGCAGTTAATAAAGCCGCCTTAAAACGCCAGATATCCATAATGAAAGACATGGGAGTTAATGCCATTCGCTCTTCTCACAATATGCCTTCGCACGAACAGTTAGAGCTGTGCGATGAAATGGGCATGTTGTTTATGGCAGAAAGTTTCGACGAATGGGCGAAGCCAAAGGTAAAGAATGGTTACAACCGCTGGTTTAACGACTGGGCCGAAAAAGACGTGGTTAACCTGGTTCGCGCCACACGAAACCATCCTTGCATTGTCATGTGGAGCTCGGGTAACGAAGTACCCGACCAATGGGGAAATGATGGAGTAAAACGCGCCAAATGGCTACAGGATATTTTTCACCGGGAAGATCCGACCCGACCCGTGACTGTAGGAATGGACCAGGTGGCCAACGTAATGAAAACAGGTTTTGGTTCCATTATGGATGTTCCGGGCTTAAACTACCGGCTTCCTTTATACGGAGAAGCCTACGAACGCTTTCCCCAGGGATTTATCCTGGGATCAGAAACAGCTTCAACGGTAAGTTCAAGAGGGGTTTATAAATTCCCGGTTGAAGAATACAAGCAAAAAACCTACGACGATTTTCAAAGCTCGTCATACGACCTTGAAGCCTGTCGCTGGTCGAATGTACCCGATGAAGATTTTGTTTGGCAGGACGATTACGACTGGGTAATTGGCGAATTTGTCTGGACCGGTTTTGATTATCTGGGGGAACCAACACCTTACAACGAAGCCTGGCCATCGCGCAGTTCCTACTTTGGTATTTGTGATTTGGCAGGCCTGCCAAAAGATCGATTTTATTTGTACCGCAGCCGATGGAATACAAAAGATGAAACCCTGCACATTCTCCCCCACTGGAACTGGAAAGGCCGCGAAGGAGAAACGACTCCGGTTTTTGTGTATACCAATTACAACAGTGCTGAATTGTTTGTTAATGGTGTGAGCCAGGGCATTCAGACCAAAACAAAAGACCTGAGCAAACAACACCGTTACCGGCTGATGTGGATGGACGTAAAATACGAACCGGGCACCCTTAAAGTTGTGGCTTTTGACGACCAGGGCAATGCGGTTGCCGAAAAAGAAATGCACACCGCGGGGAAACCGCATCACCTTGAACTATCTGCCGACCGGAAAACCATTACTGCCGATGGGAACGACCTGAGTTACATTACTGTTTCGGTAGTGGACAAAGACGGCAACTTTTGTCCGGATGCGGATAATCAGCTCAGTTTTGAAGTCGAGGGAGCCGGAAAGTTTAAAGCCGTTTGTAATGGCGATGCAACCTCGCTTGAAATGTTTCATTTACCCACAATGAAAACTTTCAGCGGGAAATTGGTGGTGACGGTTCAAGCCTCGGAAGAAGCGGGTGATATCGGGTTGGAAGTGAAGGGGAAAGGATTGAAGACAGGGAAAATAACCCTTAATTGTACCCCTTATCCATAGTAAATTAACAAGCACAAAATATATCTCCCTGAAGGGAAATGGAAAGATATAGATTTTGATTCATCGCAAATTAAAGGGACTATTTCATGTTAAAGATACCACGCAATTCTCTATTGCTGAGGTTGCCAATCCAGTTTTCGCCGGTGGCAACAGTCATTTGAGCCAGGTTCTTTTTTTGCTGAATCATATCGTTTATTTTTTCTTCAAAGGAATTTTTGGTTATAAAACGGTGAACCATCACATCCTTTTTCTGCCCAATCCTGTACGCACGGTCTGTAGCCTGTGATTCAACTGCCGGATTCCACCACAGATCGTAATGGATAACGTGATTGGCAGCCGTAAGGTTCAGACCGGTTCCGGCTGCCTTTAACGAGAGAATAAAAATCTTATCGGCCCGGTTATTTTGAAATTGGTCAATCATTTCAGCCCGTTTTTTTACGCTGCATCCGCCATGGTAAAACAAAGGCTTATCCTTGTATTTTTCAGAAATAAACTCTTCGAGAAGTTTTCCCATTTCAGTGAATTGGGTAAATATCAGAACTTTCTCGTTACTTTCAGTTATTGAATCAAGCTTATTAAAAAGCAAGTCTGTTTTCCCGCTTAAGCCGGCATTTTTGATACCGTTTTTCAGATATTGTGTGGGGTGGTTGCAAATTTGTTTTAGTGCAAGAATCATTTGCAAAACAAGCCCCTGCCTCACGAACAACGATTTTTGGTCACCGGCACTAATGCCTTCAATTTCCTGCATGGCTTTTTCCAACACCTTTTCATACAGGCCGGCCTGCTCTTTTGTTAGCGTGGCAAAACTGTCGATTTCTATTTTTTCAGGAAGATCAGAGATAATACTCTTGTCTGTTTTCAAGCGCCTCATCATAAAGGGACTGGTCACCTTTTTAAGTTTTTCAGCCGTTTCAACATCGTTTAACCTTTCGATTGGGTTTCCAAAGGTTTCAGCGAACTCTTTTACACTTCCAAGGATCCCACGGTTTGAATAATCCATTATACTCCAGAGTTCGCTCAGGCGGTTCTCAACAGGCGTGCCACTCATGGCGATAAAGTTCGATGATTTTATTGATTTTACCGCTTTTGTTTGCCCAGTACCCTGATTTTTTATGTTTTGGGCTTCATCGATAACCACTGCATTCCATTTCCCTTTGTTTAACAAGGTGGCATCGCTCCGTACAATCCCGTAACTTGTAATCAGCACGTCATAATTTCCATTTTTATCGAACAACCGGTTCGGGCCATGATAAATTTCAATATCTAATCCCGGTGCAAACTTATCGAACTCCGCCTGCCAGTTGCTTAAAAGCCCTGTGGGGGCAATAATCAAAATCTTTTCTTTTTCCAATAATCCTTCAGCTTTAAATTTCAAGATTGCAGCGATTACCTGAATGGTTTTTCCCAAGCCCATATCGTCGGCCAATACCGAGCCAAAGCCAATTTGGGCGTTACGGCACATCCACGAATACCCTCTTCTCTGGTAGGGTCTCAATGTCGCGTTTAACCCGGCAGGAACTGGAATTTCTTTCAACTCTGAAAGCTCCTTTATTTTTTGCTGGAGCTTATCATCGATGATAACATTTGCACCAAAATACTCGCCTGACAATGCAGTACGTAACATTTGAAAAGCCGACAATCCTTTGGTTTGCGAAAAATGTCTGTACAATTTATTCAAATCGCCCTTGCCCACATAAATGTATTTTGTTTTAAATTTAACCAGCCCTTCCGATTTTTGGAGCAGCTGTTTGAACTCCTGCTCGCCCAAAACCGTATCGCCAATGGCCACCTGCCACTCAAAATCGAAAAGTTTATCAAGTCGCATAAATCCGGAACCTTTCCCCTTCGATTTTAATCTTACACTGGGTTTGGGCCTTATTAATGCCTGCAATGATTTTGGAAGAAGAACATTTATATCCAACAACTGTATGGCTGGGATAAATTTCATCAGAAAAGGCGTAAATTCAGCAATATCCAGTATCATCTGGTCTTCACATTTCGAGTTTATGTATTCATCAAGACCTGGAATAAAACTACTGAGGAGCATAAGCCCTTGTAATACTTCAAATCGGCGGTGTGCAAAATGTTCCTGATCCAACACTTCTTTCAATGATAATGGTCTCCCAAATAAGTCTCCATTATTTTGAATGGTCAGATCAATCTTAAAACGTCCATCGTTTAATTCTTCAACAATAACCGATGGTTTAAACTCGCCTTGGGTTAAATAGAATTTCTGTAACCACGATAAAATACCACCGGCCAATGCTTCTTCTCCCGGATTTAAAAACGGGTATTGTATGCTTTTAAAAAAGAGCTGTTCAAAAATATCATCACTTACATGGTAACTTGTTAACCTTACTATTTCGGTAATAAAAAGCGACAACAGGTTTTGGGCTACATCCTTGTTTACCACCCTTTGCCTTTTTCGATCTTCAGCAGTAATTAATCCAGGGGGTACCATTGTTCCCAGTTTTATTACCAGCTGTTTAACCTCCTTGCTTAGCATGGCAGGCAACCATCGGATACAGTATTTCTTTTGTGGAACCTGAATAATTTGGGGAATTACGGCACCATTGGCCAACAATTGGATTGACAAATGCAAAGCCGTGTGTAAGACAGCTGTTGAGGGTTGATAATCCAGCGTGTGTGATCCTTTTATTTGTGCCAGCTGTTGTAAGAAATCGATTACCGGTAGCTCCTTGTCATCAAAATATATCTTGGCTTTTAATGATTCGTCGAACCTGATATTCTGGCTTGTGTGCTTGTTAATTTCGGCATTTGCCAAGTAAGCTTCATCAAGAAAATTCGGAAGAGGAATTTTTCCCGAGGCAGCCTTTTGCGTGTTCCGCACAATTCGGTTAAGAATGGTGCGGTATTTTTCCCTGAAATCGCGCGAACCTACGGTATAAAATGCCGGAAAGGGAGAAAGTAATTCGGTTAGCGGTTCGTGCAATTGCTCGAGCCCTGAAAAATTAAGTTTATAATAGGCAGTATCAGGATTATAAGCATCCTGTTTTTCTTTCTTATTAAACAAAACTTCTTTTGAACGGGGTATTTCCAGTTGTTTTTTACTAACGTGTAATCCCATTTTTTGCAATTCTTCCAATAAATCAACATTATGAAGTGAAAAAGCCAAAAACGGATTATTGTCAATTTCTGCCGAAACTTTATAAACAACCGAAGCCAGGTGCTTACAAGGCACCGCCCAGTCGGGACACGAGCAGGTCATTTTTAAATCGTTCCATTGCTGCGGGAAAACCTTTAATCCAAATTTTTCCGACAATTTTAAAACCGATGGATCCAGCTCGCGATTAAGCAATTTTGATATAATTACCGGGTTCTCAGATAGTTCCTGTAGAAAGAGGCTCAATTCCGGATCGAAAAACGGTGGCATGATAATATTAACCATGTATGGCCGGGGCCTCGAGCCCTTTACCTTAGCCACAATATGGTTGCCGTTTACGGTTATTTTTTCTACTGCCCCTTTTCTGGCATAGCTGGCCCCACGTGGCAAACGGTTACTATAATCGATATTTCTTAAAGAGTTGAGCCATTGTTCACCCCACCAGGTTTTTCCAAAGTTTGTCGCCATTTGCTTTTATTGAGATGATTAAACGCTTTCAAAAATATTGAAATCAATGGTAGTCCATCCATTTTTCAAAAGTCAATTATCAAGAAGTTATTAAGGTCGTTATCTTTTTGGAAAGATGGCATCCTTAAAGTATTTTTACCGTTCATCAACCAAAGCTGTTTTGTCATGAAAAACTTAATCCATCTCTTTCCCTTCATTTTTGTTTTCCTCCTTTCCTGCAGTCAGGGAAACAAAAAGGATGTTATTCAGACCAATGCCGAAGGAAAGCCCAACATCATTTTTATTCTTGCCGACGACCTGGGTTATGGCGACCTGGGCTGCCAGGGACAAAGCAAATTTCAAACTCCGAATATTGATCTTCTGGCTAAAGAGGGTATGACATTCACGCAGCACTATGCCGGCTCTACGGTGTGCTCACCATCGCGTTCGGTCCTTCTAACGGGGCAACATACCGGTCATACACCCATTCGTGGAAATAAACGCGACGGCAATAAAGGGAACTGGCCCTTGGCTGCCGATGCCCTAACCGTTGCCGAAATGCTTCAGCAAAACGGTTATGCCACCGGTGCCTTCGGCAAATGGGGACTGGGGTATCCGGGTTCGAAAGGCGATCCCAACAAACAGGGTTTCGATGAATTTTTTGGATACAACGATCAAACCTTAGCGCACAACTACTACCCGGCTTTTTTAAACCATAACCAGGATACTGTCTGGCTGGAAGACAATGCTGGAACCGGTCAGGGAACCTATGCGCCCATACCCATTCACGAACAGGCTCTGAAATTTATGGAAGACAAGAAAGACAAACCTTTCTTTATGTACTATCCTTCGGTAATCCCTCATGCCGAGCTTTTTGCTCCTGAGGCCTACGTGAAAAAATACCGGGGTAAATTTTTACCCGAAAAGGTCTATAAAGGAGCAGATGAAGGTCACCCCCGCTATAAAACAGGTGGTTACGGTTCGCAACCCGAATCGCATGCGGCTTTTGCTGCCATGGTGCATTTACTGGACGACCAGGTGGGCGAGATTTTATTCAAACTCAAGGAACTGGGTATTGATGACAATACCTTAATTGTTTTCTCCTCCGATAATGGTCCTCACCTGGAAGGAGGTGCCGATCCAGATTATTTTAACAGCAATGGCCCGTTCAAGGGTTACAAACGCGATTTATATGAAGGTGGCATACGCATGCCGATGTTCGTACGTTGGCCGGCAAAAATTAAAGCCGGTTCTACAACTAATCATATTTCGGCCTTTTGGGACTTTCTGCCAACAGTAGCCGGGATAATCGGAGCAGAAACACCTGGCACAATCGATGGCATCTCTTATTTACCAAGTCTTGTGGGAGAAGGAGAGCAACAACAACACGACTATCTGTATTGGGAATTTCATGAAAAAAATGGCAGGTTGGCCCTTCGGCAGGGAGATTGGAAATTAATTCGCTACAATGTTTTTACACCCGAAAAAACAACAACTGAACTGTATGATTTGGCCAACGATGTGGGTGAAGAAAATAATGTTGCGAAAGAAAATCCGGAATTAACAGCAAAACTTTTAGAATTACTGGAATCTGCAAGAACACCTTCGGAGGATTTTAAATTTGAGCCCAGGAAAAAATAAGAAAAAAATGATACGTGCATTGTCAGTTAGAATTAAGGTCAACTGTGGAGACGCAGAGGGGCAAAGAAAAATATCAGCGTCTTAGCACCTTGGCGGTGGAAAATCTCGCAGTTTAACATTACTGTAAAGTCTGTAAATGTAAATTTAACTTAAAATACGAAATAATGAAATACGCAAAACTATTGGTCCCGGGCCTGCTATTAATAGCATTTGCCTGCACCAATTCAAGCCAAAACAAAAAAGAGACAGCAGCAGTCGAAGAGCAGAAACCAAACATCGTTTACATTCTTGCCGACGACCTGGGCTATGGTGATCTAAGCTGCTTCGGACAAACTCATTTTCAAACCCCAAATATCGATCAACTGGCTGCCGGCGGAATGCGTTTTACCCAGCATTACTCGGGCTCAACGGTTTGTGCTCCATCACGCTCGGCTTTAATGACAGGCCAGCACACCGGGCACACACCGGTTCGCGGGAACAAAGAGTGGCAGCCCGAAGGACAGTATCCCATGGCAGCCGAAGCGCGAACCATGGCTGAAGCATTAAAGGAAGCCGGCTATGCCACCGGGGCGTTCGGGAAATGGGGACTGGGTTATCCCGGCTCGGAAGGTGATCCCAACAAGCAGGGATTCGACGAGTTCTACGGCTATAACTGCCAGCGGGTGGGTCACAATTATTACCCCTACCACATGTGGCACAACCAGGAAAAAATTATGCTTCCCGGAAATGAAGGACGTAAAACCGGGGTCTATGGCCCGAAAATCATTCACGAACAAGCCCTGAAATTTATGGAGGACAATAAGGACCAACCTTTCTTTATGTATTATCCTTCCATCATTCCGCATGCCGAATTATTTGCCCCGGAAGAATATATGGCAAAATACCGCGGTAAATTCGAACCCGAGAAAAACTACGAGGGTGTTGATGATGGTGAGAATTACAAAAACGGAGGTTACGGATCGCAGCCCGAATCGCATGCGGCCTTTGCAGCCATGGTCGATTACCTTGATATGCAGGTGGGCGAAATTGTTGCCAAGCTAAAAGAACTGGGCCTTTACGAAAACACGCTTATTCTTTTTACTTCCGATAATGGCCCACACCTGGAAGGAGGCGCCGATCCCGATTACTTTAATTCAAATGGCCCCTTAAAAGGTTACAAACGCGATTTATATGAGGGAGGAATTCGTGTGCCCATGATTGCCGTTTGGGAAGGAAAAATTATGGCCGGAACAGAAGCAGACCACCCTTCTGCATTTTGGGATGTTTTCCCAACCCTTGCAGAAATAACCGGGATATCGACTCCTGAGAATATCGACGGCATCTCATTCCTGCCCACTTTACTGGGAAAAAAACAAAAGAAACACGACTATTTATACTGGGAATTTCACGAAAAAAACGGCCGGAAAGCCTTGCGCAAAGACAACTGGAAACTGGTACAGTACCAGGTATTCAATCCCGAAAAAACCACTACAGAATTGTACAACCTTGCCAACGACATTGGCGAGGAGAAAAATGTAGCTGAAGAGCATCCTGAAATTGTAAAAGAACTATTGGAATTGATAAATAACTCGCGCATCGAATCGGAGGTCTATCCCTTTGAAACCAAGATCAAAAAAGAATAGTCAAAACATTAAAAACAATAGCTGTTTGCTTTCACCCCAGAAAAGTGAACAAAATTCGTTCACTTTTCCCTGGCGAATATTAGCGTCCTTTTCGATACTCTTAACGAACGCTGCATGAACCTTTTCATAATTCTATCCAATTCCCACCTATGGGATAATATTCTGCCAATTGGGGGTAAAAAAGTTCATCCTGCAACTGTTTGCATGGCCTATCTTTACACCTGCATTACGAGCTTAACTTTAGGTGAAAAACTAAAATACGATGAATTTGATATTTAAAATACCGGGCATCCTCCTTCTTTGTTGTACGATGCTCCAGGGGTATGCATCAAAACAGCAGAACATGGGGGAAACCCGGCCAAATGTTCTGCTCATTGTTATCGACGATCTGAATGATTACCAGGGTTGTTTTGGGGGACACCCACAGGCACTTACACCAAATATCGATAAACTGGCAGCATCGGGTGTACGATTTGTAAATGCCCAAACCAATATCGGCTTGTGCAATCCCTCGCGAAACAGTTTATTTACCGGCGTTTACCCGCACCAGTCGCGTAATTTCGGCCTCGATAAAGCCACAACACAGAGTTTGTTCAGGAACAACAAAACCATTATGGAGCAGTTTTCCGGGAATGGCTATTATGTGATGGGAAGTGGAAAATTATTGCACCAGAACCAGTTAAAGCTTTGGGACGAATGGGGCGTTAAAGTGAACAACTATGGGCCTTTTGCCTATGATGGCGAGAACCAGGTGGCTCACCCTTCGGTTCCGCAACCTTTCAGTAGCATTGGCGATATCGACGGTTCTTATGCCCCCATGTCTGATGTTCCTCTTTTTCCCGAAAATGAAACCAAGGGAGAAAATCCGGGCTGGACCTACTCGGGCAAAGACGATATCCCTTTTAAATATGTTGATGAGAACAACCGCGACCTTTTGCCCGATGAACTGCATGCCCAATGGGCGGCAAAACGCATAAGGGAAATGGATGAAGCAGAAAGCAAGCAGCCCTTTTTTATGGGAGTTGGCTTGGTTCGTCCGCATACGCCACTTTACGCACCCAAACGCTTTTTCGACCTGTTTCCCATTGAAGAGCTTCAGCTTCCGGAGATACTGGAGGGCGATGTGGAGGATACCCACTACAAGGACAACTACCCCGTTGAACGAACAGCCGATGACAAATGGTACACCAACACCTCCAAAGGTCAGATGTATTCCAAAATGCTTACCGAATCCTATGGAGGTGATGAGGGAAAAGGGCTAAAGCACTTTTTGCAGGCCTACCTGGCTTGCGTTGCCTTTGCCGACGAGCAGGTGGGAATTGTACTTGATGCGCTGAACAACAGCAAATATGCCGAAAATACCATTATTGTCTTAGCCAGCGACCATGGCTGGCAAATGGGGCAAAAACAATACCTGTTTAAAAATTCGCCCTGGGAAAACGGCACACATATACCCCTGGTAATAAAAGCACCGGGAGCAAAAGAAAACAGCAAAGTGGAGCAGCCCGTTTCACTCATCGATATCTACCCCACCTTAACCGATATGTGCAGACTGAAAGGCGATAACTGCAAAAATGAAAAGGGATTTAAAACGGCAGGATTTAGCTTAAAGCCGTTCATTGAAAATCCGGATCTGGAGAAATGGGAAGGACCTGAAGGCGCGTTAACCGCCATTGCCACCGATATAGTGGATTATGCATTAAGTGCTCAAACTTTTACATACCGGACGCTGGATTACCGCTACACCATTTACCCCAATGGCCAGGAAGAATTGTATGACCTTAAAAAGGATCCAAAGGAGTGGACAAACCTATCAACCGACAAAAGTTACGCGGATATAAAATCAAGCCTGAAGGAAACGGTTTGGAGCATGATTCATAAATAATCTACTATACATTGGAAATACATAGGATTAAAAATAGGAAGAAAGACGGAAGACGTCTGAAATTGATTAATTATTATTGAGAAAAGTCCGGAGACCGGAGACCGAAGTCCGGAGAGGCTCAAAGCTGAAAGCTGAAAGCTCAAAGGAAGAACGCTACAAAATGGGTATGGCGCAGCTGGGATGAGTTCTTATTTTGCACCGTGGCTTTAGCCCGGTGGCAAAAATTCGCAACCGCTGCTCAGGCTTTAGCCTTTAATTATTGAAAGCTGCGCCGAAGGCATCCCTTCGGGGAAAGTTCAAAGCTCAAAAGAAAAAGACCGGAGAAGAGAGAAATAAACTTTGCGTCTTTGCGCCTCTGCGGTAAAAATTCTAAGCGTCTTTGCTCTTTCTTCTAATCCAGACTTATCTAACTGCAAAAAATTGAAAAAATTTGCAATTCCAATCCAAAAAATAAATGAACAAAATGAATAAAAAAAAGAAACGTTTTTATATTTACTCATAC
>JBFEWU010000066.1:0-16370 GCA_041546215.1 Draconibacterium sp. | reverse complement strand
GTTCACTTTTTGGGTTGTCTTTCTTCTGGCATGATCGAGCAAGTCCATTTTTTTGCTATAAATTTCTTTCTCGGTTGTGATTTCCGAGAGCTCTTTTAAAATCGAAATTCCCTGTGAAAACCATTTGGGCTTATCAAATAAACTAAACTCCTTTTCCTGGTAAACAATCTCGCCGAGTACCGGAATGGAAACACCGGCAATCTTTTGGGATAGAGTACGTACTTCTTTAATCCATAACAATGTATCGTCATATTCGTTCCAAACTCCCATCGAATTTGAGTGCAGATTGATTTTGTTCTGCAATTTTTGTTCCAGGGCCAAAGTTTTGTTCTTCGCTTTTTTAACTTCCAATCGCAGGGCTGCTTCCTTATTTTTAAGTGTGGGAAGCGCCTTTAGCCGAACGTTTAATTGTTTGTTCAGATTTTGAAGAGCCGTTTTATTATATTGAAATTTTATGGCCAAATGTTAAGTTTTAAAGTTTATACGGGAAAGATCAGCATGGGTACTTTTTCCATTGAAACCAGTTTTTTAAGCAAGTCGGAATGGAATATTTTATAAAAGGCCGAATGTTTTACTTTGGATAATGTAATAATATCGATATCGTTTTCCTCCACAAAACTGTCGAATCCGCTCACCACATTGTCGCTTTCAAACAGTACACATTTTATATTGTGTTCGCCGTATTTCTCTTCCAGCATTTTGTTCAGTTCGTCCACTTTTTCCTGGTGGCGCGGATCGTCGTGCAAGTCGATATGAACACAGTGTATTTTTTTCTCGTAGGCTTGTAAAATATTCAGGAGTTTATTCAGCGATGAATTGTCTGCATCATAAAAATTAGTGGCATACATTACATTAATTTTGTCCTTACCCTTAAATTTAGAAGAAACGGGTACGGCCAGTACCGGATAATTTGAGCTATCGATCACATGCAGTAATGTTCTTCCATAAAATTCGCCTTTCTCTTTGCGTTTTGCTTTTGTCCCCATTATAATCACGTTGGGTTGGTATCGTTTACAGGCCTCTGTAATAACATTTACAGGTGTTCCTTTTAGCATGCGGTAATGTAATTTTACCGAATCGTACAATTCCGTTGGAATTTGTTTTTTTAGTTCGCGGCTGAAATTCACAAGTTTGAGCTCTGCCTTCTTAAAAGCTTCCTGTAATTCCATGCGTACATATTTTTCCCATGATGCCGTGTGTCTTTCCGGTTCATTAAAGGTTGGATCGGCGTATACATAGAGCAATTTCACTTCAGCATTTGTCTTTTGAGCCAAACCCATAGCATACCGGCACAATTCAATACAATTCTCGCTTAGTTTTACCGGCACAAGAATTTTCTTTAATGCAGCAAAGCTTTTGTCTTTTTTTATCTTTTCCAGATCGTAATCCTTATGAATACGCAGAAGTATTTCAATGGCTTCCTCGGTATCTTTAGCTTTTACTTTCAGTAAAACCTCTTTCGGATTGTATTTGTCACTGGCCGATAGACCTTCGTTTGTGAAAAATACTTCTATTCCGTGCGATTCCAGTTTGTCTTTTACAAAACTCCCCATTTGGGGACTTGTAATCCTTAATAGTGTGATCAATTGATTTTCCATGACTAATTCAATTTTTATTCATTCATATTCTGTTTTCCGTATCTTTCAACGAATTCTTCTTTTATTCCTGTTTCGGCTTTGGAGAAGTATTTGTTGAAAAGTTTCCAGGCAGTGTCAATCATTGTATCTATTTCAATGTTAATGTCGATGGCTAATAATTTGTCGGCATATTCTTTGGCAAAGCTCATGGTTCGTTTGTCGTAGTCGGTGAGGTCGAATCCATTTTCGATTTTGGTTCTGGCGTTGGCAGCATCGGCATAAAGTCTTATTGCCGCGTTCATAACCTGCGGATGGTCCTCCCGTGTTTTTTTGCCAATTACCAGTTGTTTGAGTCGCGATAAACTTCTGAATGGATCAACGATTACTTTTCCTATGTCGGTGTCTTTGCGTAAGAATAACTGGCCTTCCGTGATGTATCCGGTATTATCGGGAATTGCGTGTGTAATATCTCCACCCGAAAGTGTTGTTACGGCAACAATCGTAATCGATCCGCCGTTGGGAAATTGTACGGCTTTTTCATATAATTTCGCCAAATCGCTGTACAACGATCCCGGCATACTGTCTTTTGATGGGATTTGATCCATACGGTTGGAAACGATGCTAAGCGCATCGGCATAAAGTGTCATGTCGGTGAGTAGAACAAGCACACTCTGGTTTTTTTCGGATGCAAAATATTCGGCAGCAGTAAGTGCCATATCGGGAACAAGCAGGCGTTCAACGGGGGGATTTTCAGTGGTATTCACAAAGCTGATGATTCGGTCGATGGCACCGGCATTTTCAAACACATTTTTAAAAAACAGGTAATCGTCGTTGGTAATTCCCATTCCTCCCAAAATAATTTTATCGGCCTTGGCGCGCAGAGCTACCATGGCCATCACCTGGTTGTAAGGCTGGTCGGGATCGGCAAAAAACGGAATTTTCTGGCCGCTTACCAGGGTGTTATTTAAATCAATACCGGCTATTCCCGTGGCAATTAGTTCCGAGGGTTGTTTCCTTCTCACCGGATTAACTGATGGGCCTCCTATTTCAATCATCTTTCCATCCACTTCGGGACCACCATCGATTGGCTGACCATATGCATTAAAAAATCTACCGGTCAACTCATCGCCTACTGCCAGTTGTGGAGCGTGGCCCAGAAATACAACTTCGGCATTGGTTGCAATACCTTCTGTTCCCGAGAAAATCTGAAGAGTAACCAGGTCGCCTTCTATTTTAACGACCTGTGCCAAACGGTCGCTAACAAGAGCCATTTCTTCATTGCCAACACCACTGGCGTGAAGCGAACAGGTTGCCTTGGTAATCTGGTCAATCTTGGTATGTATTTTTTGAAAAGCCGTAGTTTCCATCTTTTCTTTCCGGATTAATTTTGTTCCATTTCAATAACTGCTTTTTCGCTTAATATTTCCTTCAGTTCCTCTTCAAATTTTTTGAATTGTTCAGAGTGAAACTCCGAGTAATTCATTTGTTTGAAAACGTTTATGATCTTTTTGAAATATGGATTTACCTGTTCAAAATCCTCGAAATTGAAAGCTGTATTGTTAACTTTCAATACCTTATCCATCATGTATTTTTGACGTTCGATGGGTGTGGAAGCATCAATCTTGTCAAAAGCATCCTGTTGGAGAATTACGAAGTCGATAAGCTCTGATTTCCAGTACCTTTCGTGGTACTCGATGGGCACTCCGTCGTCGCCAAGTATGTTTATCTGCTCGTAAGCTTCACGACCACGGATAAGGAAGTTTTTTGCTTCAAGAATATTGCTCACCCAATGGGGCGAAACGGCTCTCGATACATATTCAATAAACTCGTCGTATTCGAGGTACTTCGAATAACTGTCGACAGCATCGATGGCAGGATAGCGTTTGCTGTCGGCACGATTTTGGGAAAGCGAATAAAAACAACGGGCGGCTTTTTTTGTGGCCTCGGTTACCGGTTCTTTTAGGTTGCCTCCCGCCGGTGAGACGGTTCCGATGAAGGTTACCGAACCACTTTCTCCGTTGTTCAGGTAAACAAAACCGGCGCGTGCGTAAAAGTTAGAAATGATTGCCGGTAAATCCATGGGAAAGGCATCGGGGCCCGGAAGTTCTTCCATCCGGTTGGACATTTCGCGTAAGGCCTGTGCCCATCGTGAGGTGGAATCGGCCAGCAGCAGTATTTTAAGCCCCATCGATCGATAATATTCAGCAATGGTCATAGCTGTGTATACCGAAGCTTCGCGTGCAGCCACCGGCATGTTCGAAGTATTGGCAACAATGGTTGTGCGTTCCATTAATTTCCTCCCGGTTCGGGGATCGTTCAATTCCGGAAATTCTGAGAAAAGCTCAACGACCTCATTGGCTCTTTCTCCACATGCGGCCACAACGATCATGTCGGCTTCAGCTTGTTTTGAAAGTGCATGTTGCAATACCGTTTTCCCGGTTCCGAATGGGCCTGGAATGAATCCTGTTCCACCTTCTACAATTGGATTCAGACTGTCGATTACCCGAATTCCTGTTTCCAGAAAATCAAAGGGGCGAGGCTTCTCCCTGTACGTTTTTATGGGAATCTTTACGGGCCACTTCTGGACCATGTTCACTTCATGATTTTCCCCAAAATCGTCCTCCAAAATGGCTATGGTATCGTAGATTTTATATGCGCCACCGGGTTTGATCTCCTTTACCTGAAATTCTCCGGGGAATGTAAAGGGCACCATTATTTTATGCGGAATCCAGTTCTCGCGTACTTCGCCGAGCCATGAACCGGCTTCCACCTTTTCGCCCAATTTCACCAGGGGTTTAAATTCCCAGAGTTTGTTCACTTCCAGCGGATGTGTATAATCTCCTTTTTGCAGAAATATACCTTCCATTTTATCGAGGTCGTGCTGCAGACCATCGTAGTTTTTTGACAGAATACCCGGACCAAGTGTGGCTTCCAACATGTGTCCCGTAAATGTTACTTCTGTTCCGGTTTTTAATCCACGTGTGCTTTCAAATACTTGTATGTATGCATTTTTTGAACCAATACGAATTACCTCGGCCATTAATTTAGTGCCAGCATGATGAATGTAGCAAATTTCGTTTTGCGACACCGAATCCTCAACTTCTACCATTACGAGGTTGGCAATAATTCCTGTAACTATTCCTTTCGTACTCATTCTATTTTATGGCGTTATGCTAAATTCTTCCGAGAATTTAGTGCTGGTTTGTAAATCTACCATGAGCTTGTTCAATAGTATTTTTCCTTTCTCCTTGTCAAGTTTCATCCACCGTTCAGTGATCTGAAGTTTAATGAAATAAGCGAGTATTTTTTCAATGGTGAAATAATGGAAGAAAGTGTACTGATCAAGGTATTCCCATTTTATCTGATCAAGTGCCTTTTCTTTTTCAATGAGGCTTAGGTCTGATTCTGCAATTTTGAAAATTTGATGGCAGTATGGCAAGACATCTTCAAAGAGTTCGGCTTTAAATTGTTTCTTTAGCAGAAGGGAGTATGGTAAAACATTTTGTTCAACTTTTATCAGATGTTTACTTAGTGGGTAGCCAAAATGCACACAGTTAAAGGCCGTTAGAATGTTTTTCAGGTTTATCTCGAAATACAGCCAGCTATGCAGAAATTTGTTGTTTTGCCCTAATGCGTATTCATAAAAATATTGGTGAAGTGTGTTTTCAACTTCCA
Organism: Draconibacterium sp.; assembly: GCA_041546215.1. Taxonomy (GTDB): domain Bacteria; phylum Bacteroidota; class Bacteroidia; order Bacteroidales; family Prolixibacteraceae; genus Draconibacterium. Next base: position 11,118 of record JBFEWU010000066.1, on the reverse strand, counting down.
GGGTATATTCTTTAATCTCTTTTTCTTTTAAATCGTCTAAAAATTTTATCATGTATTGAGGAAGTGAGCGTTTTTCATTTTCAGCAGATAGCTGAAACTCAAACTCACTTTGTGAAATTAATCCCAGGGGATGGAAGGTTGTCTCCTGATGAAAAAGGAACTGTAGCAGGTTTAAGTTGTCGTAGGGTAAGAACAGGGATTCAACGAGTTTGAAATCCCGGGTTGAGAGTAGGATCTGTAATTCGTTACGGAAATTTAAGCGATTAAAAATCAGCTTGTTTTCGTTAAAAAACAAATCGGGGAGTCCGGCCACCAGGCAATAATATTTTTTCTTTAGCATAACCGAATTTTTTGGCATAAATATCTAAATCCGGTGTACTTCGTAGCTTGCTCCTGGTTTTATTTTATGCTTATATGAGTGCCTAATATTTGTTATTCATTATCGACAGGATCAAAAAGCAACTTTTTGGTTCTGTCCCTGAGGTAGCCTTTAAAAAAGTGCTCGAAATCTTTATCCGTAAAACTCAACACATAACTGCCATCTTTTGGTCCAATTTTAAAACCACTATCAAAGTTGGGGTCAAATTTTATTTCAACACCACTGTTCAGCGTGTTTGTTACTTTGGCATCGAAGAATGTATTTATTTCCTTCACCGATTTTTCCGGCAATAAAACGTTTAAATTCAATGGTTCGGAAGACTGTGGATTCCAGTTTTTCATTAGAGTCAGAATCGCCTCTTTTATAAATGTGCCATCGCTAAATGCATCTGCAAGTTCAATATTCACCTGGGCCGTAGTAATCATTTCAGTTATTTGTTGTTTGAGTTTGCTTGTGAATTGACGTGCGGCCAGTTGCAATTCACTTTCTGTTCTTTTTTTTATTTCCTCGCTTAGTTTTTGGGCTTTGGCAATCATATGTTCATGCTTTTTCTGTGCATCGCCAATAATTTTCTCCGCCTCTGCTTTGGCTTCAAAAATAATTTGTCCGGCATCTTCTTTTGCCTTGACAATTCCTTCGTTATAAATTTTCTCCGTTATTTCCTGAATTCTGTCGGTCATTGTATATTGTTAATTCACATATATTATATTAAGTCGAAATTGTAATCCTGCGTGATTCCACCAACCGTAAAAACCGGCATGGAGCTACCATGAACTATTTCTGAAACAAAGGTGCCGATTTTCTTGCCGGAAAAACGGGATTCCTGGTGTGTCCTGATAATAACGAGATCGGGTTTTTCCTTTTCAATGTGCTGCAGCAGTGCAGTATGCTGAACTTGTCCATCCAGTTTCAATATCTCAACATCGCATTTAAGACCACGCTGCTCCAGCATTTTTCTTAGCTTTTCAGCATTTTTATAGGCCAGACTTTTGGTGGCCTTTATGTTCACATTTAAGGCGGAAACAATTTGAATCCTGGCATTGAATTTTTTGGCAAAAAAAGTGGCCCAGTACAAGCGTTTTTTTGTGCGTTGGGCTATATCAATCGGGATAATAATTTTTTTTACCTTTTCAATGGGGTAGTTTTTGTTTATTGACAGCACCGGGCAAAAGGATTTGCTAATGTAGCGGTTGATATCATTTTTCAACATAAATCCCCCTTGATCAATATCTGTTTTATCAATGATCACAAATTCGTAACCACCATGTTCCGATTCATTGATCAATGCATTAACCATTTTACCCCATCCAATTCTTAAAATGATATCATTCGGGATCTCCGTTTGAAGTGTTTTTTTTACAAATTCGGTGTACTTGTTCAAAGCTGCCTGGTGTCTTATTTGATTTCTTTTTGAATTTGGCCTTGGAGAAAAAATGGAAATATGTTTAATAAGATCCATAATGAAAATGCGCATTCCAAGCGCTTTCATAAAAACCATGGCTTGCTTTAATAATAACTCACCTGCTTTGTTTTGAGGGATATACGCCAGAATACTGTTAGACCTGTATTTCATGACTAAAAATTTCTAAAAATTATTACCTGCCCGAAAATGCAAAATAATGGTCAGGATAGCCGTTTGTAAGCATATACGAAAATTGGGAAATTTGTTACATCAATAGTGTATAAAACATATAAAATAATGATGTAAAATTAGGGGCCATTGAGAAGAGTAGTTTGGTAAACCACGAAAAAGCGAACTGAGTTACAATTCGTTTAGCCTTGTATTCACTTTGAAAGCTTCGGCCGGATTTTGCACAAAAAGCTGATGAATGTCGGGTTGTGTCAGGCCATGCTCGAGCAGGGCAGGGATTAAAAATTCTTCAATTTCGGTAAAACCCCTAAAACTTCCACCATTGGGTTCTCCCGGCTTGTACCAACCTGCATCATGTGAAAAAAGTACTTTGCCAAGCAGTCCGTTCTTTTTCATTAGAATGGCAAAATCAACAAATGTTTTTTGTTTTTTTTGATTAAAACTATCAAATGCGATCCAGGCCCCCATTTTAGCCGCTTCAATATGTTTCGAATTGTCTTTTTCGTTGTTGGCGTGCGTCCATATAAATGCCGAGGGATGGACGGCATATTCTTTTAAAATATCCAGTTGCTGAAATGCCGGAACTGCAAAACCGGTGTGTGACATTATGGTAAGCCCGGTGGCCTTATGCGTTATACAAGCTGCTTCAACTACTTTTTTGTTCATTTCTTGCAAGGGACCCCGTTCCACAGCAATTTTGATAAATCCGGGATATACCCCGGTGTCTTCAATTCCATTTTCAACTTGTTCAATCCATCTTGCAGCGAGTTGTTCCGGGATTTCAGTAAAACCGTGTTCGGGAATAAATTTGGTATTAACAGCACTGTAATAGCCCACATTTGTAATGAGCTGAATACCGGATTCTCTGGAAAGAATTTTTAGTAGCTCAGGATCGCGTCCCAAATATTCAGGAGTACATTCTACCAAAGTATTGTATCCAAGTTTTTTTATTTCGAGCAGGTAGGGGAGTACTTTGTCAACGACTTCCTGTTTGTTCCACCGATGATAACCTGTACTGTCGGCTCCGATAAAATCGACCAGAATATGTTCATGATGCAATGTTTTTCCCATTTCACTGGCCGGAATTGGCCCGGTTACAGTAACAATGTGCGACTCCTTTGTATTGCAAGCTGTAAAAATACATACCAGAAGGAGTAATAAAAGTGAAGTCCGCTTTTGCATGGTATAGTAGTTTCGCGCCAAATTACGAAAACTATTTGTTTTTTCTGTTCAGCTGGTTGCTTGAAGTTACTTGCTAACATCCCTTTCTTAGCATGTGCTCATAGTCAATAATCAATGCCAGATCTTTTTTCACTGCATAAACAGCTAATCGAATTCTTTAGAATACCAATAAATATGAATGCTATTTTCTATTTCGGGCTTGTTTTTCGAGCAACTAGTATGGCGCCACCGAATACAAGGATAGCTCCGGCAAGTGTTGTCAGCGAAAATCGTTCATGCTGAACCCAATCCACATCCAATTCGGTAAGGATGGCCATGGTTATAAAGGTAATCATTGGATTTAAAATGATGATGATGCTTATTTTATTGGCTTCGGTATATTTGAGTGCTTTTGCCAAACAAGTGTATGCAACAAAGGTGTTCGCACCTAAAAATGCCAGTAGCAGCCACCAGTTAAGGCTAAGCTGAAAAAGTGGCTTGAGATTTATAAAGGGAGCAAAAATAAGAATGGGAAGGCCAAACAAGAATAAATTTAAATGATTTGCCCGGTAATCACGTACAAGTTTTTTCTGCAAAATAGCGTAAATTGCCCAGGCAATGGCACCTGAAAGGGTTAACAGAATTCCCAGCTTATATGTGTCTTTGTTATCGAAAAAAGCAGCGAGTTGGTCGCCGTAAAAAAATGAAAATCCCACCAGCGCTATAATAAAACCAATAATCTGTTTTAGCCTGATTTTTTCTTTGAACAACAAAAAACCTGCCGTGGCCAGTAATAAAGGACCGGTTTGAATAAAAAGCTGCGCATTGCTTGGGGTAGTATGATGGATTCCCAGCATGTAGCCCATATAATTCCACGAAAGTGCCAGGGCTGCAAAAATGAGTAAGCGAGGCGGTTTAATAAGTATTTTAAATGACGAGGGCTCAGAGAACAGCTGCCAGAATGCCAAGAGTATAAAGGCAAAGAAAAAGCGGAACCAAACCACCGTTATCGGATCAATTTCGCGAACGGCAACTTTTAAGGCAATGGCCAGAAATCCCCAAAAGAATGCCGTAACCGATGCGTAAATGATTCCTTTGGTGTGGTTTAGCATTTCTGAAGTAGATTTTAAACCATGATCCCGGAATAGGTCCGGGATCATGGTTTGCGAATATTTTATATTTTAACGTAATTCTGCATCAAACTCACGACCAAACGCAGCAATAAGTTTTTGCATGGTTTTGTCAATTTGTTTGTCTTTTAATGTTTTGTTGTCGTCGCGAAGGATGAAACTAACGGCGTAGGATTTTTTGCCTGCGGGAATACCTTTGCCCTCGTATACATCGAATAAATCAATTTCGCGTAATAGTTGACGCTCCATTTTAAAGGACAGGTCTTTTATTTGGCTGAATTTTGTGGATTTGTCGATTAACAACGCTAAATCTCTTCGAACTGCGGGGAATTTTGGAAGTTCTTCGAAAGTAACATTATGCTTTTTCGACTCCAGCAAAATTCTCCCCCAATCGAAGTCGGCGTAATAAACCGGATTTTCAATGTCGAACTTTTTCAGGTGCCGGCCGGCAATAATTCCCAATTCAAGTATTACTTTACTGTTTAACGAATAAGATAAACCTTCAGCAAATAATTCATTTCCACTTTCGGTGATTTGCATGGTAGAGGTTGAAAAACCAAGACGTTTGAGAATATTCCCGGCATAGGTTTTCAGGCTGTAGAACGAAGTAGCTTGTTCCTTACCTGTCCAGCTTTCTGCTTCCTTATTGCCGGTGATAAAAAGTCCAAGATGTTCTTCTTCCCAATAATTATTGGCAGGCTGATCTTTTCGTTGAGTCCCTTTGTAGAAATAGGTATTGCCAAACTCGTAAAGTTTCAGGTTTTTATTTTGTCGGTTTGCATTGTAAGCAATACTTTCCAATCCACCAAACAGCAAAGTCTGGCGCATTCCGTTTAAATCGGCACTAAGCGGATTTAATATTTTTACGGTTTGTTCTTCCCTGTAATTTTTTAATCCTTCGTAATAACCTGCTTTAGTGAGCGAATTCGACCAGATTTCGTTAAATCCTTGCGCGCTAAGCATTTCTGCCGCCAGATTTCGGATTTTGTCGCGGTTTGGCTTTTCAGCTGTTTGCAAGGAAGAATTTACCTGTGTTGGAATTTCAATGTTGTTATAGCCATAAATCCTAAGAATTTCTTCGATAACATCGGCTTCACGTTTTACATCAACGCGGTAAGGTGGCACCAAAAGCGACAAACCTTTTTCCGTTTCCTTTTCAATTTTTATTTCCAGCGATGTAAGAATATTCTTCACCATTTCTTTCCCCAAATCTTTTCCGATTAAACGGGAAACATTGGCATAGGTAATATCCACCTTAAAATCTTCAATGGGCTCAGGATAAATGTCGACAATTTCTGAAGAGATTGTTCCACCTGCAATTTCCTTGATTAGCAGGGCAGCACGTTTTAAAGCATAAATTACACCATTGGGATCGACACCCCGTTCAAAACGGAATGAAGCATCGGTGTTTAATCCATGACGACGGGCAGTTTTACGTATATATACAGGATCGAAACATGCACTTTCCAGGAAAATATTCGTTGTGGTTTCTTTAACACCAGAGTTGATTCCGCCAAAAACACCTCCAATGCACATGCCCTCCTCTGAATTGCAAATCATCAGGTCTTTGTCGTCTAGCTCACGTTCGACTTCATCCAAAGTTGTAAACTTTGTTTTTGCCGGCATGGTTTGCACCACCACTTTGTTGCCGGTAATTTCATCAGCATCAAAGGCATGTAAGGGCTGTGCCGTTTCGAAAAGAACATAGTTGGTAATATCAACCACATTGTTAATGGGCGATAAACCAATTATTTTAAGTCTGTTTTTTAACCAGTCAGGCGATTCTTTTATTTCAACTCCGGAAATGGTTACACCGGAATACCTTGGACAGGCTTCATGATTTACAACTTCAACCGGAATTTCCAGATCGGTATTGTCAACTTTAAAAGACTCAACCGAGGGTTTGAAGTAATGAATATTTTGTGTTTTTTTCAGGAAAGCGGCCAAATCGCGGGCAACACCAATGTGCGAGGCACCATCAATTCGGTTCGGTGTAAGATCGATTTCAATGGCCCAATCCGATTCAACATTGAAGAAGTCTTTTGCCGGTGTACCAACTTTGGCATTTTCATCCAAAACCATAATGCCATCATGATCGGTTCCCAAAGCAATTTCGTCTTCGGCGCAAATCATCCCCATTGAAACTTCACCCCTGATTTTCGATTTTTTAATGGTAAACTCATCGTCGTCGCTGTACAAAGTAGTTCCAACCGTTGCCACTACCACTTTTTGTCCGGCAGCAACATTGGGTGCGCCACAAACGATTGGCAGCAGTTCTTCCATACCAATATTTACCGTTGTTTTGCTGAGGTGATCGGAATTAGGGTGAGCTTCGCAGGTTACAACCTCTCCAATTACCAATCCTTGTAATCCACCTTTTATGGTTTCAACTTCTTCTAAACCACCAACCTCAAGACCGGTTTGTGTAAGTATGTCGCAAATTTCTTCCGGCGACTGTTCCAGTTTTATGTAATCTTTTAACCAGGAATAGGATATCTTCATTTTCGAATGATTTTTTCTATCGTTTTTGAATCGCACAAAAGTACTGATTTTTATGACAAATTAAAGAGGCAGACTCTGAGGATTTACAAGATTTAAAGTAGTGTTGAATTCCATGGAGGGCCGAGGACTCTGATTGCTTAAATCCAAAATAATTTAGAGAATTTATTCCCTGTTGAAAGCACTTCAAAACAGAGCGATACAGTGAGTTACTTCAACCAATCCGAAAAAAACAATGTCTCATGTCAGAATCACAGGTACTAAAGGGCTTTATAATTTCATAAAGAAATGCAATTGCATAAAACGGGTTCATTTCGATGCATTTAATAGTTATTAGCCTTAAAACAGGTGTCACCGGTCTTTGTTTTTCCAATGTGAATTCTGTCATAACACAAACGCCTGAAAATTCTTATCTTGCGCGGCAAATTTTAGAAATCACAAATATTTTAAAAATGAAAAAACTGCTATTTTTTGTTTTTGTAGCCGGATTGGCAATTTCATCACGTCAGCCGCAAACTAAAGAAAGTGCAAGCAATATGGAAAACCCATTTTTTAAGGAATGGAATACGCCCTTTGGAGTTCCTCCATTCGATGAAATTAAAGTTGAGCATTACCGTTCGGCATTTGCTGAGGGAATGCGTTTACAGGAAGAGGAAATAGATGCAATTGTTAACAATGCTGAAACAGCAACCTTTGAAAACACTTTGGTGGCTCTGGATAAAACCGGTGCATTCCTGGGTCGTGTATCATCTGTGTTCAGTAACTTAAGCAGTGCAGATACAAACGATAGCATTCAGGCTATCGAGAAAGATATTCAACCGAAACTTTCTGCTCATTACGATGATATTAATCTGAATGAAGGATTGTTCAAGCGGGTAAAAGCGGTTTATGATCAGTGCGAAAGCCTTGATTTAAATACAGAACAAGCTCGTTTATTGGAAAAAACGTACAAGGGTTTTGTTCGTGGTGGCGCAGAATTAGCTGCGGATAAAAAAGCCAGGATGCGTGAAATCAATGGTGAATTGGCTACTCTTTCGGTTAAATTCGGAGAGCACGTTTTAAAAGAGAACAATGCCTTTAAACTGGTTATTGAAAATGAAGCTGAACTGGAAGGTTTGCCTGTTTCATCCATTTCGGCCGCTGCGGCAACTGCAAAAGCTGAAGGTATGGAAGGGAAATGGGTATTTACCATCAGCCGTCCAAGCTTATATCCTTTCCTTACTTATTCTCCGAATCGTGATTACCGCGAAAAATTGTACAAAGGGTACATTATGAAAGGTGATAATGGAAACGAGTTCGATAATAATGAAATTATTGCCCGTATGGTTGAATTGCGCAGTGAGCGGGCAAAACTGTTTGCTTATAATAATCATGCTGAATATATTTTAGCTGAAAATATGGCCAAAAATCCTACCAACGTTTACGACATTCTTACCAAAGTTTGGGAGAAAGCATTGCCGGTGGCAAAACAGGAAGTTAAGGATATGCAGGCTATTGCCGATAAAGAAGGTGCCAACATTACATTAGAAGCCTGGGATTGGTGGTATTATGCAGAGAAAGTACGTAAGGAAAGATATGCGCTCAGCGAAGAAGAAATTAAACCTTATTTCCAGGTAGATAATGTTCAGCAGGGTATATTTGCCCTGGCAAATAAACTTTGGGGAATTACATTTACCGAACGTAGCGATTTGCCAAAATATCATCCCGATGGGAAAGTGTTTGAAGTGAAAGAAGCTGACGGTACTACCTTTGGTATTTTCTATACCGATTATTTTGCGCGCCCAAGTAAAAGGGGTGGAGCATGGATGAGTTCGTACCGCAAACAACAAATTATCGATGGCGAAAATGTTATCCCGGTAATTACAAATGTTTGTAATTTCCCGGCACCAACCGATGATATGCCTTCGTTGTTGAGTCTTGACCAGGTAACTACAATGTTCCACGAATTTGGTCATGGATTACATGGTTTGCTTTCAAAATGCGAATTTGATCGTCTGTCGGGAACTTCTGTTTCGCGGGATTTTGTTGAGCTTCCATCTCAAATCATGGAAAACTGGGCTTTTGAACCTGAGGTACTCGCTATGTATGCCAAACACTACGAAACGGGTGAGCCAATTCCAGCTGAACTTGTTGAAAAAATAAATAATGCAGCTCATTTTAACCAGGGCTTTGTAACGATCGAGTTTCTTGCAGCCGGCCTTCTGGATATGGATTATCATACCTTGGAAGCAGTTGAGCCAAATATGGATGTTCGTGCATTCGAAAAAGCTTCAATGGACAAGTACGGACTTATAGACGAGATCGCTCCTCGCTACAGAAGCACTTATTTTCAACATATTTTTTCTGGTGGTTATTCGTCAGGTTACTATGCCTATTTATGGGCCGAAGTATTGGATAAAGATGCTTTTGAAGCTTTTAAAGAAAACGGATTGTTTGATAAAGAAACAGCTGCTTCCCTGCGCGAAAATATTTTCTCAAAAGGAGGTTCTGATGATCCCATGAAACTTTATATTCAGTTTCGTGGAAAGGAGCCCGGTATTGAGCCACTTTTAAAAGGACGTGGATTAATGTAAGGATGGTAGACAGAAGTCGGAAGACCGAAGACGGAAGGAATGTGTAATCTCGCGTCTTCTGTCTTCCCCAGCTTCGGTCTTTCCCCATCGGCCCCGCAGGGACTCCTATGGAAGACTACAATGGAGGATTTCTTCGGAAGAACTTCCTCCTTTCAGCTCTTTCTTCGTTTGAGCCTTAATCATCCAAACCACCCACATTCACATCCAGCGATTTGGTAATTTTTCCAACATCTTCAGGATTAATTAAACCGCTGATACTGATGAGCACATTATCGTCTCCACCAACCACCAGAAGAAGATCGGACAACTGACCATTGCCGGCATCCTTGGCCAGAAATCGTACAATTTCATCGTCCTCGGTAACTTCCATTAAAACTTCGAAATTATTGTTTTTGAAGAATCCATCTTTTTCAAGTTCTTTGTAAAAATCAAGTTTTTTATTGAGTTCCTCGTCCTCAACGGTTAAAATGCGAATTCCCTTTAGCTTGGAAATCATATGGTCAACTTCATCGCCCTCGTTCTCCAATTGAGCAGCGAAACCCAATAGTTTGCCAGAGATGTTTACAGTGGTAAATCCTTTTTGGTTGGCGTATTTTTCGAATAATTTGTCAACCGGAGTTTTTTGTGCAAGTACTGCCATGGGCAATAAAATTGCTAAGATTAAAATTAACTTTTTCATGATATTCTTTTTAAATGGTTTTTATATTGCAAAGAATGAAGAACAAAGAACAAAGAGCAAAGAGCAAAGAGCAAAGAACAAAGAAGCTGTGTTCAGTATACAGGATATCTGGATTTTCGGATATTCAGATTTTCAGACTTTTTCATATGATTAAATTTGTTTGTTTTAAACGGTATCATATGTAACTCGCACTTTAATCAATTCTTCCGTCTTCGGACTTCCTTTCAGCTTTTAATCTCTCCATATCATCATAAAATTCAAGCACAGGAGCTGTTCCCAGTTTTACCGGCTTTTTGGCTTTGCGTAACTTTTCAAAATGGGAGAATTGCGCTATCCCTTTATTGTATTTCTCCGAAACAAAGGATAACGTTTGCGTGGCATAAGCATAGGCTTCATCTGGATCTTTAAAGGTATCTTTAAACGGTTTCTGCTGCTCCTGGTAGAACAAGAAACCTCCCAGAACAATGATTACCGAGGCTGCAATTCCGGTTACTATTTTCCACATTGAGCGGTATTTGTTTTTTTCAAGGTGTTCATTTTCCAGGATATAATCCATTATGTCCTCTTCAATGGTGGAAACCTTGTGTGCATTAGCCAGTTCAGAAACACTGCCAAAGAACCCTGCATATTCAGCTACTTCCTCAGCTACTTCCTCGTTCCTGAAATAAGTTTCCAGTTGTCTTTCTTCGCCATCGGTACTTTCGCCGTTAAAATAGCGTTGCAGTAAATATTTTACTTCTTTTGTTTCCATTTGCATTCAGTTTTAAAAATTCATCACGCACTTTTTTTCGCGCTCTCGACAGGTTGACCCTGATGGCATTCACCTTAAGATCGGTGGCTTCAGCTATTTCTTCATAGGAAAGCTGTTCAATATCTCTTAATTGCATTACTGTTTGTTGCAAATCCGGCAGTTTTTCAATCAGCTTCTTTATTTGACCGGCCGACTCACTTAACTCAACTTTTGAATGAACGTCTACTGTCTTTTCTTTTAACTTACGATCTATTTCGGCATCAATCGGAATTGTTTTATTTGCTCTGATCACATCCAAACAACGGTTGCGTGTCATCCGCATGGCAAAAGCCTCAATGTTTTCAACCTCGTCCAG
>JBFEWU010000428.1:0-3788 GCA_041546215.1 Draconibacterium sp. | reverse complement strand
TTCAGATTATATACTGTTAAAAACAGTTCGTTAAAAATAATATTCTTGCAAACTTTAGTTATTTGTAAAGGAAGTGTAATCATTTCATTTTTTTTCAACTAATAAGAAGTAATCAAAAGAATAGGTCCTGATTGGAATCTTCTTTCGAAACAAACACTATTTTTATACAAAAAAACTACATTGATGCTTCTGCTTCGATTAATATATGAATCTCTTTCGTTTGCATTTAATTCGTTGACGGCAAATAAACTACGCACTTTCCTCTCCTTGCTCGGCATTACCATTGGTATTTTTGCCATTATTTCGGTGTTTACGGTAATCGATTCCCTGGAACGATATATTCGCGATAGTTTGAATTCCCTGGGAAGCAACATGGTTTATGTTCAAAAGTGGCCATGGGCACCTCCCGAAGGGGAAAGCGAGTACCCCTGGTGGAAATATTTAAATCGTCCGATGCCCACTGTTGAAGAGACCGAGGAAGTAATTCGCCGGGGAAAATCCATTGCCAATGCAGCTTTCCTCTTTGGATTCAGCCGAACTGCGCAATTTGGCAGCGACCAGATTGATAACGCCACTGTTTTGGCCACAACAGAAGGATTACTGGAGGTATGGAATTTAAAAATTGAGTCGGGCAGGTATTTCACAGAAGCAGAAATGCGAAATGGTGCTCCGGTTACTGTAATCGGGCACGAAATTTCTTCACAATTATTCGATGGAATGAATCCGATAGGTAAAACCTTAAAGATTCAAGGGTACAAGTTTATGATCATTGGTGTTTATGAAGAAATGGGCCAGGATGCCTTTGGAACCAGCATGGACAAAAATATTCATATCAGTGCTGCAAAATCGTTTTATATGATTGATGTGCGCAACAGGGACCGGGGACAAACCATATGCATAAAGGCCCGTGACCATGTGGAGAGTGAGAAATTTGCTGCCGAATTGGAAGGAATAATGCGTACAATCAGGCGCTTAAAACCGATGGAAGAGAACGATTTTGCCCTGAACAAGGTGAGCATTATATCCAATCAGTTCGACCAGTTTTTTGCTGTTTTTAATATGGCAGGTGCCATTATCGGAGGATTTTCAATAATTGTAGGCGGCTTCGGTATTGCAAATATTATGTTTGTTTCGGTGAAAGAACGAACAAAAATTATCGGAATCCAAAAATCGCTGGGAGCCAAACGTTACTTTATTCTGTTACAATTTATTTTCGAAGCCATAGTCTTATCTGTAATCGGTGGAGTGGTTGGATTATTCTTAATATTTATCGGAACAATAATAATAAGTTATGCCACAGAATTTACGATTGTTTTAACTATGGGTAACATAATAAAAGGCCTGCTAATATCGAGCATCATAGGATTTATTGCCGGATTTATGCCGGCACGTGCTGCGGCCAAGCTCGATCCGGTAATTGCCATTAATTCCGTTTAAACCAGGTCGAAAAAAATACCGCATATCATCAGGTAGATCATTAGTCCGAGTATATCATTCATTGTGGTGATAAATGGTCCGGTGGCCAGTGCAGGATCAATTTTGAATCGATTTAATATAAGCGGGATAACCGTTCCAAAAAGCGAGGCAAATAAGATAACAATAAACAGAGATATGGAAACGGAATACGTTAAGGCCATATTCCCCGATGAAAAATAATTATACATAAAAATCAAAATTGCGAAAATAGATGCCGTTAACATGGCAACAGCCACTTCTTTAACCAGTTTTCGTGTTGGTGTTTCAATGTCTTTTACACCACTTGCAATACTTTGCACGACAATCGACGACGATTGCACCCCCACATTACCGGCCATTGCGGCAATTAGCGGAATAAAAAATGCCAACTCGGTGACTTTTTTCAGCGAATGCTCATGCGAACCTAACACAACAGCGCCCAAAATACCCCCCAGCAGGCCAATCAACAACCATGGGAAACGTGCGCGTAAAATTTCCAAAACTTTATCTCCCGGTTCAACATCACCCGTAATACCCGAAACCATCTGATAATCCTTCTCGGCCTCCTCACGAACAATGTCAATCACATCATCAAAAGTAATTCGCCCCTTCAGGCGTCCGATATCGTCGACAACCGGAATGGCAACCAAGTCGTACTTATCCATTATTTCTGCCACTTCCTCCTGCCGGGTATCGGTGGTTACCATTTTTATTTCAGGATCGTAAAGATTAGAAATTTTTGTATTCGTATGATTCAGAATTAGTTTCTTCAGCGATAGAAGTCCCTTTAATTTCTCTGCATCATCAATGACATAAATGTAAAATATCTCGTCAACCTCTTCGGCTTGTTTACTTATTTCTTTCAAGCAAGTGGCTATTGTCCAGTTTTCGTTAACTGCAACCAGCTCTTTTGCCATTATACCCCCGGCCGAATCCTCATGATATTCGAGGAGATCGACAATATCGCCGGCTTGTTCAATATCCACGATTTCATTAAGCACCTCTTTCTGAACCTCTTCATCCAACTCGGCCACAACATCGGCAGCATCGTCGGAGTCCATGTGCTCAATAAACTTGCTGGCAATAAATTCAGGAGGTAATACTTTTAAAAACCGTTTCCGATCGTGTTCATCAATTTCAACCAGTACGTCTGAAGCTTTGTCGCCATCCAAAAGCAAATAAATAAACTTTGCTTCATCGGTATTCAGGTCATCCATTATCTCGGCAATATCAGCCGGATGCAGGTCGTCCATTAAAGCTGCAACTTGTTTTTTGTTTTGTTCCTCAACCAAAACTCTCAGCTGCTCAATGTTCTCTCTTGTGATTTCAAAGTTCATGACTAATCTTTTTGAGGTTTTCGATTTTCCAGGTTAGCTCAATAAAATCATTTACCGATAATTGCTCAGGACGTTTTTCAGCATATTTTTCGGGAAGATTGGTGCATATATTTTTTAACGAGTTCCGCAACATTTTACGTCGCAGGTTAAAAGCTGCTTTAACCACCGTCACAAAAAGTTGTTCGTTACAAGGGAGTTCGCTTACCTTATTCCTTTTTAAGCGAATTACTGCTGATTTTACTTTTGGCGGCGGATTAAAAACGCCTTCTCCAACGGTAAATAAGTATTCAATATCGAAATAAGCCTGGAGTAAAACACTTAAAATACCATAGGTTTTATTGCCATGCGAGGAAGCAATTCGTTCAGCCACTTCCTTTTGCACCATACCCACAGTTTCAGGAATTTGCTTGCGCATTTCAAGAATCCGGAAAAATATTTGTGATGAGATATTGTACGGGAAATTACCGATTACATTAAACTGACCTTCAAATTTTGTGGCTATATCTGATTTCAGGAAGTCTTCAGACCAAATGTGTTTTAAGCCGGGGAAGTTATGTTTTAAATATTCCACCGATTCGCGGTCGATTTCAACAGCATGCACCTTTAACCCAGGTCGTTCGAGTAAATATTGAGTCAAAACTCCCATTCCCGGGCCAATTTCCAATACATCAGAAACCTCATTCCCCAGGCTGTCAACAATTTTCCGCGCAATATTCTGGTCGGTTAAAAAGTGCTGACCTAATTTTTTTTTGGGCCGTACAAAACTCATAACACTCGCCTTCTTCCATTTTCAATTGGTACTTAATCGCCTTTTTACACTAATAAATAAAACAAATTTATATTTTTGCTTGCTAAAATAGCACGGCTAACCGCCTTTTTGCGTCCCGAAAGTAGTAAATTTTTAGGGGAATTAACGAGGGTGCAAAAAGAAAGCATTAAAAAACTAAATTTTGAAAAAAACAGTCATTAAGATTCTTCAATTCCTGGGCTTCTTTA
>JBFEWU010000546.1:0-2410 GCA_041546215.1 Draconibacterium sp. | reverse complement strand
GGTAAAAGATTCAGTTGTTTTATTCTTCCTGAAAATTACCTTTTTTATTAAACATTACCAAAATAAAGAGGGAATCCAATAAGCAGGATATTCAGATTTTCGGATATTCCAATACTCTAATATTCCAAAATAAGCCTGTGATCATATTAGTTTTATTCCGTCTGATTCGAAGGTAATCAGCTTTTTTCGATACAAGCCCCCAATTGCCTTTTTAAAATTCTTCTTACTAATTCCGAACATCGCGTAAATCATTTCGGGCGACGATTTATCGGAAACAGCCATAAATCCCCGGTTCTCTTTTAGTTCAACCAGAATTTTCTCCGAGAATGCATCCACTTTTTCATAACCCGGTTTTTCCAGCAAAAGATCAATTTTTTCATCAGAACGAATTTTGCTCACATAACCTTTTGTTTTTCCTCCCACTTCCAGAGATTTAAAAATTTGGTTTTTATAAAGCATGCCCGAATGTTCGGAATTTACAATAGCCTTGTACCCCAAATCGGTTTCATCCATAATAATCAGATCTACCTCCTGTCCCACTTCATATTCAGGAGGCGTATTATCCAAAAATTTATTCAGTTTGGCCGAAGCAGCAACACGATTGGAAAGTAAATCCAGATAAATGTACACCCAATAGGAGTTTCCCTCCACCATTTTGCTCCTTTGCTCCCTATACGGAACCAGCAAATCTTTTGGCAAGCCCCAATCGAGAAAGGCACCGAAGCTACTGGTAGCTTTTACGGTTAAGCACGCAAATTCACCCACCATGGCCAAAGGTGTCTCAGTTGTGGCCACCAATCGGTCTTCCGAATCGGTATAAACAAATACTTCAGCCTCACCTTTTTCTTTTACCTGGTCAGTTACAAACTTTTTTGGCATTAGAATTTCGCCATGATCTCCGGCTTCGAGGTATACACCGTTATCGGTTTCCCGGTTAACTTTTAAAATATTTATTTTTCCTATTTCTAACATTCCTGGTATTTTTAATGCCTTGCTAACGATCGCTTTGCAAAAGTAGTTTTATTGAAGGAAATCGTGGTCAAAACCAAGATTAGTTTTTGAGCAGTTCCAGCGCTGTTTTTACGGTATTCTCACTGAGCTTCTCTCCTCCCACCATTTTTGCCAGCTCCTCTACCCTCTCATCATCGGCGAGTTGTTTTATGGAAGTAAAAGTCTGTTTGTCTTTTTCCAGTTTATATACGCGGTAATGTGCATCGCCTTTGGCGGCAATTTGAGGAAGATGGGTGATATTGATAATTTGTGTTGTTGTTGAAAATTCCTTTATGATGGCTCCCATCTTTAATGCAATCTCTCCCGAAACACCGGCATCAATCTCATCAAAGATGACAGTTGGCAGCGCTTTCGAGGTACGCAGCAGATTCTTTATGGCCAGCATCAAACGCGACATCTCACCACCCGAAGCTATTTTTGAAATCTCATCCGGGATTGAATCGGAATTGGCGCTAAATTGAAAAGAAACAAGATCCATCCCTTCGGCCAGAAAACGTTCAGAAGCAGTGTGAAGAATTTCAAGTTTTGATTTTGGCATTCCCAATTGTTTCAAATCATGAACGATCGATTTTTCAATGGCCGGAAATGATTTTTTACGAATGGATGAAAGTTCAAGCGCCTTATTTTTAAGTGTCAGGCTTTGCTGCTCCAGTAGAGAAGTTAAACTTTTTATCCTCTCCTCATAACCAACTGCCTGATTGATTTTATTGTCGAATTCGTTCTTAAGGCCGATCAGTTCAGCGATGCTCGACAGGTTGTGCTTTTGCTGCAGGCTATAAATTAAATTTAAGCGCTCGTTTAACTGCTCAATACGTTCCGGATTAAAATCAATGCGTTCCGATAAATGGTACACTTCATCAACAATATCTTTTAACTCGAGCATAACACCTGCAAGTCTTTCCGAAAGATCCCCGGCCAGGGCTAAATAATTTTTAATCTTCTCCAATGCACGTTGTCCGTCTTTTACGTTCTGAAGTACCGAAAAGGATTCCCCATCGAGAAAAGTACCAACTTCTGCCAAAGCTGTTTTAATATCTTCAGCGTGAGTGAGTTTTTCAAGTTCAGCCTCAAGGTTTTCCTGTTCGCCTTCCTTTAATCCAGCCTCTTCCAGTTGATTGTACTGGAACTGAAAATAGTCCAGATCGGTCTTCGCTTTTTCGGCTTTTTGTTTGGCTTCCGAAAGCTGATGTTCAGTATTTTTGTATTCTGAAAATAACTTTTTATAATCCGACAAAAGCGTGTTTGAACCCGCCACTGAATCCACCAGGTCCAGTTGAAATTTCTGATTGCTTAATTCAAGATTCTGATGCTGCGAATGAATATCAATGAGTTTTAAACCCAACTCGCGAATTACTTTTAGGGGAACAGGGGTATCGTTTATAAATGCTCTCGACTTTCC
>JBFEWU010000112.1:0-12581 GCA_041546215.1 Draconibacterium sp. | reverse complement strand
GGCTCAACTTCGCATCCCCCTTCCATTTCAAACAGTCCCATTGAACTCATTACAAACCAAGCTCCCATCTGTCCTTCATCTTCATCACCTTCCCATCCATGATATGGAGTAGATCCATAGTATGTTTCAAGAATGGCGCGAGAATATTTTTGGGTTAACCAGGGTTTACCTGAATAGTTAAAAAGGTATGGTGCCTGCATATTTACCTGGTTCCCCATATTAATATAATATTCCACAGGTTCAGGTTGGTAATGGTCGAGAGCGTGTGCTGCAAACTTTTCTTTAACCGATTTTTCAAATCCCTCTTCAAGCCTGCTATTAAATAAGTCTTTGCCAATCATGTTAATTAAACCAGGAATATCATGTGGAACATATAAGGAATATTGCCAGCCATTTCCTTCAACAAAATATTCTCCGGAGAATGGATTATAATTTGGCATCCATTCACCTGCAGAATCTTTTGGTACAATAAATTTTAGTTCCGGGTGAAAATGGTTTTTCCAGTTCTCCGACCTTTTCATTAAGTGCTCATAATCCTCCATATTTCCCATTGCCTTTGCCATTTGTGCAACGCAGAAATCATCATAGGCATAATCCAATGTTCGGCTTGCCGGATTCATTTCAAAAGGCACATAACCTTTTTTAATATATACATTCAGGTATTCATTTCCTGCCAATCCGGAACATGGTGAAAGCTTTTTACCTTGTCTTGTAACTGTATTATGTACAGCACTGTATGCCTCATTGATGTCGAAATTTCTGATGCCTTTCTGATAAGCTCCCACAATCATTGCAGTTTCGTGCGATACATCCATGATCCCTGTATATTCCACGCCCGTTGGACCTACACTTGTCCATCCGTTTTTTCGATAGAGTTCGAGTTGTGTTTCAACATAGTCTTCCATAATACCGGGGGTAACCAATGACCATAAGCTGTTCAGGTTCCAATATGAATTCCAAAATGAATCACCTCCAATCATCCTTTGCCCCTTTGGCATTTGCTGAATATTTTCACATGGATCCATGTATTTACCATCTACATCATTCCATGTTTGTTTTGCAGCGTAACTGCGATAAAGATTGGTGTAAAATTTCTTTTTATCTTCGTCTGTTCCGCCTTCTACTTCGATCTTATTTAACAAGGTTGCCCATGTTTCATGCACGCTGTTTTTTGCCGCTTCAAAGTCCCATCCAAATGAGTCCATTTCGGTATTCAAATTAAGTCGTGCCTGATCGATACTAACCAAAGATATACCTGATTTTACCTGAATTACTTCATCGGCACTCGTTTTATAAGTAACATATGCTCCAATATCGTTTTTACCAGATATTTCGTTTGTGTCTTTTTTAAGTTTCCCTTCATTCCACACATTAAATGTTTCAAAAGGTTTATCAAACTTTAAAACAAAATTCAGTGTATATTCATTCCAATTGTCAGCAGTGTTCATTCTGTCAGCAGTGTTCATTCCGATAAGGCATTGGGCAAAACCTTCAATTTCTGTGTTGCTGATTTTTTTTATTTGAGCAGTCTGGATGGAGTATTTGTATTCAGATGGGATGAGCAGATCAATAAGAATTCTCGACTCTTTTTTTTCGGGGAAAGTATATTTTTGAAATCCACAGCGCGTGGTAACTGTCATTTCTGCCTTAACATCGTGGTCATACAGATGTACTGCATAATACCCGGGAGAGGCTTTTTCGGTTTCTTTTACTATGCGGGAATGATAACCTGCTTCGTATCCTTTATATGCAGCATCAACAGGTCTGTCAATAAAAGCCAGGTCAGTTGTAGTTGGCATCATGCGCAACCCAGCCATAGTCCATGCATGTATGTGGCTAAAACCTGAGATACTGTTAATGGCATATTCATATCCTGCCATCCAAACTTCGCCTTGATTGTCTGGCCCAAGCTGAATCATTCCAAACGGTTCGGTGGCATAAGGGCCAAGCATCCAGCGGGAATTAGATGTTCCCATAAAAACATCGACCCAGTCAATTGGTTTCAGATCCTTTTGTGTGCTCGTGCAACTATTCAATGCCAGAATTATAAGCATGAATACAAGAACTCTCATGCTTCTGATTTTTATTCGATTTTTTGTCATAAATCAGTCATTTAATTTATTGCTATTCTCGAAATGTTTTAATTTTTAGCTTCATAGGGGTAACGAACAAAACTGCCAAAACTTTCATCCTCAAATAATTCAATATTGGCTGGGAGCTGAAGTAGGTTATCTTCGGTTAGTGCTTCCACGTTTTCATCGTAAAGTGTTTGATTACCTTCTTTGTCATATGAGGCTGTAATCACAGTATAGATATTCATATGGTCAGGAGAATTTTCTGATTTGGGTATAACATGAATCCATTTTACCTGGTTGAAGGATCCACTTGCCAGTGTCCATGATTTATCGTCGTCGTTTACTCTGGGCTCTGCCCCCCAGCTACCTTCTCCAACATACATCGTACCCTTTTTGTCATCACGGATAAAACCCAACTCAGATTCAACGGAAGATGTATCAGGACGAATCGGGTAAGTAATTTTATGGAGGTGCGAATCGGCATCAAAACCAATGTCCAGACCATATTCAGTAAAAATCCTGATCCAATCATTGTACAAATAGTCATTTTCCCTTTTCCAAGCGTTATGTGGCCTGAAGGGTTTGTGAAAACCTGCAACCTTAAACGTGCAATTCTGATTTTCCTTTAGGTCGTTTTCCAACCACAATTTCTGATGACCTCCGGTTTCAATTTCTGTATTAAGGGCAACCATATGAAAAAAATCTCCTCCAATAGTTGTGGAATAATATATGGCTGTGGAATCATTATTCTGATAAGGCGAGTTGAAAATGTGAAGTAAATTTCTTCGATCACCATTTTCATGATTTCCGTGAATGGGAAAAACAGGAATCATTCTTCCGTCAGAAGTGGTAGTTTGTTCCTGCCAGTCGACTAACCATTGTTTCCATGCATCGGGACTTATTCCTCTTCCGCTGGTAAAATCGCCGTTAAACATTACAAATAAAGGGCGAAGTTTGCTTACCATTCGATTGGATGCTCGACCTGCTTCCATTGGTGGTCCCTCGCTTTTTGTGTCTCCTCCGGCTACAAATGAAAATGCTGCTGGTTCGGATGGAGCTGTTTTAAACCAATAGCGTTCGCTAATTCCGAAATCATCTTTAATTACAAAATAGTAATTTGTTCCGCCTTGTAAACCTTCAAGATCAGCAAAACAAGTATTCATTTCGTACATTTTATTTTTTGTTGAAGGACTTACTTTTTGATTGTATTTCCAGTATTTCCTGCCCTGATCTTTTGTGTCGAAATATACTTCAACATCTGAATCCTGGAATTGATCCCAGGCAAGTGTTACGGAATTTGTCGGATCTGAATTCCAAATCAGACGGTATTTGTTGGATGCCGCTCTCTCTTCAGGTAATTGCTTACATGAAAAGGCCGAGATTGACAATATTAGTACTATCAGTACATAAATATTTTTTAGTGATTTTTTCATTGTTCCAAATTGTTTGTTTTTTATTTGTAGTAATTGGTAAAATAATGGTAACCAACTGCGTGAAACTTTATAGTCAGGTTACTAAAAAATTGAAGAGAGCTTCAATCCTATGATGAATAATACCAAGGCTGCTATTCGCGACTACACTTGCCTGACTGCAAATGTTTATCCATATCTTTTACCTTTATTTTATGGTCTCCTCAATGGTCACTGGTCCCAACAAACCCGATGATTCCAACGGAATTTGATCGATAGCCCTGCCCCGATAATCATGATTCAATTGAATGTTGGTAGCTGTGTATTGTTTTTTATTCGGGAAGGTCTGATCACCTGCTACCCGGTTATACCACGAATTCACCACTTCAATTTCAAGCGTATTCTCCCCTTTTTGCAGTTCTTCAGTTATTTCAACTCTGAATGGTGAAGTCCAGACAATGCCTTTTTCCTTTCCGTTTATATTCACTTCGGCAATACCTACATCTTTTACACTTCCTAATTGCAGATAGTACTGTTTATCCTTTTGCACTTTAAAATCAATATTGAATGTTTTGTTGTATACGGCGGTTCCTGAGTAATATTTGATTCCTTTTTCAGAATGCTGTGTCCAGTCCATCAATTCAGGAAACGTTACAGAACCGGGGCCTCCCCATTTTGGATCAAAATTGACTTGCCATTCCCCATCGATTTCAAGAATCGTTTCGAAATCGTTGTAGTTTCGAGTCTCCTCTCCTTGTTTACTTTCAGAAATTGCGGTACTGAATACAACCATAATTGCGCCATAAGCTTCTAAAGTGAGTGGGACAGTTGTTTGTCCATCCTTTTGTGCAAATGCTTTAGCTTCGCGAGTTTCTCCGGTCAGAGCATCCCACAATTCAGGTTGTTTCCCTGATATCCGAAACCTCGCATTAATTTTTTGTCGCTCGGTTGTCTGATTCGTCACAAAATAGACATCACTTTCGCCAAGAGTGTAGTGAATATAATCGAAGTCGGTTTTGCTGACACTTTCAAGGATATCAAAATCAACAGGAATTTCTTTCGACAGAAGGTATTCTCGTGCTGTCATTCCCCAGGCGATACTTCCACTGCCATAAACTTTTTCACCTCTTTCTGAGGCTTCAACTCCCCAAATTTTATCGGTTAGTTTGTTAAAGGTTTGTTGTGCTTTTGTTCCCCCAGCCAGGCTAACCGAACTTTCAGGTTTGTCGCCTATTACCTGAGCACCCTGTTGCATGAGTTCTTCAACTTTCTCCAAAACAGCAAGCGACAACACTTTATGATCGGGTAAAACCAAAACACGATATTCTATGCCCCCGGGAACAACAATTTTTCCATCATTTACTTTCAATTGCAGGAATATGGTTTCATCAGTCACATCGTAATCAAATCCGGGCATTGCCCCTGCAGCATCTGAATGCTTATAGGGGAATACATTGGGCACATGATCGCCGTAATAATAAAGAATATCGGCCACGAATTTACCTTCCTGCACAACAGACTGGGTACGGTGCATGTAATCGATAAACGCCCCGGACTGTTCCCACCAGGTAACCTGTGGATTGACATGTGTTCCGGCAAAATATTCCTGGCCGGGCAATCCCATTTCGGGTGGCGAGCATGTAAAAGTATGAAAATACATGCGGTTTAATCCTGCACAAATTTCATGGTCGAAAGAAGATTTCTGGTCATGCCAAAGTTCATCGTTCCAATGCGGGCCAATGGTTGTAAAAGATTCAGCACCAACAATTTTTTTCCCGTAAATATGAGCTGCTGAAGAAGCCTGCTTTAAAAAGAATCGATTTTCGTCAAGCGGACGATGTGGCGAAGGCGACCAGAATTCACTCATCACAATATCATTGAATCCATAATTTTTTATCCCGTC
The DNA here is from genome assembly GCA_041546215.1 of Draconibacterium sp. Taxonomy (GTDB): domain Bacteria; phylum Bacteroidota; class Bacteroidia; order Bacteroidales; family Prolixibacteraceae; genus Draconibacterium. The sequence goes on along the minus strand of JBFEWU010000112.1, from coordinate 7,194 downwards.
CATTGGACCGGCATGCGGACCGGCAGATTCAGGTTGAGTGCCCATGTTGTATTTGTGTGCATATTCCTGAAAACGTGCATAATGGTTATACGCAACTAAATCTCCCAAAGTTTTTCTGAAATCGGCAATAAAAGCATTTGATGTGTTTATATCGTCAATTACGTAACCGGCAACAATAGGTAAATAGTTTACTATGTCGTAACCGCGGTAGTTTTTAAATTCTTCAGAAAAATTATCGGTCCAGTTCATTCCTCCACACTCCCAGCTATCTGTTTCCATGTATTTTAGGGTTGTTCCCACATGGTCACCAGCTGCTTCGAAGATGGGTTCCACTACATCATTCCAGTAAAAGTCGAATGCTTCTTTACTCATATAGTCGAGTACACTCCCCTGCCAGTTACCACTTGACGTTGATACATGTGAATCGGTACAGGTATATCCGAACCGCAAAATACTCCATTCTCCTGCAGGAGCTTCCCAGGTCAAATTACCGTTACTGTCCATGCCGGAGGTTAGATTAAGAATCTCCTTTTTATTTACTTTGTATGTTGTTTCACCCTCATTTCTGGTTCTCCCCGATGGGATATTTTTCAATAAAAACCTTGTATCCGGTGCGGAGCCTCCAAGTTCGTGATAGCCCAATTTTAAATCCAAATCAGAAATAAGCTCATTTGTTTTTTGTTCCTCTTTTACAGGAATTGCAAGTACCGCAATATCTTCATAAAAGTCTTTTCTACTATCAGGCTGCTCTAATTTTACAGTTACTTTCTTATTTCCTGAAATCATTGTTTCGGAATATGTAATTTGTTTCGCCGTGTATTGTGGCGTTACCCGGGGGCCACCCAAATTCCAGCCACTTTGGATATTAAAGCCCATTTCCAGTCCGAGCCTTTTGGCTTCGTCCATGGCAAAAACAAACAGTTTATTCCATTCATCCGATCCAAATATAGGACCGGCCGGAATGTCATCATTACCGCGCTGGTTATGACCACCGGCGTCAAAAATCATTGCACCCTGAAAATTTCGGGATTTCATGGCTTCCAGGTCTTTTGTAATGGCCGCCTTGTTTACATTGCCATTCAGCCACCACCACCAACAGTTGACTCCATATTCCTGTGCGGGGGATTGAAAGCTATTTTTTAACACTGTATAATCAATTGGTGGAAACTCTTCAGAAGTATCTTCTTTTTTGTTCGAACAAGAAAACAGCATTATAGAAATGAAGAATATAAACAAGGTATTTATTTTCATAGTTGTACGATTTAGGATATCTGTCATTTATGATCAGTATGGCTCTCGAAAATATAAGATCAAGTATAAAGTTATATAATAGTTAATTAAAAAAAATGTTATCCCAACCAGTCTATAAAAACTAACTGGTCAGAATAACATTTTAAATGTGAGTATCAGATCTATCTATTCCATCCAGGATTTTGCTCCCATTTCACATCTTTATTTCTATCGATGGCACTTTGTGGAATAGGCCACAAGTTGTAATCAAAATTAAGTGTTAATTCTACATGTGGAAGCAAAGCATATTTGCGTATCCTGTCAACAGCAACGGTACCACCCATTCTTAACAACGTGGCCCATCTGTTTTCTTCCTCAAAAAGTTCTCTTGCCCTTTCATCCAGGATATAGTCGATATCAATATCGCCTGCAGTAGCCATAATATCACATTGTGCACGGGCTCTAATCAGGTTGATGTCATCGGCTGCCTTTTGGTTTTCTCCTTTTCTGTGATATGCCTCAGCCCTAAGCAGCATGGTTGCAGGTAAACGTATTGCATAAATATCACGAAATATATTACTTCGGTTTTCTCCCTGGTCAAGTCCTTGATACTTATCAGTGTTCACCTTGTAAAAGATTGGGTAAATCCATCCACGACCTACATTGGTCGCATCAATTACCTCCTGAGGAACCTGAGTTCCATAACGAGCATCTCCAACCTGATTATAAAATATTTTACGACTAATGTTATGTTCTGCATTACGTTGGTCGCCTGCCGATATACTTTCGTCCCAAATTTCAAACTGGGTTAACGGAGTTGGTGCATAGTATGCTACTCCTCTACCACCTGCGTCTTCTCCAACACCACCGTTGGAGTCCCCGGGGCCACCAAATCCTTCTATCGCTCTGTAAACCGGTCCAAAATACCTTGGATATCGCACACGCGATTGCCTATCCTCTGCAAGGTAGGCATCAAAATCAAATTGAAAAGTCCAGATACTTTCCATGTTTCCGTCGGAATAATTTTGGTTACCTAAGCGAAATAAATCCCAGTAAACATCGGCACCGCCAGTAACCGTATTTTCTTCATTCATACGAGTTCCAAAGCGCTCTGTCATTAGAGAATAAGTTCCACCATCAATAACATCAGAAGCCCATTTTATAGACTGATCGTAGGCAGATGCATTTGATGTTTCGATACCCAAAGCCAGGTAAAATTCACTCAAATAATGCTGGGCAGCACCTTTTACCAATCGTCCTCCCTGCGTTGTGGTTTCGGGTAAATCATTGACAATGGCTTCCAACTCATCAATAGCAAACTGGTATGTTGCTTCGCGTGTAGTTCTTTCATAATCGAAACGTGGAACTGTTACCAGTTCAGTAACAATGGGTACACCACCAAAAAATTCACCCAGCATTCCATGGCAATAAGCTCGGAAAAACCGGGCCTGTGCAATAATGTATGCCTTTGAGTTTTCTGATTCAAAAGATACGCGTTCCAAAATTTCAGGAGAAAGAACTGTATTGGCATTTTTAATGGTCTGGTAATAGAAGTTATAAATGGTTTCAAATTGTCCGCTTTCAGCATTGATCCTGCTATAATCGGTAAAACTTGTTGAGGATCGAAACTCTGGTGCATCAATAATATCGGTTCCAAATCCCAATATTTGGGCGTTTTGGCTTAAGCTGCGAAATCCACTGTACATGGTTATCAGTACCTGGTCGAGCTGTTTCTCAGATGAAAAAATATTATCTGTCGTATAAAAAGATTTTGGCTCTTCGGTTAAGAATTTTTCATCATCACACCCTATAGAAGTTAATAATAACAGCAATAGAGTGAAAACTTGTATTTTAATTTTATTAATTTTCATTTTTTCTATTTTTTATGCATTAGAAACTTACTTTTAATCCCATTAAATAGGTTCTTGGAACAGGATAAGTTCCACTATCAAGGGCAATTCCCCTTTCCGGATCTCCTCCGCCATACCAATTGGTAAATGTATAGAGGTTTTTAATGCTGGTATAAATCTCAAGAGAATTTAATCCAATAATACTACCCGTTCCCCTTGGAAATTTATAGGATAAATTAACATCCTGTACCTTTACAAAACCACGTGATTGCAAACCTAAATAACGGTTGCTGTACGCATCTGCCCGCAAATATTTTTCGCTTTTATTTTCAGGTGTCCACCAATCATGATCGACTTCATTGGTATCGTATCTGTCTTTGAATGAGTTGTGTCTTGGATTACGACTCAGGTAATAATTATCTTTACCACCGCCGAAAATTCCTGACAGCATAACATACAAGCTAAAGTTTTTATACTCAACGGTATTCGAAAAGCTAAGTCTGAAATTCTCTTTGTTGTAGCCCAATATTTTTCGATCGTAGTCAGCAGTAATTATACCATCAGGCACACCATCCGGACCGCTAATATCTTTAAACATTGGATCACCAGCTTCACCTCCTACGTTAGCCAGGTATTCTGTATCATCTTCCTGAACAACACCAATATATTCATAGCCGTAAATAGCACCCAACGATTTCCCGATAAACAGGTTGTTTGAAATATCGTCATCTTCTTTCCCATCGCCATCAATATCATCGCCATAAAGGCTAACTACTTTATTCCGGTTTTGCCAGAAAATCAGGGAAGATGACCATTTTAAATCTTTTTGTTCAATGTTAATGGTTCTTAAACTAATTTCAACCCCTTTGTTATCCAATTGTCCCAAACTGGAATAAATGGAACTAAATCCTGTCATAACAGGTATTTGGCGTAAAAATATCTGGTCGGTAGTTTCGGAGAAATAGAAGTCCAAATCAAGAAATACCCTGTCATTCAACCATACCGACTGAAAACCTCCGTTAAAAGCCGTTGTTGTTTCCCAGCCTAATGTTGGGCTACCTAATGAACTTTGCCCAACACCATATAAAATGGTTGATGGGTCATCAGCAAACTCATACCGAATACCTCCATCGCTACCGCTGGCTACACGTGCCAGTGTTTGATAAGGCGAAAGTCCCTGGTTACCATTTTTACCATACGATGCTTTAATCTTCAGGTAGGTCATTTTGTCAAAAGCACCAATAAAATCTTCTTCCGACGCGGTCCACGCTACTCCTATCGATGGAAAGTTACCCCACTTTTGGTCTGCTCCAAAAACAGAAGCACCGTCTCGGCGCATGGTTGCTGTTAAGTGATATTTGTCTTTGTAAGCATAAGCTAAGCGGCCTACATAACCAATATTGGATTTTTCAATAACATTCAAGTTTATTTTCTGTACAGCTGCCTTATGAATTCCATCCACGCCCAGTAAAGTATTTCCGTTTAAAGAATAGTCGCTTCCTTCTGCACTTACCAATTTGTAATAATCATAATCACGAGTTGCAACGGCTGTTGCGTCTATATAATGATCTCCAAACTCCTTTTTATAATTTACAATATTATCCATTACATATGAATAACTGTTCGCCCGGTTGTTGTATCCGTTTGCCTGCGATAATCTTTTCGCCAGTTCGCTTTGAGAATACCTGTCGATATATGGAGGGCTGGCGGCTTCTCCTACATAATAATCTTCATAAACAAAGCGATCGCGTTCATCGACATTTGAATTAATAGAGAAATTCAAACGATAGGTTAATCCATCAACTTTTGGAACCGTGAACAATGCATAAGTTGCCAAGCGGTAAAAGTTTCTTTTATCAATATCTTCAATTGTTCCATCGGTTCCCCATAAAGGATTAGTTACAGATTGTCCAGTTGGATACCTTTCCAATAGTTTTCCCGTATTCGATTCCGGATTCACAGGCATTCCTTCATAACGGTATGGATATCCCCAGGGATGCCCATTGTAAGCACCACGAACATTTGCTCCAACCCCGGAATAATCATTATTGTTGTAGGTTCCGTCTAAACCAACTTTTAACCATTCGGTAACATCGGCATCCAGTTTTGTGCGCACCGAAATACGTTGATATTCATCACCAACAATAACACCTTCATGGCTACTGTATCCACTGGAAAAATAATAGTTTATCCGATTTGCCTGACCCGATACAGCTACCTGATGATTTTGAATGAAACCATTACGTGAAATAAGATCATGCCAATCGGTATCCACATTTTTTTGCTCCCATAATGTGGTTGCATAGCCCGCGTCAAAAATAATTTCTTCGGGACTATTAACAGACGGAGTTTGAGCAACAAATTTCTCGCTCCATCGTTCTCTGTTCATCATGTTTGGAGGACTTGGCCATGTGTTAAAACCTATCGAGGTATTATATTTTATAACCGGTTTAACCGACTTCCCTTTTTTAGATGTAATAACAATAACTCCATTCGCAGCACGTGATCCATATACTGCCGAGGCAGACGCATCTTTTAATACATCCATTACGGCTATATCTTCAGGATTTATATCGGATATACTTCCCAAATAGATGATACCATCCAGAACAATCAAAGGATCGTTATCACCATTGATCGAATTTTGTCCACGCACCAAAATATCTGGTGTTTGTCCTGGTGAGTTTTGTTCACCAATATTAACACCTGCAACTCCACCTTTTAAAGACTGTAAAGGACTGGAATTAGGAGAATTGGCAATCGGAGAGTCTTCTAGTCTTACCGTGCTTACTGCACCTGAAATATCTCTTCTCCTGGCAGTACCGTAACCAACTGCTACAATTTCTTCCAATCCAATTGCGTCAACTTGCATAGTTATATCTATGGTCGTTTGATCTCCTACAAGTATTTCCTGTGTTTGCATACCTATAAAAGAAAAGACGATTGTTGCATTTTCAGGTATATTTTGAATGGAATAGTTACCGTCTAAATCGGTTACCATACCCTGGGTTGTTCCTTTTATTACTGCCGTAGCACCTGGTAAAGGCTCACCGTTTGAATCGGTAATTTTACCGGAGATGGAGTTTTGTTGAAGAACCGTTAAATCACTTCCTGAAACTTCAGGGGTTGTAAGCAAAATAAAACGGTCTTTTACCGTATGTTCCACATTCGTTTGTGCAAACAGTTGGTCTAATACTTCATCTACTTTTGTATTTTTAATGTCAACCGAAACTCTTCGGTTTACATCAACAAACTTTTCGCTGTAAATAAAGTAAAACTCGCTTTGCTTTTCAATATTCTTTAGCACCTCTTTTACGGTGCTGTTCTTCATATTAAGATTTAATACTTTTGTTTGCGAATAAGTTTTATTGGCAAACACGCTTATTACAGAAATTAGTATTAAGAAAGATGTTAGTTTCATAACTCTCAATAATTTTTGTAACTCGGGAATATTCCATTCCCAAAGAAAACAGTTGTTTTTTTTCATACTTTTGTATTGTTAAGATTTGAAGTTGCCCTGTACAATTTTACAGGGTTGTTTTAAAACTCTCTTCAGGGAAGTGTTGGCGCATTTCCCTGTTTTTTTTGTAGTTAGTTATCTCATAGGCAAATCATTTTTTAAGTTCAGTTTTATAGTTATTTTCTCTTCTCTAATCGTATTCTTTGTTTTGAGAAAGTACCATCAGCTAATTTTTTACGTGGATACACTATGTAGTTTACATTGGTTACATCTGTCATTAAATCGAGTATAAGCAAAAGGGGATCGTTTACCAGCGTTACTGTATAAGTATAATCCTTGATTTCATCGGCAATTTCAAAGTCAACGTTAAACATACGGCCAAGCTTTTCGGCTACCCCGCTTATGGGTTCGTTATCGAATATTAGTTTGCCGTCTTTCCAGGCAATGTATTTATTAATATTGCCTTTGGTACTTGTAACTGCACTGGTTTGCGTATTGTACATTGCGTGCTGTCCCGGAACCATAGCTCCAATCGTTTTTGTTTCACCATTTGAGTCTTCCTGTTCCAATACAACTTTACCGTTTACCAGTGTTGTTTCTATCACATCATCATCGGGGTAAGCCAACACGTTAAAAGCAGTTCCCAGTGCTTTC
>JBFEWU010000462.1:0-3370 GCA_041546215.1 Draconibacterium sp. | reverse complement strand
TTATACCCATTGGCAAATACTCTTACATTTCTCAAACCCAGTCGTTTAAGAGCAGGTGCGTTCAGTGTATATCCCAATTCAATGTTCTTCAGTCGCAGGTAGGAAGCATCTCTGATGTACAAGTCCGAATCGAGGTAGTTGTTTCCCTTGCTGGCTTGAGAAAACCGCGGAAATTCAGCCGTTTCGGCTGTCTCAGGGGTCCATCGTCCTTCGTAGAGGTGATGAAACAATCCCCTGTTTTGCCCGGCATAAGGTTCTCTAAAATACGAAGGCAATATTCTGGAGGTATTTTTAACACCTGAAAAAGTTGCCGAGAAATCCAGTCCTTTCCAGTTCATCCAAATACTGGTACCATAGTTGTATTCCGGCACCTGGTAAGAATGTCCAACCGGCATTTTATCCAGGTCATCAATTTTTCCGTCACTGTTCAGGTCCTGATAGATTAAGTCACCCGGATATCTGATCCCGGTGTGGTCAGGATAATTCGGATCGTCGGTCGTATTTACTTCCTCCGTAAAAAATCCGTTGGTTATATAACCAAATGGCTGACCAACAGGATTTCCTGTTTCATATAGATAATCGTGTGGTTGTGGAATTTCGTCTTTAAAAATAATTTCGTTGTGCGCATAAGACAGGTTGGCATTTATGCGGTAGGAGAAATCTTTTCCAATCTTTTGATTCCATTTTAGCTCTATTTCATATCCCTGGTTTTCCACCTCACCCATGTTAACAGCGGGTAATTCGGCAGCAACAAAAACAGGAACCGTATTTCGTGTAATTAATATGTCCTTGCGGAATTCGTGAAAATAATCGAAACTTGCTCCCAATCTTCCTCCAAAGAAATTCACATCTACACCGTAGTTCTGTTTGGTAGCCGTTTCCCAGGTAACATTTGGATTTCCAATACGCATCTCGGTTGCTCCCTGCTGGTTTGTTGAATTATCAATTCCGAAGTTGTACCCTGCGGTTTGGTAATTCCATGCATCGGGCAAATAAAGGAAACGATTGTTCCCGAGGCGGTCATTACCAACAATACCATAAGAACCTCTGATTTTCATGTATTCAATAAAACCAATATCTTTCATAAACGATTCTTCAGTAATGACCCAACCCAACGAAACGGCTGGGAATAAACCAAAACGTTTCCCTTCGGGGAAATTTTCAGAACCATTGTACCCAACATTTATGTCAAAAAGGTATTTCGTCAGGTAGTTATAGGTAATCCTACCCACAAGCCCCAATGTTCTCCGGGGGATATCGTTGTATGCACCACCTGGATAATTTAATACCCTCTGGTTGTAAAGGAATAAACCCCCCACATCGTGCTTCCCGAATTTACGGTTGTAATCCAAAGCTGCTTCCATGTACCAGTTTCGTGCTTTACCTGTGCTTTCAGAGTAGTTTACTTTTCCTTCATCTCCAATTTTTCGATACACAACCTGAGTCGAATCACCAGGCATATAGATCGACTCGTAACGATCGGGAGAAGAAGACCTGGTTTTGGTATGTGTATAGTTGGTGTTGTACGAACCTTTTACCCGGGCTCTCAGGCCTTTGGTAACAAAGTCGAGTTTCTGAATTAAATCCAGGTCAAAATCCAGAAATGTTCTGTTTTGGTTATTATAACCCTGTCCATAAAATCCTCTTAAAGGATCTTTCATTTCAATGTTGACATTATCCTGCGAAGTGGATACCCACTTCCCATCAACAATACCCGAACCGGCAAATGGCTGTGCCCAGTTGGCTTCCTTCCACATTTGGTTTTCCCTTGGTTCGTTACGTATTTCGGTACGCCCACCAATGGTTACTTTCATCAAAGTCGATTTTGTTATGTCGATATCGACGTTTGAGCGGTAATTGTAGCGGCTGTATTTAAAGTTACCATTATAGCGGGGATCAAGATCTTCCAGTTGTCCTTTTTGTGAAAGATATCCCAGTGCAGTAAAATAACGAACCTTTTCGGTTCCCCCACTTAATGTTAGATTGGTTTTCGATTGCAAAGCGTAATCCTTAAATAAGTAGTCGAACCAGTCTATATTAGGGTAAAGAATGTTTCCGCCATTTTTAAAGATACCGAGCACTTCGTCGGTAAAGACATTTGTTGAAGCCGGATTGCCATCGTTCATGTTACGCTCGTTATGGCCAAGTGCATATTCGTAGCTATCCGATTTATCCAACATCATTGTTGGCTGTTGTAAGCCAAGCGATGAGCTTGCCGAGATTCTTGTTTTCCCTTTTTGTCCACGTTTTGTGGTAACGATAATTACCCCGTTTGCACCACGAACACCATAAACAGCCGTTGCCGAAGCATCTTTTAATACTGCAATACTTTCAATCTCTTCGGGATCGAGCTGTGAAAAAGGACGTTCAACACCATCTACAATGGTTAATGGACTTGCGTTGTTTAACGTTGCCACCCCTCGAATATAAAGGGAAGCTTCGTCGGCACCGGGTTGACCGGTATTCTGAACTGCAGCAATACCTGTTATTCGTCCGGCAAGAGCATTGGTAACACTTGCACTGGGAGACTTAATCAACTCTTCGTTTCCGATGTTAGAAATTGCTCCTGTAACCGTAACCTTTTTTTGAACCCCATAACCTACAACCTGAATCTCTTCAAGTCCGATTGCATCGGTTTTTAGTGTTACATCGATTGTTGTAATGTTGCCCACTTCAATTTGTTGTGGCACCATTCCAACAAACGTGAATTGCAATGTTGCACCTGATGCAGCCTGGATTGAATAATTACCATTAAGGTCGGTAACTGTTCCTGTGCTTGTTCCGGCAATAACAATTGCGACTCCCGGTAAAGCTTCTCCATTTTCATCAGTAACAACACCTTTTACTTGTTGTTGTGCGAAAGCAGCAAAATGTACTGCCACAGCTAAACAAGCTAAAATCAGTGTTCTTAGAACTTTTTTCATACTCTATTAAATTTGATTTGTTAGTATTTTACTTTATAATACTCGTAAATGAATAGATGTGCCATGCATTTGTTATACAGCAGTTTAAGTGCACATTTCTCCGGCATTCGATTGCCGTGGATATATAATTGCGTATTGTTTTAACCTATGATTCACTCAGCTATTTTTTAAAAGAATAGTAAAATTGTTTTGAGTAAAAGCACAATGATGCAGGTTAACACGATGAATAAAGCACCTGTTATTAACCTATGTTTCAATCTTTCATTTTTCATCTGTTTGTATATTGTTTATTTTTTATGGGAGAACCCACATGACTATGATCATTCGCCTATGTGTGATCCGCCTGCTGGCAGCCCATGGTCGATTCATTTAGCTTTAATCTGTTTTATTGGTACTAACTTAGGATGTTAATGGAGAAATATTGGGCCGAAAAGTGATTCAGACAG
>JBFEWU010000509.1:0-2820 GCA_041546215.1 Draconibacterium sp. | reverse complement strand
CGGCTGCCGTGGTCTTTGAAAAATGCTGAATGCCAATTGGTGGCAGCTGAAGCATTTAGCCCTCTTACGCCAAAATTCCAGGCTGAGCCAGCTGGATTTTCTGTTACTTCTGTAGCACTTCCCGGATTTGCAACATTCTGTTCAATCCAGCCCAGTCTTTCTTCGGAATAATATGGACCTTTCCCTGAATTTATAGCAGAATGATTCATGGCATGCGCAAAAGATAAAGCATCTGCACTTTTCGGCATATTTAACATCGAAGTTATTGCAAAGTTGTTTGAATAAGAGACATTTATTCCTTCTTTACGTTTTCCGGTTTTGGTGGTAATTAAAATAACCCCATAAGCTGCCCTTGCGCCATAAATAGCAGTAGAAGCAACATCTTTTAACACAGAGATAGACTCAATGTCGTTGGGATCTACATCGTTCATTCCCATAGGAATACCGTCTACCAACACATAAGGATCGCTGTTTCCTTCAATAGATGTTAGCCCCCTGATATTCATTGACATTTCAGCACCTGGCTCACCAGTTGCTCCTGATGTAGTAATTTGAAGGTTTGGAACAACACCCTGTAATGCCTGTTGCACATTGGCTACCGGGCGAGCTTCAATTTCTTCGCTGCCTGCTACAGAAACAGCGCCTGTTACATTAATTTTTTTCATTCTACCGTACCCAATTGCGACAACTTCTTCAAGACCGATCGCATCGGCCTGCAGCTTAATATCAATCGTTGTTTGTGTGCCAACTAACACTTCCTGTGGTGACATACCAACGAATGAAAATTGCAAAGTAGTACCATCAGACACATTGGGAATAGAATACTTTCCATCTATGTCAGTAATTGTACCCTGAGTAGTTCCTTTCACAACAACGGTAACACCCGGAAGTGGTTGACCCGACTCCTCAGTAACTGTGCCGGAGATAGGTTTTTGCTGACCTGCCTGGACAAGCAGTACTGTAAGCAACAATAAAAATACCGTTACTTTTAAGTTGCGTAACAGTTTAGAGCCCTTAGGCAAATACCTTGGGCTTACACCTTCTTTTTTCATAATTAATTTGGTTTATATTCATACTAAATCGTTTCCATTCTGAAACAAAAGGAACTGCTCAATCTCATTTTCCAACAAAAAACTCTTCACCTAAAGAGTGCCCCATACTGTTCTTTCGCTCAGCTCAAATTTATATAACATTGCAATAACAGGAAAAACCACTATTCACCAAAACAAGTTTTATTAACATCATTTTCAAAAGTAAACATGTTTATAATAAAAAACAAATTAATTTATACATAAACCACATATTATAAATATTTTGAAGCTTCATTTCGTATTTTAAACAATTATAATAACAAGCTCATAATCAAACAATACCGACTAATTCTCATAATTAATCGTATTTTTAACAGCTATTTAAATAATTTTACTCCCCGAGATAAACGCAATTAAAAAACCATTTTAAAACTTGCATGCAAAACAAACTAAAAACATGAATCAACATACTAGCACAAACCTTGCACCGGAGGAACAAAAAAAACCACATAGTATTCATTATAAGCACACAACAAATACCTACTTTTTAAAAAGAAAACCCTCTCTACGCTATAGAAATAGACAACAAGCATCACAAAAAATCAATTCATAGCCTTTTTTGCAAAATTACATCTCACACTTTTTAAGACGATATTCACTCAATATTTTCCCTCAAATCCATCACGAGGAATTTAGTAGATTTCAATATTATCCGGATTCATCTAATTCTCGTAAAAAGACAAATCAGGCCATATATCAGTCTTTTTTCCGATTTATCTTCAGGAGTAAAAGCCATCTTTATCAATACAGCCACCTGCCATTTTAAAGATTGTCGGATAAACATTCATGGCAAAGATTAACGCATCCACTTTTTCACCTTCTGCCAACTTTAACAATCAATTTTAAAAAAAAAGGGAATTCTTGTACCATTTGTATTTCAAAGTAAGCCTGTGCTAAACTTTGAGGTTACACTGGTTAATGCCGATAGAAAATTAAAAGAGACTTTGGGAGTGAGCGAATCAAGGGCTCAGTTTAATTTTTAATCGGTATTATTTCTCCTTCAGGAAATATTATTTTTTGGGCTAAATGGATGTATTTTTGAAACAGGTTGAGATGGGTTCTCCGTCAGCCCTGCTGTTAGCACTCAAACAACAACATTCGTTTTTTCATCCACACTGCTACTGCATACCAATGTCGTTAAAGAATTATGACCAGCAAAAACTCCCTTACTTGTAATTATATTTCTCGGATCGATTGATGACTAAGACGAGTCGAAAAAAAACATTAAGTCATTTTGAGCATTTGACCAATGACTTTAAACACAAAAGAAGTCAGAAGAATGGGGACACAGTTGCATTTCATAACTTCCATCCGACTAATTATTCATGAAAATAATTTGGGCATTTCCCATTAAACCGGATTTAAGCAAGGGACTGCTTTCGGTAAACTTGACTTTTGCATTGGTATTTGTAAACGGCTTTTTATCCGGATTTTTTTTATCTCCTACTATTCTGTTGTTCCAGGTATTCACCACCTGAACAGTTATTTTATTCCTGCCTGCCTTCAAATAATTAGTAATATTTGTCTTGTAGGGTGGCAACCATACTACCCCGCAATCATTCCCGTTCACAAAAACATGTGCCATTTCCTGAATTTCCTCAAAAACAACGAAGGCTTCTGCCGAATTGGAAAGGACATCCTCATCTATAGAAAAATATTTATGATAATTCGCTGTACCCGAATAATATTTAATTCCCTGATGATCAACGTCAGTCCAGCTTGTCAGTTT
>JBFEWU010000342.1:0-5025 GCA_041546215.1 Draconibacterium sp. | reverse complement strand
GGACGGAGACGAAGCGATCTCATCCCCATCAACGCCCGATCCAACTTGAACCGTTCTTCCTTTCAGCTTTCAGCTTCTTCCTTTGAGCTTCCTGTAAACAAAAAAGGACAAACCATGCAGCTTGTCCTTCTTTCATATGAGTTTGAATTTCTATTTTAACCACTCAAAATCCACCAAAACTTCACGTTTGTTTTTATCATATTTCGAAAATCCACGATCGAAAATGGTATAGGGGATATCCACTTTCTTAACACTTTTTTGGGCCATAACGGCAGAGCCGGTAATATCTTCGATGGCAGCCTTAAAAAGTGGCTCCTCTTTTGTTCCCAGGGGAAGTGTGGCAAATAAATCTTCTTCAACTTCAATGTTGGGAGCAAAACCATCCTTGAAATCGGTAACACCGGCCGAGTTGGCATAACGTATAACGATGGGTTGAATTCCCCAGTTATCGAAGCTCGCATAATATTCAGGTGAATCGTAGAAATCTTCCGGTTTTAAAGTAATGGATGCCGTATATTTCCCGTAGGTGGTTTCACCAACTGTGGTGACAGAACTCATGTAGGGTTTTAATCCTGTTATGGTAAGTTCTGAAGCCGATGCCGTCGAAGGGCCAATAAGAAAATGAATCTTATCCAATCCCATTTTTACCGGAACTTCTTTATCCATATATACCTCCAGTTGGTGCATTACCTGGTTGTCGGTAAAATATTCCATGTATTTATTGTTCCAGTAGAATTTAACAAGTGTGTTGTTTGCATTTACAACATCCAGAGGTGCCAGCGAACTACATAAATGGACAGCAGCACCAATGGAGCCTCCACGGTTGTATCTTAAATCAATTACCAGGTCGGTAATTTCCTGATCCAGCAGGCTTTGTAAGGCAGTATCTATTGCACCCGTATAATTATCAATGTATTGGGTGTAGAACATATATCCGATCTTATGTCCATCGTGCTCCACAACGCTGTTTATCACTACGGGATTAAGTTCCAAATCGCGTGCAACAATATCAATTGAGGAACCTGTTGCAATTCCGTCGTTACCTAAGATCCCAAAAGTGACATTGATGTTTTCACCCCCCAGCAGATCCGTGTAATTATCGTCTGTAATGCTGGCTCCATTCATTTCTACAATTAAGTCTCCACGCTCTACTTTTGCCTCTGCAGCTGGCGTGTTGGGATATACAAATTCCACAATGGCGAATATATCGCCAGTGTTTGAGAATCTTCCGAATGCCAGCGACCAGCCGTATGATTTTTCTTTTCCTTCAAAACTGTTTTCAAGTTTTTCTATGTCGTCTGTTATGTACGACCATTTATCATCGACGTACAATAACTTGTCAAAATAGGCTTTTGGATCGGTCTCTTCCTCGTAGTCGATATTCGGAAGTCTGTCGTACCACAGATAGATATCAGACATAACTTCGTAAATGAATTTATTTACCTTAAGGTTTACATTTTCAACAGGAGGGGTTGGATCATCTTTACTGCAGCCCATTAAAATTCCCAATGCCAACAGCAAAAGGAATGATAATTTCATCAATTTCTTCATTGTATTATTGTTGCTTTAAGGTTATAAACATCTTTTATGCCAAATTTATTTTGCGGAATAATTTGTCCTCAATGGATTATAAACGTAATAATCTCACAATTCTTGCAATTGTACAAAAATAATTGATTTAAATTACTGTTTTTGTTCAGGATATTCGATGCGAATGTGGTAGATGTTAATCAGTTTTTCAAGCAAAGTAATTTTGATTGTACTGATATCTCTGAAGGTTAAATCAGAATCATCCAGTTGCCTGTCAGCAATTTTTTTGTCAATCATTTTATCAATGAGATCTTTTAAGTTTTCGTGTGTTTTTTCTTTCATGCTGCGCGACGCAGCTTCAATTCCATCCACAAGCATAACAACGGCTGCTTCTTTCGATTTTGGCAATGGTCCCGGGTAAATAAATGCATTTTCATCAATCATTTCATCGGGATTATCCTGCTGATGTTTCAAAAAGAAATAGTTGGCTTTGGTGGTTCCGTGGTGTGTGGCAATAAACTCGATAATTGGTTCGGGAAGATTATGTTTTTGTGCCATTTTTACACCATTTTTCACATGTTCAATAATCACCTCAGCGCTTTTTAAGTGGTCGAGCCTGTCGTGTGGATTCATTCCAACAGCCTGGTTCTCAATGAAAAAGTTTGGACGTCCGATTTTCCCAATGTCGTGGTACAAGGCCCCGGCACGAACTAAGAATGGATTTCCGCCAATTTTAAGAATCACTTCTTCGGCAAGGTTTGCAATTTGCATGGAATGCTGAAAGGTTCCGGGTGCCTGTTCAGCCAGTTTGCGAAGAAGCGGTTGGTTACTATCCGAAATTTCAATTAAGGTAACATCGGAAATAAATCCAAAAAGTTTTTCAAAAATATAAACCAGTGGATATACCAAAAGAATCAAAACACTACTGATGGCGAACCATTTTGTCATGGAAAAATTATAGGTGGCCAGGGTGCCTTCATGAATCAGATTCAGTGCTGTATATACAATAATGTAGGTTGTAAAAACCCAGAGTGCCGCCAGGACCAGGTGCACACGGCGGTGCATTTTATCCAGGCTGAAAACCGCTACAATTCCGGCAGAGACTTGCAATAAAATAAACTCGTAGTTATTGGGTGCATAAAATCCGATTAAAATGGTTGTAATAAAGAGGGTGAAAATTGCCGTTCGTGAGTCGAAAAAGGTGCGTATCACAATGGGGAAAATCGCCAGGGGAACCATGTAAACGTGCAGGTTGGGGAAGGAGTCGATAAAGTTTGAGATTAGCACCATGGCCACCATTAACAATAATAAAAAGCTAAGCCTGTTCAGGTGTTCAATGATGTCGCGCCTGTATATAAGTAAGAATGCAAATATTAATCCCAGCAGGGTAAGAATTAGAAAAATCTTTCCTATTGCAACCATATACCGGTTAACTCCTTTACCTCTTTCCTGTTCGTAGCTGGCTTTTAATGATTCCAGGACCTGGAATTTATTCCCGTCCACAATTTCGCCTTCCAGGATAATACGCTCGCCTAATTTTACCATTCCGCGGGTTGCCGATAAATTTTCGGTAAGCACATCCATCTCTTTCTGAGTTGTCTGTTCATCGAAAGCAAGGTTGGCATTAATGTATTTCTCGAGCATTAAGTTTTTAAGCCAATCCATGTCCTTCCCGTTTTGAAGCAAATTTTGCCGGACTTCATTTAAGGTATTGTAAGCACTCTTTTCAGAATAAAGCTTGTTTATTTCAATTTTGGCAACCGAATTGCCGGTCCGCTTTTTAATTTCACTTTTGCCTTCAAGTATTTCATACGAATCCCATGAAAACTGCAAAATCCCTGTATGGTAAATTTCTTTCAGTTGCTCATTCAATGGCTCAAAAGCAACAAGTTTATCTTTCTCGAGCGAATCCAGGGCCAGGTTAAGATCTTCTTGAAGGGCATTTAATTTGTCGGAAACCGTTACGGTATCGTACGTGAAATAGGGGATAAGCAGCTTTATCTGTTCTGCTTTTTCCTCTTCAATTTCTTTGTCCGTTTTTAATATGGCAAAATCAAAAGGGGCAACAAGGTTCTCGTGCCTCCACGGAAATCCCTTTTGGTATTCGTATTTAAATTTCGGCTCGCCGGGCAGGATAAAATAAAGCGCAACCGCAGCGGTAATGAAAATTGCGGCCTGTAGAGTTATTTTTGTGTAGTTTTTTAGTTTCCTGTAAAATTTGTTCATATTATGATTTCAAATATTAGCTAAATTAAAAAATATCAGATTTCAACTGCAGGCAAATCCCAATTTTTAATAGTTTTGTGATAATACCTGTAAGGCAAGGTCCAATTCTGTTTTACAAAATAAAATTAAGAAAATATTAATGAACTACGGCATTTCCAATTTAAGTATTATTCCTGTGCGTGTTGAACCTTCGGAAAAAAGTGAAATGGCAACCCAGATTCTATTTGGTGAACATTTTGAAATGCGTGAGCAAATGGTTGGTTGGACCAATGTTAAGTTGGCTTACGATGGTTACGAGGGATGGATCGACAGTAAAATGGCAACCCCCATAAATAACAGAACATTGGCTAAAATTGAAAACAGCCCGACGGCTGTAACTTCTGATATTATTACCATTGTTCCGGTAAATGAGGAGCAGAACTTAATGTTGGTAGCAGGGAGTACTTTACCTGTCTGGCGTCCTTACCTAAAGAAGTTTTCGGTAACACGCGAAACCTACCTGGCTACCGGCGAAGTTGTATACGGTGATTTGAAAAATCCCCGTGAGATTGTTATTCAACAGGCACTTAAATACTTTAATGCGCCTTACTTATGGGGTGGAAGAACTCCTTTTGGTGTTGATTGCAGCGGATTAACCCAGATCATTTACAAAATGATTGGCATTCAAATTCCGCGCGATGCCAGCGAGCAGGTGAATATGGGAACAGCAATGAGTTTTGTCGATGAGGCCGAACCCGGTGACTTAGCCTTTTTTGACGACGAAGAAGGAAATATTGTTCATGTGGGTATTATCTGGAAAAGGAATAAAATTATTCACGCTTCGGGGCAGGTACGGATCGATAATGTCGATCAGTTTGGAATTTTCAATATAGATACGCAACGTTATTCCCATAAAATGCGTGTAATGAAAAAGATAATCAACTAAAAATGGAACACATTGAACTTGTTATTTATGTTGTGATTTTTGTGGCTGCTGTTTATCTTGTGGTAAAGCATTGGAAAACAGGCCGGAGAAATTAGTGTCCTGTCAAGCCTGCTCTAAGCGGAGTCGAAGGGTGCTCTTTGCGTTAAACAACGAAACACAGAGTACACGGAGTTCTCACAGAGGGCCACGGAGCCATTAATCAATAATCAATAATAATTAATCAATTTCTTTTGTCTTCGGTCTTCCGTCCTATTTTTATTTGTTTTTAGAATTCCATTCCATTCTATTCTTAAAAATATGTATTTCCAATGCATAGTGTTTTTACTCAGACACGACACTAGTTT
>JBFEWU010000182.1:0-9460 GCA_041546215.1 Draconibacterium sp. | reverse complement strand
GGAACACGAATAACTGTCGCATTTCTATCCAACAGGCAGCGTATGATGTTATTTTTTACCCCACAATCAATCAGCACAACTTTGTACTCTCCATCGCCATAAATCTCACGTTCCCTGCAACTTGCAACAGCCACCAGGTTTTCTTTGTTTGGATCGTAAAAATCGATTTCATCTTCAAATTCAATTTTGCCAAGCATGGAACCATTTTCACGTAAAATTTTTGTTAAGGCTCGTGTGTCGATATCAAAAAGTCCCGGAACATTATATTCTTTTAACCATTCCGATAAACTTTTTTCAGCATTCCAATGACTGAACTCAAACGAATAATCAGAGATAATGAATCCCGAAATATGCAGTTTATGCGATTCGTAATATTTGTGAATTCCATTTTCCTTTTTGTTGAATGGAACCCCATAGTTCCCAATCATTGGGTAGGTCGACACCAAAATCTGACCGGTATAAGATGGATCGGTCAAACTTTCCGGATACCCCGTCATTGCCGTATAAAATACCACATCACCTGCCACTGCGGTTTCGCTTCCAAACGATTTACCGATAAAAACGGTACCGTCTTCAAGAGTTAATTTTGCCTGTTTTACTTTTAACATATTCCGGTAATTGTATTAAAAAAAATGCGAAAGACCTAAAATGGTTCAATCGCATTTCTCATTATCTTATTTGCTTATTCCAATACACTTTGCTTCCCATAAAAAGGATAAAAACATGATGCTAAAATCATTATCGCTGCAAAAATAGTAAATATTCTGAAATTATAAGCTTGTTGTTTCGAATAAAATGCATATTTTTGCATCATAAATGAATATTTATTCAATGAAGAATAAAGTACAACGACAACTTGAAATCCGAAAAATAATTCAGAAGGGAAACATTCGTAGCCAGGAAGAATTATTGGCCGTATTAAAACTTAAAGGTTTTGAGCTGACTCAGGCAACTTTGTCGCGCGATTTAAAAGTTTTACAAGTGGCAAAAACAACGCATCCAGCCAAAGGGTATGTATATACCATCCCCGAAAACGGGCAAAGCGAACCTGCTTCCGTTCAAAATCGCGTAAATTATTTAGCCGATGGATTTCACGACATCCAGTTTTCCGGGAACCTTGCGGTTGTAAAAACCATGCCAGGTTATGCGAGTAGTCTTGCCGCGGTTATTGATCATGCAAGCCCCTGGGAAATTATTGGCACTGTTGCCGGAGACGACACAATATTAATTATACAACGCGAAGGAATATCTAAAAATGATTTGGTTACGGCATTGTATGGAATCATGCCAAAACTAAAAGGAAGAATTTAGTTTGAAAGAATGAAGGAGTTGAAGGATATAGAGATTTTAATTGCAGACGAAAAGCATATTAAATACATCGACGATATTAACGATGCCATTGAAGTTGCCTCGAAGCAGCGCGGAACAGGTATCGCCCGCAGATCATTCGATTATCTTGCCGAGAAAATAAATGCGGGCAAAGCTGTAATCGCATTATACAAGGGTGAGTTTGCCGGATTCTGTTATATAGAGGCCTGGCAGGAAAAAGGTTTTGTTGCGAACTCGGGATTAATCGTTGTGGAAAAATTTCGGGGAATGGGATTGGCAAAAGAGATTAAAAGGAAAGCCTTTCAATTATCACGTAAACGTTATCCAAAATCTAAGATTTTTGGTTTAACAACCGGATTGGCAGTTATGAAAATTAACCATGAATTAGGTTATCGACCGGTTACATTTTCAGAACTAACCGATGACGATATGTTTTGGAAAGGATGCAGTGGCTGTATAAACCACGATATTCTGGAACGCACAGGAAGAACAAAATGTTTGTGTACGGGAATGTTATATAATCCGGAATGGGAAAAGCCCGATTTTAAGAATGGCAACGGAATAAAAAAACGCAGTTTATTGGAAACCATAAAAAAATTAAATCCGGTAGGCAGCAGGAAGAAAAAGGGATTACTGAATTTTAAAAAGAATTTAAAATCATGGATTTTGGCACTTTTTACACTATAGGGAAAGGGAAGTCACATCCATTATTAAGATATTGAAAATGAGCAAAAAATTAGTTTTAGCATTTAGTGGAGGTTTGGATACCTCGTTTTGCGCAAAGTATTTAAAAGAAGAAAAAGGCTATGATGTTTATACCGCCATTGCCAACACCGGTGGCTTTTCCGACGATGAGCTGAAATCCATCGAAAAACGTGCGCTGGCTTTGGGTGCTGTTGAACATGTAGCCCTGGATGTAACCAACGAATATTATGAGAAATGCATTCGCTACATGGTGTACGGAAATATTTTGCGAAATAATACTTACCCCATTTCTGTAAGTTCGGAACGTGCTTTTCAGGCCATTGCCACCATTGAATACGCCAAAAAAATTGGCGCAAAATATATTGCTCATGGGAGTACGGGAGCCGGGAATGACCAAATTCGCTTCGACCTTACCTTCCAGGTTTTGGCTCCTGAAATTGAAATCATTACGCCAACCCGCGACATGCTCTTAACTCGTGAATACGAAATCGATTACCTCAAAAAACATGGTTTCGATGCTGACTTTACAAAAATGGAATACTCCATAAATCAAGGACTTTGGGGAACAAGTGTAGGCGGGAAAGAAACGTTAACGACAAACAAAAATCTACCTGAAGAAGCCTATCCCAGTCAGCTGGAAGCCAGCGAAGAAAAGACCATAGAGATAGGTTTTGAAAAAGGCGAACTGGTTTCTCTGGATGGAGAGTTTTACGAGAACGGACCGGATATTATCCGCGCCCTGGAAGCCATTGCCTCGAAATACGCCATAGGTCGCGACACCCATGTTGGAGATACAATTATTGGAATTAAAGGCCGTGTTGGATTTGAAGCAGCTGCCCCGTTAATTACTATAAAAGCGCACCATTTACTGGAAAAACACACCCTCACAAAATGGCAAAGCTACTGGAAAGAACAACTTGGCAACTGGTACGGAATGTTCCTGCATGAAGCAATGTACCAGGAACCGGTAATGCGCAACATAGAAGTTTTCCTTGAATCTACCCAGGAAAATGTAACCGGTAAGGTCATCGTAAAACTAAAACCTTATCATTTCGAATTAGTGGGAATAGAATCGGAACACGATTTGATGAATTCGGGATTTGGCGAATATGGCGAAACCGTTGAAGCATGGACGGCTGATGACATTAAAGGATTTACGAAAATTCTTTCGAATTCGCTGAAAATTTACAACTCGGTAAACAAGAATTTATAGGATGATAAAAATTGGGATCATAGGAGGAGCCGGATATACCGCAGGAGAGTTGTTGAGAATATTGCTGCATCATCCCTATGCTGAAATTACTTTTGTGCAAAGTACCAGCAATGCGGGAAATCTGATTTCTGATGTACACAATGACTTGTTGGGAGAAAGTGATATAACTTTCACAAGCGAAATGCCATTTGATGAGGTTGACGTTATTTTCCTTTGCATGGGCCATGGAAAATCAATTGAATTTATTGAAAAGCATTCCTTACCGAAACACATGAAAATTATTGATTTGAGTCATGATTTCAGATTAAAAAGAGAGGGAAATAACTTTGTTTATGGATTGCCAGAATTAAACCGGGAAGAAATTGAATCGAGTGAAAGAGTGGCAAATCCGGGCTGTTTCGCAACAGGGATTCAATTGGCACTCTTGCCACTGGCCGATGCAGGAGTACTTAATAATGAAGTACATGTTCATGCCATTACAGGATCAACCGGAGCCGGACAAAAACCAACAGCAACTTCTCATTTTAGCTGGAGAAACAGCAACGTTTCGGCATATAAAGTCTTTCAGCACCAACATGAAGGTGAAATTTTGCAAAGCCTTACACAGCTTCAGCCAGAATTTAATAACGACTTTAATTTTATACCCATACGAGGAAATCACACTCGTGGTATTTTTGTGTCGTGCTATACAAAATTTGATGGCACTCTGGAAAACGCAAACGAACTTTACAATGCCTATTATTCGGATCATCCTTTTGTCTTTATCTCCCAAAAAAATCCGGGAGTAAAACAAGTGGTGAACACCAATAAAGGAGTGATATATTTGGAAAAACACGGGAATAAACTGGTAATAATCAGTTTAACCGACAACTTAATAAAAGGAGCGTCGGGGCAGGCAGTGCAAAACATGAACCTGATGTTTGGATTAGACGAAAAGACCGGACTTGGATTAAAACCGGTAGCATTTTAGAAACAAAACAAGTAAAAACAAAAAACAAACAGGATGACAGATCTGGAAACTCTAATTCCGTTGATTTCCAGGTTCTGACTTCTAATTTTTTATATGAAATTATTTGATGTATATCCACTTTTCGATATAACTCCGGTTGAGGCAAAAGGCTGTTACGTGTGGGATGCTGAGGGCAATAAATACCTCGATCTTTATGGCGGACACGCAGTAATTTCCATTGGCCACAGCCACCCGGCTTATGTAGAAAACATTTCAAACCAACTTTCTCGAATTGGATTTTACTCCAACTCGGTTCAAAATCCTCTGCAAAAGGAACTGGCTACAAAGCTGGGGGAAATTTCCGGCACAGAAGACTATCAGCTTTTCCTTTGCAATTCGGGTGCCGAAGCCAATGAAAACGCATTGAAACTGGCATCTTTTATAACCGGTAAAAAGAAAATTATCTCGTATAAGAAAGGTTTCCACGGAAGAACTTCAGCAGCAGTTTCAATCACCGATAATCCAAAAATTATTGCACCCGTTAATGAGACAGACAACGCCATAATCTTACCTTTCAATGACATTGAAGCAACAGAAAAGGCCCTCAGAAATGGCGACGTGGCAGCTGTTATTGTTGAAGGGATACAGGGCATTGGTGGAATTTATGTCCCCGAAGTTGAATTTCTTACCAAACTGAAGATGCTTTGTGAAAAATACGTGGCAGCACTTATTTTAGATGAAATACAGTCGGGGTACGGGCGAAGCGGAAAGTTTTTTGCCTTTCAGCATACCGGCGTAAAACCCGACATGATAACCATGGCAAAGGGAATGGGCAACGGGTTTCCCATTGGAGGCGTTCTCATTCAACCAGAAATTGAACCCTGGTACGGCATGCTGGGCACAACTTTTGGTGGTAACCATTTGGCATGTGCGGCTGCAATTTCTGTTTTAAACGTTATACAGGATGAAAAGCTGGTTGAAAATTCTGCAGAAGTTGGCGCCTACCTCATGGATAAACTAAACGCAATGGATGCTGATTTTGATACCCGAGGATTAGGTCTCATGATTGGCATGGAATTTAAAACGCCAATAAAAGAAATACGGCAGAGATTACTTTTCGACCATGGAATTTTCACCGGTGTTTCAGGACAAAATATAATCAGGCTCCTGCCACCTTTGAGTTTAACAATCGAACAGGCTGATGAATTTTTAGCCGCTTTCGGACAGGTATTGGCATCGATGAATAAACAATAAACATAGTGACTTGTCATTTATAATACTAGGCAACATGGAAAATAAAAAAATAGCAATAATCGGAGCAGGAAACATGGGCAGTGCAATTGCCATCGGACTTCTTAAGTCGGGCTTTGTAGCTGCATCTGATATTTCAGTGGCAGATCCAAAAGATGCAACCCTCAACAAGATGAGCAATTTGGGAATAAACGCTTTTCGAAATAATTTGGATGCCGCGAAAGACAGCGATGTTATTATCGTGGCTGTAAAACCGTACCACATTGAAGGAGTTGTAAAAAGCATAAAGCCCGTACTTTCTCCTGACAGGATTTTTATTTCCATCGTTGCAGGGGTTGGCATTGACGATCTTGGCGCCATGGTTGGAACTGATATTCCAATTTTTCGCGTAATGCCAAACACGGCTATTGCGTTGCAGGAATCCTTGACCTGTATTTCTGCGAACGGGAACACCGCTGACCACAAAGAATATGTGCTTGCATTATTCGACAAGTTGGGCAAAACCATTGAAATTCCTGAAGAACTAATGGCAGCGGCGACAGTACTTTCATCCTGTGGAATTGCCTATGCACTGCGTTACATTCGTGCTGCTATGCAAGGAGGAATCGAAATTGGATTTGGCGCCGAGATGGCACAATTTATTACTGCTCAAACGGTAAAAGGAGCCACTGAACTATTGCTTCAATCGGGCCATCATCCTGAACGTGAGATTGACAAAGTAACTACTCCAATGGGAGTTACCATTACCGGATTAAACGAAATGGAACACAAAGGATTCAGTGCTTCTCTGATCCAGGGAGTACTGGCCTCGTATAAAAAAATAAATAACACGAAATAAAAAGTGGAGTTGCGATATCAGAAAATAACCGTTAAAGTTGGTAGCAATGTGCTGGCAAGAGCCGATGGGACATTAAATGTCTCCCGAATTGCGCACCTGGTAGACCAAATAGCTTTTCTCCATAAAAAAGGAGTTGAAGTGGTTTTGGTATCATCGGGAGCCGTGGCAGCAGGGCGTGCGGTTATGCTGCCGGCAAAAAAAACCGACGCTGTTTCGCAACGACAGCTTTGGGCGGCATTGGGACAAGTAAAATTAATTTCACGTTACTCCGATTTTTTTCATGAAGACGGGGTGGTATGTGCACAGGTTCTTACCACAAAGGAGAATTTCTCAAGTCGTGGTCACTATCTGAACATGAAAAACTGCATCACCACTTTACTCGACAACAAGGTTATCCCCATTGTCAACGAAAACGACACCATATCGGTAACAGAACTGATGTTTACCGACAACGATGAACTCTCGGGATTAATCGCCTCCATGGTAGACTCGGAAGCACTAATCATCCTTAGTAATATTGACGGCGTTTTTACGGCGCACCCCGACAATGAAGGAGCCGAACTAATTGAGTGCATTGAGCCCCGCGAACACGAACCGGAGAATGCCATATCAGGCAAACAGTCGGATTTTGGACGTGGGGGGATGCATACAAAATTTCGTATTGCCAAAAAAGTAGCCAGCGATGGAATTGGCGTGCATGTGGCAAATGGCTGCAGAGAAAATGTGCTGATTGACATACTGGATAAAAAGAAAAGTTTGCCGCATACTTTTTTTGTTCCCAACAAGAAATCGTCGAGGGGCGTAAAAAAATGGATCGCCTATTCCGATGGTTTTGCAAAAGGACAGGTGGTTATTAACAAAGGGGCGATAGAAGCATTAAATTCGGAAAAAGCGGTGAGTTTATTACCCATAGGAATAATAAAAATCGAAAGCGATTTCAAAAAAGGTGATTTAATAAAAATTCTTGATGAATCGGGCGAAATAATCGGAGTTGGCAAAGCAAGTTACAATTCAGAAAAGATTGATGCTGAAAAACTGTCGGACAAACAAAAGCCGGTGGTTCATTACGATTACTTGTATTTGGAAAACAAGTCAAACGGAAGTTCTTAGAGATTGTATCAATCTCTTGTAAAATATTGAAGAAAAAAAAAGCTCAGGGTAACCTTTGACTAGTTTGCCGGCCCTCGGCAACTACATTCACTCCCCTTTTTGATGCCTTAATTTGAACATATTCTGAGCTCCCTCTCCCTCCCCCGGGAGAGGGTTTTAAATTTTAAAAGAAAATGGAAATAAGCAGTTATGAATAAAAGCGGCAAAAATTAAATACGATGAAACGAGCTGAAGAAGGCAAAATATTTCAATGGTGTTCACACAAAAGATGATGAATATCCGTCAGCTGACGGATTTGCGAGTTCCATCGGGCCAATGGAAAAAGATCAAATTACCAGCATAAATAATAAACAGATTTATAGTTACTTAAACAAAACATACTCAGATGAAACGAGTCCCGATGTGTCGGGACGAGTTCCATAGACCATGAAAAATACATATACCTTTCTGTATGTTAAGCATTGAAAAACAAGATTTTAAACTAATTATATACACATGAAAATTGAGCAACAATTACGACAAGTGCTAACAGCCTCGCGCAAACTGAACATGGTTGAGGATACTCAAACTGTAGCCGTGTTACACGAATTAGCAAAGCAGGCTCGTACAAATACCTCATTAATTCTGGCTGAAAATCAAAAAGATCTGGACCGGATGGATCCGGCTGATCCAAAATTCGACCGTTTAAAATTGACAGCTGAACGTATTGAAGGAATTGCTTCTGACATTGAAAATGTTGCTCAGTTAAGGAGTCCGGTTGGAAATGTTCTAAAGGAGACCACTCGTCCAAACGGATTAAAAATCAGGAAAATTACGGTTCCTTTTGGTGTGATCGGAATAATTTACGAAGCTCGTCCAAATGTTACCTTCGATGTTTTTGCCTTGTGTTTAAAATCAGGAAATGCATGTGTTTTAAAAGGTGGCAGTGATGCGATTTATTCCAACCAGGCAATTGTTTCCATTATTCAAAGCGTACTCAAACAATTCGGATTGGATGAAAATACGGTAAGTCTTTTACCTGCCGGGCGCGAAGAAACAAATGAAATGTTACGCGCACATGGTTACATCGATTTAATCATTCCACGCGGGAGCCAGAGTTTGATAAATTTCGTTCGCGAAAACGCTACTATCCCGGTTATTGAAACCGGAGCCGGCATTTGCCATACCTATTTCGACAAATATGGAGATGCCGAAAAAGGGCGCGATATCGTGTTCAATGCAAAAACCCGGCGTGTATCGGTTTGTAATGCACTCGACTGTTTGATTATCCATGAAAGCCGTCTGGATGAACTTCCTGCCTTTGCGCAAAAGCTTTCGGAAGAGAAGGTGGTGATTTATGCCGATGAACCGGCTTACAAAAAAATAAAAGGCCTTTATCCGGCCGAACTTCTTTTCCATGCGAACGAAGAATCGTTCGGAACTGAATTTCTTTCCATGAAGATGTCGGTAAAAACTGTTGAATGTATACACAACGCCATTGCACACATCAATCAGTTTAGCTCGAAACACAGCGAGGCCATTATTTCTGAAGATGAGAAACGCATTCAGTTATTTCAAAAAATGGTTGATGCTTCGTCGGTTTATTCGAATACTTCCACTGCCTATACCGATGGTGCACAATTCGGTCTTGGTGCAGAAATCGGAATTAGCACACAAAAACTGCATGCGCGCGGACCAATGGCTTTGGAGGAATTATGCAGTTATAAATGGATTATCGAAGGAAACGGTCAAGTGCGTCCGAAATAAATCGAAGCAAAATTAAAGGCAGAAAATAATAAAAGCTCCGGATTTTAGCTTTGTGCTTCCAAATCCCGGTTTCTAATTTTTAAAATCATGAAAAAATTCACATCCGTAAAAGATATACCAAGTATTGAAAAAGCATTAAAAACAGCTTTCGAGGTAAAGAAGAATCCTTTTGGCTTTCAACAGCTAGGGAAAAACAAAACCATGGTATTGGTATTTTTCAACTCCAGTTTACGAACTCGGCTGAGCACCCAAAAAGCCGCCATGAACATGGGGATGAACACCATGGTAATGAATGTTAACGAAGACAGCTGGCAACTGG
>JBFEWU010000362.1:0-4810 GCA_041546215.1 Draconibacterium sp. | reverse complement strand
GTTGTTGTAGGTTTTAATGGCGTTCGCCTGAACCCAGCCAACTTCGGTAATGACATCACTTCCCGGATAGGTATATCCCTGCGACTTATTTCCGCCCCGGGCAATAAATTCCCATTCGGTTTCAGTTGGCAGGCGGTATCCAGTGCCGTTCGGATCTATAATGGTAACTGTGGCGTCGGAAAGGTTGCCATCGGCTTTTTCCACACGTCCGCTGATGTTGTAATAAGGATCGAGACCGTGCAATTCGCTCACTTTATTACAGAAATCGCAGGCATCGAAGAAAGTTACCCCGTTCATGGGCACATCGGGACCAATTTTTTTGAAACGCCAGCTGCAAATATTACCTCTCTCATCGCCAAGCAGCTTACTGTATTCCTCCCAGGTAATTTCAATAATATTTACATACATGTCTTTCGAAATGGTTGCTTCAAAGGTAGCGCCATTGCCACCGGCTCCCATCACGAATGTTCCGCCTTCAACCAATACCATTTGCGGCACAAAGGCTTTCTCGGCAAAATTAATGGTGTAATTCCGGGTATTAATTCCATCTTCGGCGGTAACCACGCAGGTATTACCATTAATCTGGAAACTTGCCCCAAAGGCAGGAATAACCACGGGAGTCAAGTCTGAGGTATTGGTTCCAACCGGAACGTTAACCAGGATGGTTGAATTGGCATTGTCGATGATGCCCACGTATCCACCCAGTATGATCGAAGCCAAAGAAGCATCGGTACTTTTTGCCACCTCAACAGTGACCGTGTACTCAAGCGAAGAAACGCCGTCCTGGGCCGTAACGGTATAAATAACCGGATTGGTAAAATCCTGCGGACCTTGCGGTTCGTAAGATGCATCGGAAGAAACACCTACCTCCGGCTCAAGACTGCTTAGGTCTGTGCCCGTTGGCATCAACAGGTGCACTGTTGTAGTGCCATCTTCAACCGCCACTTCTGCATCGCCAATTTTAAACGTCAGCATTTTACTGCTCGTATTGTTTGAAATGGTTAGTGCCGCAGTGTTATTTGAAATACTGGTTGCCTCGGTGGTGGCGCTAACCGTAACATTTAGCTTAGGCATTTGAATTTTGGTTAGCTGATAGGTTTTCGTAAGCGCTTTTTCACCCAAGGGGAAAGTTATTGCTTCCGTAAATCCCAGAAAATATTCCGATGCATCGTTCCCGCTTTCATCGGTAACAGCAAGGTGGATCGGTATGTCTTTGTTGGCCACCAGGGCGCTGCCTTCGACACTAAATTCCAGGATCAGGCTATCTCCCGAAATAATTGCATTTTTTTTCAGTTCCATTTTTAGCGGAACCGGAGCAAGATCGATACTATTCATTAAAATATCGTCTTTATTGCAGCCCGAAATCAAAATGATTGCAGCTGCAAATGTCAGTATTGAATTATATATTTTTTTCACTTGAATATGCTTTAAATTGAATGTTCATTTTTAATAGTTTACAGGAGTGCGGAACTTCTCTGTCTTTTTTACCGCTAAGGCGCAAAGGCGCTGAGTTTTTTCTTTGCTCTGCGTCTCCGCGGTTAATATTCATTTCCTTTTATTCTTTAGAATCACATCTCTCAATGGTGTGACTTTCATAGGTTTAAAATTAGAACCAGGATACTAGAACCAAGACACCAGACAAATTTTAATTATTTCCTGTTGTGCTTAAAATCTTTGATCATGGTCGTATCATAATCGCTAATCTATTTTTACCAGCCTTTGTTCTGAATCAGGTTTTTATTGGCATCCAGTTCTTTTTGGTTAATGGGATAGAAATAGTACTTATTATCCCAAACCCGTGTTGACTGGTCTTCCAGAATCTGGTAGCTATAATTACCCCCCTCAGCCTGTTCAATTTTCATGGTTTTGATCTTCACCGATGAAGGTCCGATCTCCCAGCGACGAATGTCCCAGAAACGGTGATCTTCGAAGGCCAGCTCTACCATACGCTCGTTTCTGTATTTCGAGGTAAACTCAGGTAAGGAGAGGTCGGCCGACACAGGGTCGATGCTTAATCCTTTACGTGCACGTACTTTATTAATGGCATCAAGGGCTGAAATATAAAGGTCGCCGTCGGTTCCTGAAACTCCGTTGATCTGACTCGCTGCCTCGGCATAATTCAGGTAAACTTCGCCCAGGCGGAACAAGATCCAGATCATTTTATGTTTGGTCGTACCGCTAGGTTTCAGGTTGGTGTTTGCCATGGCAAATTTCTTCAGGTAATACCCCGTTGGAGTAGCTCCTTTATTGGGTAACCCGGCAGTTCCGCCTTCCGAAATATCCATGGTGTCCTGGTAGGCCCACACCGATTGGTTTACAACTACGGTTTGTGCCAGGCGTTCATCGCGGTTGGCATAGGGATTTGCAGGATCGTAAGTGAATCCGGACTGCATATCGTAGGCATCAACCAGGTTCTGTGTCGGACAATTTCCTGTTTTTCCACCTTCAACCGAAATCGGGAAGTTTTCGCGTTCGAAACTATTGGTAGAGCCTTTTCTTATTTTGGCAATAACAGAAGGACATTTAACATGTGTGTCACCATCGGAATTCCACAGGTCGGAATAGGCAATGTGGGCAAGACTTATGCCTTTTCCTTCCATCTCCTCAATAATGGTTAACGAGGCTTTCGCCGACGAACGTAGAAGTTCCTTGTCGTAAGAACCACCATTGTACAACGGGCTTGCTCCATATAGCATGGCACGTGATTCAAGAGCCTTTACAAAAAGCTTTGTAACACGTCCGGCCTGTCCTCCGAATGGATTTCCTGAATAATCGTAGGACCCTGGCAGGTATTGGTAACAGGTCTGGCACTCGTTGGCAATCCATTGAATCACCTCTTTTGCCGGAGTTTGTGTAACACTGTTGGCTTCATCAATGGTAAGTGTATTTGTTACCAGGGGAATAGCTCCATAACGTTTAACCAGCTCGAAATGGTAATAGGCGCGCAGGGCACGAACTTCCCACTTCAGGTTCTGGAAATTGATGTAATCATTTTTAAAATTCTCCTGGGTGCTGTACTCCTCGAAAGTTAAATCTGCCCCGTTTTCAAGAAAATCGTTGCAGGCATGAATTCCCTTGTAATAGTGCGCCCACTGATCGTCGATGGTGGTGAAAGCCGACCAGCTGCCGTTGTAGTATTTGTGAATGGAATGGCTTGGCCAGACATATTGCGATTCGTCGCATGCCGATGAGCGCATGGCACCCCCAAAGTTGTCCTGTAGAAAAGTATAACTGTTAAGTCCCACTTTTGTGGCTCTTTCCATGTTACTAAAAGCCAACTCTTTGTTCAATGTTGAAGACTCGCTGTATTCCAGGAAATCTTCGCAGGAAGAGAGTGAGATTAAAAATAATCCCAACAACAGATATAATGAATTTCTTTTTTGCATTACTCTAAAATTTAATGTTCTTCGTTTAATTGGTTTGCTTAGAAGTTAATTTTAACTCCCAGGTTAATTGTCCGGTATAAGGGATAAGAAATTCCTGTTGATTCAGACTTTTTCATATCTCTTTTGCCAATGGATTCAGGATCGCCTGCATCAACTTTGTCGATTGAAAACAGGTTGTAAGCTCTCACGAAAATTTTGGCATTATCCAGCTTCACTTTATTGACCAGTTGGCCGGGCAGCCTGTAGTAAACTTCGGCACTGCGCAATTTCAGGTACGAGCGGTCCTGCAACCAGATGGTTGAGTTTTGTTCGTTATTCAGGTTCGACTCGGTGGTTAATCTTGGGTACAGGGCATCCTGGTTGCCCGGAGTCCAGCGGTTATCGAAGTAGTGTTGCGATATGTTGTTATTTCCTGCCAGTGGACGGTAAATGCTTGTTGCATTAAGGATTGTACTGTAGTTACCCACTCCCTGGAACAGGAAGTTCATTCCCACATTCCGGTACTCCATATTCATGTCGAATGAAAAATAGAGTTCAGGCATGCTCGAGCCGCTTCCAATGGCGATCCTGTCGTACTGGTCGATTATACCATTGTTATCCTGGTCTTTATATTTTACATCACCCGCCTGTACTTCAGAGAAGGTATGTAACGGGCTGTTGTCAATGTCAGCCTGGTCTTTGAAGAAACCTTCTGCTTCGTATCCGAATATCTGTCCAACGGGCTGGCCTGTGGCTTTGTTAAAATCATTCTTCCACGAAAGCTCGTTCATGTTAATGATTTCGCTGCGGTTAAAAGTGAACTTGCCATTAAGGGCATATTTAAAATCGCCATGGTTTTTATGGTAGCCCAGTCCCAGTTCAAGACCCTTAAAGGTTCTCTCTCCGTTGTTTGCATATCCCGGGCTAACACCCAGTACCGACGAATTCACATTGCCAATTCCGGTAAGGATGTCGTAGACTTTATTGTGGAATAATTCCACTTCGAAGTTGAGATTTTTGTAGAGCGTTCCTTCTAATCCCACATTAAAACTACGGATTTTCGCATAGGTAAGGTTTCTCACAGGCAAGGATCCCATTTTCAGGGTAGGAGCGCCGAGGAAGTTTCCAAAATTAACGCTTGATCCCGGTGTATACTCCTGCTTATAGGTATCGAAATCCATGTTGTCGCTTCCCAGAATTCCAATGGACGAACGCAGCTTCAGGTAATCCACTGCCTCATTCTCTTTCATGGCATCCTCGTTGGAGATAACCCAGGCAGCTGACAGTGCCGGGAAATACCCCCATTTCCGGTCGGGATTTAAGACATTTGATGAAGCCAGTGTGAATGAAGCATCGAGCAAATATTTTGCATCGTAGGCATAGGACGCAAACAATGAATTATTAAGGCGGTTGTAGGTTTCCTGGATGCCCTTATTCACAATGCT